>JAUQWQ010000213.1 GCA_030835085.1 Ignavibacteria bacterium
TACTTTTGGATATTGAAGTATTTATATAAATAAAGCGTTTAATTTAATCTTAATACTAAACTAACCGGCTTTACTTGTTTAAAATAGAAACTTAGCAAAACGTTAACAGATCTTTCAACCACATAATATTTTTAAAGAGAAGAAATTGAACGGACACGAATTAAAACAGAACGAAGATACCTACTTAAATCCATCAATCGAAAAAACGATAACCACAGAAAGCAGCACTGAAACATCCCTTGAAAACGAGCAGCTGAAAAATGATATCAAGATTCAGGAGGCGTTCAACACATGGACTCGCTTTATGGATATTGTTAAGCTCAATGTTTCTGACTTAAAGCTAAACACATGGTTCAAACCAATAAAGCCGCGCTCACTTGAAGGCAGCACTTTAACAATCTCCGTTCCAAGCCAGGATTATTACGAAATGATAATTTCGCGCTTCGGTGATATTGTTATCCGCGCCATCAGGTCCATACTTGGTGATGATGCAAAGATCGTTTATGTAATCGATCCGCGCACAACATTTTCTCAGGAGCCTGAGCTTATCGAAACTCCCCCGGCAGTTGAGCACGGCAACATAACCCGCGCCGGTACTGACCAGAATACATTCGATCCCAATTTTTACAGGCCGGGAATAACAGCCGTACAGGTAACACCTGAAAGCGACCCTGCCCTATCGCAGAAATGCTTTTTGAATCCCGAATACACCTTTGAAAATTTTGTTAAAGGAAAAAACAACGAGTTCGCCACGGCAGCGGCAATATCAATTGCCAATAAACCCGGTGCGCAGTATAATCCGTTGATGCTTTATGGCGGCGTTGGACTTGGTAAAACTCATTTGATGCAGGCTATAGGCAACCAGATAAAAGCCGCGAACCCGCAGATGAAGATTATGTATCTTTCGGGTCCGGATTTTACCACCAATTTCATTCAAAGTATCCGCATGAATAAGGCGCATGAGTTTGAAAGATTCTACAAGTCGCTTGATATGCTGATTGTTGATGATATCCAGTTCTTGGAAGGCAAAGAAAGCACACAGGATTCATTCTTCCAGATATTCAATTCGCTTTACCAGCTCAAAAAGCAGATAGTCCTTTCATGCGATAAACCTCCTCACCAGCTTGAGGGCCTTGAAGAACGCCTCATAACCCGCTTCCAGTGGGGCTTGACGGTGGATATCCAGGCACCTGACCTGGAAACAAGGATTGCCATCTTAAATAAAAAGTGTGAAAAAGAAGGTTTCGGCGTTCCGTACGAGGTACTTGAATTCATAGCATTAAATATAAAGGATAACATCCGTTCGCTTGAAGGCTGCTTAAAGAGTCTTTTATTTGATGCCGAGCTTACCCGCTCCCCTATCAACATTGATATGGCAAAACGCAGTGTGTTAAAATTCGGTGGCATTAAGAACCGCAAGCAGAACATTGATATCAGCGTGATAATAGCATCGGTTTCAAAATATTTTAATATTGATGAATCGTTGTTAAGGCTTAAATCAAAACAGCAGGAAATCGTACACGCAAGACACACGGCAATGTATTTAAGCAAGGAATTAACTTCATCATCGCTGCAGACTATCGGCGCGCATTTTGGCGGAAGGAACCACGCAACGGTAATTCACGCCTGCAAATGTATTGAAGAAGTTATTAACAAAGATCCTTCGTTCAAAGATAAACTTGAGCAAATCAAGGAGATGTTATTAACATAAAAATGTTGATACATCATAAATTTATATCAAGCTATCCACATTCCGCGGATAGCTTTTGTTTTTATAATATGTGTGTTGGCCGATGTTAACAACCCGGCACGTATTCCACAAACCTGTTAACATAAAAATGCTTCATTTGTTTTATTTTCATTCTATATTTAAAGATAAACCATTAAATTTATACTTATCAACAGCACTACTACTACGTCTTTTCTTTTTTATATAATAAAGATTAAGTATAGTAGTGTAGCCAACAGGCGGGATAAATAGTTAAATGGTGTTTTGTTTTATTGATGTTATTTTATAATTTTAAAATTGTTTTGTTCAGGGTTCATGCTCGAAAAACTCACAATAAAAAATTACCTGCTGTTAAAGAACATTGAAATTGATCTTTCAAATGGATTTAACATAATTACCGGTGAAACCGGTGCGGGGAAGTCCATACTCATAAATGCGCTTAATTTATTATTGGGTGGCAGGGCAGATTATTCAATTATCAGTAAAAATAAGGATAAAATGATAATTGAAGGGATTGTGAGTATTTCAAAGGAAAATGCAAAAGCAATTGGCGGGATTTTAAAGGAGCATGAAATTGAATCAATTGGTGATAATCTCATAATAAGGCGTGAATTATATACCAAGGCTTACAGCCGGTGTTTTATTAATGATACACC
>JAUQWQ010000214.1 GCA_030835085.1 Ignavibacteria bacterium
CTGATACCGCGGGTCATAATGGCGGCCTTTGTATTATCGCCAAACCCGGCGCCGTCTGCAATTCCTGCCGCAATTGCAATTACATTCTTTAATGCACCTCCAAGCTCAACACCAACTACATCACTGCTTTTGTAAACCCTGAAATACTTGTTTGAAAAAGCTTTCTGTATTACTTCAGAGTTTTTTTCCTCATATCCGGCTGCCGCAACGGCGGTAGGAATATGTTTTGCTACTTCTTCAGCATGCGAAGGTCCCGAAAGGACTGTAATGTTATTTTTCCGGATATTTTTAAATACATCCTGGAAAATCTGTGAAACTGTCATTAGGCTGTGATTTTCAATACCTTTTGATACACTGAGTATCACCCTGTTGGTGAAATCAATATCTTTAATGTGTTCAATAACGCTGCGGATGAACTGCGTTGGGGTTGCTACTACAATCAGATCAGCGCTTTTAACAGCTTCACCAATTTCGCAGCTAATGTTTATCTTTTCGGGAATCTTGATCTTGGGAAGGTAATAGAAGTTTTCGCGGTATTCATTGAGTGTATGGGCATATTCTTTGTCATACTCCCATAATGTTACTTTATGCCTGTTATTATGCAGAATAATACCAAGTGCTGTGCCCCAGCCGCCTGAACCGAGAATGCATATATTCATAATAAGCAAATTTATCTATAAAAATTTACTTATAAAATGTTAATTTATGGTGTTAGAAAAGGTTTATACTGCTCTTTTAACTGAGCTGTCCAGATCCTGTACTTTGGAAAGCAGCCAGGTCCTGGAATTAACATTTTTGCATTTATTCAGCTTTAAGGTAAGTGTGCTGAGATCTGTTCTGGAATTTGTATTATTATAATTGATAAGTTTGATAACGTATTTACAAAGGTTCTCCGAGCCAATTCTTTTTTCCTGGCTTACCATTGCATTGGTTTTTAAGTATTTGTTGAAAGCATTAGCCGCGGAATAAGCAGTTTCAAAGTCACCCAATTCATAATATGTCATAATATACAGACTGCGGATATCCAAATGGTATGTAAATTCTTCCATTCGAATTTTGCTAAGCCATTTAAGGGCTTCATTAAAGTTACCCTGTTCAAATCTTAAGAAAGCATAACTGTAGTTAATAATATCTGTTCTTCTTCCCGGATGTATCTGGCGGCCGTATTCTTCAATAAATTCCTCAAGCCACCTTAGTTCTTTCATCTTAACAGCCTGTATAAGGATATTCCTGTACAAATCCACAGGCATAAATTTGCTGGATTCTGTCTGGTAATATTTATCAACCAGCATTTTCTTGTATATATCAAAAAGTTCGTTTTCATATCTCATATCAGCAGCATTAAGAGATCCATTTTTTAAGATGCAATACCCGCTGAGCTTTGAAAACAGGAAGTTTTTATCCGTTATACTGAATTTATCGAGGTTATCAAAAACAGAAGACTTAAGCTGTGAATAATATTCATCATTATCAAAATACAAATATGTTTTAAGTGAATTTATATAAGCCTGAACAATTTCAATTCCGGCAAGTGAATGCGATTTCATGAATATTTCCAATCTCTGGAAATCAAACAGGTCGAGGAACTGGGAAATAAATTTTTTATTCTGCTTGATATTGAATGAACGCGAGTAGTTAAGCAGTGTATCGTTGTGTTTTATTGATTCAAGCATAAAATAACTTATGAAGTACGTAATGCCGTTTATTAGTTTAGCGGCTTCTGAATCAACAAATCTTTTTTTATCTATTTTGTCGTTTATCATACCGAAATAGAATTTTTCGGTCTCAAGCTTGAACCTGTTCAGGCATGTATCAGCATCAATGTGATCCACTGAATTCACCAGTTTCTCAGCATCCCTTATTGTGATAGCATGCATTCTTTCAGAGCCACGGATGGCAAGTTCCTCTACTGTGAAAATTGCCGTTTCTGCTTCTTTTCTTTCTACATACTGCTGTTTCAGGAATTTTGAAATAAGCTGCTGAAGGTCAAATAAAAGCCTTCGCATGGTTACTTCATTATACGGAAGCTCTGGGGATATTTTTTTATGCAGCTCTTCCTTGGAAAGTTTCGGGCTTTCGAAGTTTGGATGAAATTTGATGATAATATCATATAATTTAACCACTTTTTGGCTGCGGTTAAAATAAGGTGATATTATGAACTTTCTGAGTGATCTTATTTCATCTCTGGTAAAGGATTCCAGTAATTCTACAAACGCGTAATCGAGCATTTTCGCAATTATTTATATGTAAATATAAGCAACTCAAATTCCGTAGTCAATAGTAAAATTCATTAAAAAATAGCGCAAAAACAGCGTATTTTCAAGAAATATCGTTACAGGAATCAGAAAAATAAGCAACTCATGGCCTAAAAAGTAGTGGCAGACTCGATTCTTATGAGTTATGTTTGAACAGATAAGAAAATAAACAAACAATAAAACAAATAATTTAAAACCCTATTAAAAAAACACAAAAATGAAAAAGACATTATTAACCATCGCAATAACTCTTAGCCTTTTAACCGGATTTTCAACAGTTAATACATTTGCAGCTTCAAGTAAAGTAACTACAGCAGAATCAAACGGAGCCAGGATTTACATAAAAGTATACGAAGATGGCGCAATTTGGGTTTATGTTTATGAAGAAGATGGAACATATGTATCTAAATACATCGAACAGAATTTATAAATAAAAGGAATAATATAATTGTCAAAGATCAAATTCAGCATAGAAAAGCCCGGAGAAGTTACCCTTGAGATTTTCAACCTGATAGGCTTAAAAATTGATGAACTTCCGGCCGGACATCTTGAAGTGGGGGATCACACGGTGTTCTGGAAGCCAAAATATAATCTTTCGGGCAGTGTGCTGAACTACAGAATAGAGCTGAATAAACAAGTTATCAAGGAAAACATGTTTATTGTTAGATAGGCTTAAAATCACCAGTGAATATTCCGATTATATCGGATGCACCCGAAAAAAGGCCTAGCACGAAGGAGAGTCTCTTATGTTAATTGACCAATAGAGCAGTGAATGCAAGTTTACTGCTCTATTTTTTATGTAGAATAAATCATTTTTTTGATTAAATTATTGATAGTATTTCTGAGTAAAGAGACGAGCTTAAAATATTAGTAGATAATTTTGAAAGCAAAGGCTACGGACATAAACTTTGGGATGGTACTAATGAATATGGTAATCTGGTTTCTAGTGGCATATATTTTTATAAAATGATAGCCCTTCAAAATCCTGGATCTTCGACAGGTAATTTTGTAGATCAAAAAAAGCTGGTTATTATCCGTTAACAAAATTTTAAGAATGATTATGAAAACAATTAAAAGAAATAATAAATTGCTTATCATTGCTGTATTCTTATCGATTGCAGTTACAAGTATATACCCACAACAAGGCTGGCAAAATTTGAATACATCATTTGGCGGTGGTGATATATATTTCAAAAATACTAATACAGGAATAATCTCAGGTTATAGGACAACAAATGCAGGTAATAATTGGTATTCAATTAATTTTGGCGGTTATATGAGTTTTCCGGATCAAAATACAGGCTATTCAACCAGTGGAGCACAAATCTACAAAACTACTAACTTTGGAGATAACTATGTTATGCAAATCAACCCGTCAAATCTAACACTCAACGATATTAGCTTTGTCAATGTGAATACAGGTTATGCCTGCGGTGAGACTAGTAAAATTGTAAAAACTATCAATGGGGGTGCTAACTGGTTTATAGTTAATAATCCTTTAAGCATTGAGTACAATCTGTATAAAATACAATTCATTGATTCAGAAACCGGATTTGTTTCCGGTATTACCTATTTTTTGGATACAAGTGTGGTAATGAAGACCACGAATGGAGGGAATAACTGGAATGTTCAATACTATTTGCCGAGTAATTGGGGTATATTCAGTGCTATGTATTTTGTAAATACATTGACAGGCTACATTGGAGCAGCCTCAAAAGGTTATATGCTAAAATCCACAAATGGAGGTGTAAATTGGCTGCAATATAATATCCCGACATCAAACAGGATTTATTCTATCCATTTTCCCAGCGCTAACACTGGTTATGCAAGTTGTTATAGCGGGCAAATAATTAAAACAACCAACGCCGGCGCTAACTGGTTTTTACAAACAACTGGTACAGGTAGTGAATTATATAATATATTTTTTATTAACGATTTAACCGGTTATTGTTCAGGTGAAAATAACACTGTATTAAAAACTACAGATGGCGGCGGCGCGCCTATTGGTATAACACCAATAAGCAATGAAGTGCCGAAGGATTTTTTACTTGAGCAGAATTATCCTAATCCGTTCAATCCGGTTACAAATATCAATTTCAGTATCCCAAAAGTGGGTTATACCTCGATAAGGATTTATGATATAACCGGCAGGCTTGTGCATACACTTTTCGAAACACAGTTAGCACCCGGCAGTTACAAGGCTGACTGGAACGCATCTCAAATGCCTTCCGGGATTTATATATACAGGATCGAAAGCGGCAGTTTTACACACAGCAGGAAGATGATTATGATAAAGTAAAATATGAAAGTATAATGTTGTTCTTCTTATCAACAAAAGGGTAATACATAAATATTAAAATAATATAAACACAAAAGGCGGTTTAACACCGCCTTTTGTGTTTAAAGATCTTTTACTTTTTTCTTCCGTTTGAACGGCGCATCAATTTGTATCCAGCGGACCTTCCACCATTTTTCAAACCTGTTCTCTTCGCCATACATAAGCCGTTTAATATTTGCTCTGTGGTTGTAGGTTAAAAATATGCATACTGCCAGACTGAAATATATCAGCGTATGATAGCCGTCAATATTTACGCCAAAGAAGTTTTCCCTGATAAACATCGCGCTGGGGAAGGAATACGCAGCTACTATTGAACCAAGTGATACATATCCTGAAAATGTTAATACAAGTATAAAAATTCCAATTGCTATTGTCGCATCAATTGGCGCAAGGCTCAGCAGCATGCCGGCAGTTGTATTTATACCCTTACCGCCTTTAAATCCTGCGAAGACTGTCCATACATGGCCTATTATTGCCGAAATACCGGCTATCAGCTGCACAATTGTAATATCCTGAAATGGAGTGCGGTTTTCAAACGGCAGATTGCCAAAAAACAGCTTGCTGATAAGCAGCGTTGCGATAAATCCTTTGGCAATATCAACCAATTGCACAAGCACGCCTACCTTCCAGCCAAGCACGCGGAAAGCATTTGTGCTTCCCATGTTTTTGCTGCCAAGCTGCCTTACATCAACACCCTTGAACAGCTTGCCAAAAACCAGGGCTGTGGGGAAAGAACCCACTAGATAACTAAGTACAATTACAATAAATAAATATAACATGTCCTAATATAATATACTCTTTTGTAAATTAACAGTCTTAATATTCAAAAAACGTTAGTTAAAACACTCAATTCTTTTAATTTCAGGTATTTCATGCATTAAAGCGCGTTCAATCCCGGCTCTTAATGTCATGGGTCTGAGCGGACACGTGTTGCATGAACCCAGAAGTTTCAGTTCCACTATACCTTCATCTGATATTTTATCAAGCATCACATCGCCGCCATCCTGCTGAAGATATGGTCTTATACGTTCAAGAACTGAATTTATTTTAGCTTCAATTTCCGCTGTTTTTTCAGTTACCAGCATTTATGTGACCTTACTCTCCGCAAAAATAAGTAAACTTTATTAAAAAAACATTAATGTAAATATAACTTTTCACTCGTGCCACGAAATCAGGAATTTACAGAAATAATATATAATTCATTCCAGACATTACTATCAAGATCATCAAACCCTCCATTAGCGGCACTGGAAAAACTTTCCTTGCAGCACTAACATTATATCTCTATTACCGGCAGTTTTGGCTGAAGCTTCGCTTTTGAAATTACGTTCTCAGCGAGATTCTTCGCAATGCTGCAAAATTGTTCAGCTTCCTGTGAATCAGGTTTACCCAACACTATTGGTTTGCCTTCATCTCCGCCTATCCTTACATCAGTATTAATTGCAATTTCACCAAGAAAGTTCAACTTAAGCTCACCGGCAAGTTTCTGCCCGCCGCCTTCGCCGAAGATATATTCCTTTGTGCCATCCTGCCTGGAATAATAACTCATATTTTCGATGATGCCAAGTACAGGTACATTTACCTTTTCAAACATCTTGGCACCCTTGCGGGCATCTATGATGCTGATCTCCTGGGGAGTTGAAACAATCACAGCGCCTGTTAAGGGTATTGACTGCGTTAATGTAAGCTGAATATCGCCTGTACCTGGAGGCATATCATATAAAAGGAAATCAAGTTCATCCCACTCAACATCGCTCATAAACTGCTTTAACGCGCTTGCTGCCATGGGACCGCGCCAAACTACGGCTTCATTGGGATCAACCAAAAAGCCTATTGACATCATTTTAATTCCGTATTTAACAATTGGCAAAAGCCTGTTCTTTTCATTAATCTTTACGAGCTTTGGCTTTTCATCCGCAACGCCGAGCATTGTCGGGATTGAGGGTCCGTATATATCGGCATCTATAATGCCTGTTTTATAACCTTCTTTAATTAATGCTGCGGCAAGGTTAACTGCAACTGTGGATTTACCCACTCCGCCTTTTCCTGAGGATACTGCGATAGTGTATTTTACCTTCGGTAAAATCTGTTCTGTTTGTGTGACCGGGTTATTTGTATTAATGGTATTTGTATTTTGAATTAGACATAAAGCACAAATATAATAACAAAAAACCTCATTTTTGGTGTAAAAATGAGGTTTAAAAATCATCCCGTAATATGATTATTTACAGGTTCTTACAATGGGGTATGTTATTTGTGTTCTTCGGGCGGAACCGGTTCTTCAATTTTATCTGAATTGCAAATGTAATCCTTAACGTAGTTCCACGGGTCAATATATTCGCTTGATGCTTCGGAAATTCCGCGGGGTACCACTTTATATGCCCCGTACTCTTCGGTGAATTTAAAAACCAGCAAATGCTGCCACGATGAACCGCCAATAGTGGCTACACATACATCGCCTCCGGCGTACAATATCTCAAAACTTTCGGGTGAATAGTTATTGATAAGATATTTTTTAACATTAAGTTTTTTTGAATCAAGCCAGTCTTCTGATATATACTTGCGCAGCTTTTCCGATGTGTTATCTCCCTTTACCATCATTTCAAGTATTTCACGGGTGACCTGTTCCATTTTCTTTTTGTTAAGGTCATCTGCTTTTAAGTTCACATTTACAGCGAACATTACAAGCATTACAACAACTGTAAATTTAATTAATTTCATTTTTACCTTTCGTAAATTATATATTGTATTTAGTTCTTTTCAGCTATGAAGTAATTCATTCCCTGAATTACCAATGATAATTTTACCGATAACCCGGATTCGCGGAGCATTTTTTCAACTTCATTTACGGGGAGCTTCAATTTTGGATATCTGCTAACTTTCATTTCCCATTTATCGTTTACTTTTTCATGTAAAATATCATTAACCATTACATGTGATTCAAAGTATTCCAGAAAACAGGTTAGTATACGTTTATCATCACTTTTCACAGGAATGAACCTTGATACTCCGCTTAAATCCTGTGAAAGATCCCTGTATGAAAGAACAAGTTTGCCATTTTTATGCAGATTCTTTGCTGCATTTTTTATCAGGCCGTTCACATCATTGATTGATGGTAAATGAGTTATTGTATCACCCATGCAGACTATCAATTCAGGCTTAATTTCGGCGGGATATGAAAATTCGGCTATATCCCCGTTTATTATTTTTACTTTATTTGCTGTATTTTGTTTCAGCTCAGCTAAAAGTTTTTCACTGAAATCAACGGCTGTTACATCAAAGCCTATTTCCGAAAGCGCGGCTGATTGAATGCCGTGCCCTGAACCCAGATCTATTGCTAAATGAGTTGAAGAGGGTTTTATATTATTTTTGATGAAAAATTCGCGGGTTTGGTTTACTTTCTCCCTGAAGTCACCAGACATCCAGCTGTATACATCAGCCAGAAGTGTAACGTAATGTTCTTTGACTTTTTCATTCATACTCCTGAGTCTTTATTCTTTTTCCCGAATGTGCCAAAGCATTTTTACATCACTCATCATAGATTCCAGATTTGATGGCTCAGGTGGTTTTGAATATTTGAATTCATAAAACCCGTTCCTTTTTAATGCTTTTATCGAAGGGATGTTATCTTCACGTGTTTCAGCAATTACAGCTTTAACTTCGGGGTAAGTGAAAGCCCAATCGACCATTGCGCCGATTGCCTCTGTCATATAACCCTGCACCCTGAACTTTGGCTGTGTTGAATAACCAATTTCAACGTAGCCGTTTTCATCAGATTTACGTTTATAGCCAATATCACCTGCAATTGTGTTTGATGCCTTTTCAACTATCACCCAAATTGTCGCGAACAAATAATTATCGGGGTCGTCTTTCATCCAGTTGAGGGTATATTTCCTGATGGCATCGCGGAACTGGGTTGTTAACACCCGTTCAGCCCGGTTAATACCTAATGAATCCTCAAGCCGGCTATCTAAATGTGTGAACATTTCAGCCTGTTCGTAAGTTAAAGGTATAAGTTTTAACCTCGCAGTTTCAAGCATATAATTTACCTGCTTCCTGAAAACGTAATGTTTACTATTACATCTCCAATCTGAATCTTATCAACAACATCAAATCCTTCAACAACCCTGCCGAACATTGTGTATTTTCCGTCTAAATGGGGCTGCGGTGAGTGTGTAATGAAGAACTGGCTGCCTTCGGTATCCTTACCGCTTGAAGCCATACCAATGGTGTACGCGTCAAATGGCAAAGGAGAGAACTCGCTGCGAATTGAGTAACCCGGACCGCCGAAGCCTGTTCCGGTCGGGTCGCCGCCCTGTATAACAAAATTAGGCACCACCCTGTGGAAAATTGTATTATTGTAGTATCCTTTTTCGCTGAGTTTAACAAAGTTCATCACTGTAAAAGGAGCTACACTGTAATCGAGTTTAACTACAATTACTCCGGTATTTGTTTTTATACTTGCGAATTTCTTTTCAGATAGTTTAGCAATGAAATCCCAGTCAAAATCAGTGCGGTATTTTGGCGCTATTATTTTACCTGATCTGTCTTCACCGGTAATTTTCTGCAATGCATCACTTGATGCTTTTGCGATATCGTAATCAATGCTTTTTAAGTTAGCAGTCAGAATATCCTTTGCGCCATCAAATTTCATGTTTCCCCAGGCTTCAATATACATCAGCATAACGTCTTTATCATTAGGCAGTGTTAATGACTGGTAGTCGAATGTCATTATCTGGCATGTTTCAGCCCTGTAATGCATGTAAATTGAATCCTGCAAATTGCTTAAACACATTTCAGTTAAGGGAGCGTCTTTAGATGATGCGAATTCAGAAAGGATCAACCGTATAATGTTACGGTTTTCGCTATCCATTTTGTCATCAAGCTCTGTAAGCGCGCTTACAAAAGCGCGGTACATTTTAGCAAGGTCATTTGAGCCAATCATTGAGCCATCTTTATTAGGGTGGATTTCATTATACTTCATCACATCATTGCTTACGTTTTCGCGGAGCTCTTTATACACTATCGGGTCATCAAAAAAACCGAATGATTCAACCACCGCTGATTTTATATCATAATTATCAGTGGAATTAAATATTGCAAAAAGGTCAGCTTTAGCTTCATCTTTAAATATCTTAGCATATGTTTTTATTGCCTCGGCTTTGATCTGCCAGTCATACGCCTTGCCGGGAGTAGTTATGAATAATATTTCCTGCTGAATTTTACGGGTAAATGGGTTTCGTGTATCCGCCCCGGCGAACAGCTTGCCAAGCGCCTGCCAGCTTACAATGGATACATGAACCGAAGGATCATTTTCGGCATGCTCAATGAGTGCATTTACAGTTTTTTCAAGCAGGGGGGAGTTTAAGTCAATTTTATAATTACCCAGCGCGTTTACGATATTTACTCTAACTCGCCAGTCGAATTCTTTTGAGAGTACATCCAGCAGAAATTCTATTGAAGCAGTATCCTGCTGTTTGCCAATGGCTGAAAGAGCCCACATTCTTGCCAGCGGATCAGGTGATGTTGCGGAAATGATAAGCTCAGTATTATAAGCAATTAAAGCATCTTTATCATTTATGCGGTTGAATGCAAATGTAACATTTCTGCGGACTGTTGAATCGGCAGTCTGCTCAAATAACTCCGCGAGTTTTCTGAATCCGGCATCACTTTTTATTTTGCGCATTCCAAATCTGGCAATTGCCATAGCAATTGCGGCGTTGATCTGTTTATCGCCGGATTTCAGTTCAAGGATCCTATTAAATTCGTTTTCATTACCTGTTTTGCTCAAATTGTATATAATTTCTGCTGTTATCTGGGATGCAAATTCATTCTTCTTCCCAAAAACCAGATTCAAAGCGTTTACCAGAAATTCATTACCTTCAGAAGAATTCATTTGTCCTAAAGCAAAAGAAAGCAATATCGGGAGAGAGAGGGAAACATTATCTTCTGTAATCCCATTCACTGATTGAATTAATACTTCGCCAATATCTTTTATTGTTGCAGTATCAGAAATATTTGAAAGTGCCCATGCTGAAACTTTTGCAATCTTGTTGTTACCGGAATTTAAATTATCAGTAAGTTCATTACCTCTTCCCGAAGATCTTGTATCTTTCAACTCCAGAATATGTTTGATCTCATTGGGATAAGGCTGTGAATAAACAGTAATTGCTGCAAACATTAAAAATAGCATATACATATTCACTGCTCTCAAAATGTGTTTATTTCTTCTTAACATCAGTCTTCTTTTTAGGTTCAGTTTTCTTTTTCTCTGTAGGTTTCTTTACATCAGTCTTCTTTTTAATATCGGTTTTCTTTTTAACTTCTGTTTTTTTCTTCGTATCAATTTTTTTATCTGTCTGCTTTTTATCGGCTGACTTCTTTTCATTTTGTTTCTTCAGCAGTTCTTCTTTTGTTTTTTCCTGTCTTAAAAGCTCATCCTTCTCAAATGCATCCTTTTTTGCGGAGTAATCAGCAAAGTTATAGAACTTATAGCCAAGTTTTTTAAGCCTGAGGATTTCATCATAGAATAGCACAAAATCATCTCTATTTACAGCTATTGATGTAATTACGCTTTTTGCCAGATTACCTTTGGTTTTAAGGTTAGCTGCGAACAGGCTGTATTTCTCTTTTGATTCATCTTCAGCTTTTGTTGTAAGCTGCGCAAGTTCTGTATCGGGAATTACTTTTATTTTATATGAAGCGAGATCATTTGAGATTAAAGCAATTAATTTCGGGTCTATATCATTATCCTTCTTTGAAAGTATTACAGATGTTACCGTTGGAAAATCAACACTAAAGCTTTTTACGCGTTCATGGACTGCTTTTTCATCCATTGAAGCATTGAAGTCAGTTTCATAATTTTCCCTGCCGCCTACTGTAAGATTAATAATGACATCCTTCTTGCTGTGCAGCAGCTTATTCTGCAGGTCAATTTCATCAAGGTTCCTTGGGAAAACAAAACTGAACTCATTTTTGTTGATCAGAAATTTATCAATATCTTCATCGGAGTATTCCGTGATATTATTTATTATTACGCAGACTATTGCGCTTTCCCTGTGGATCTTATCGGAATGAACTACATTTAATTTTGCAAGCGGCAGTTTATTAGCTGAATCAGGGTTTGCAACGGATATAACAATATCTTTAGTGATTATATCTTCATTAACAGCTGAGGTGAGTCCCAGGCTGTTGAAATAACCCGCAAGATCAGCATTCACTTCAATAGATGTCAGGTCTGACGGGATAATTATGGTCTTTACTATAGCAACGGCATCTTTTTGCAGCTGCTTACTTTCTTTTTTCTGAGTTTTATTATCACCCTGGCTGCCAGTGGATTCATTTTTGATCCACTCCGGTTTAATGCCAAAATTCCTGAGTACTGAATCAATACCGGGAGATAATGCCGCTTTTAATTGCTCAATATCAGGCTTACCGGGTAATTTTTCATCATCACCATCGGTTGTTGAGATAAGGGTATTTTTATCACCCGATGTTTCACTTTTGAGCACATATTTTGAAACAAACAGTACTGCAGTGACCACTAAAAGTGCGATAATTACAATAACTTTGTTGCGGAACGATTTAAAGAAAACTTTTATTTTAGATATTATCAATTAATTAGCTGGATTTACTACCATTTTAATACAAATATGGCAGTTTTATATGACTAAAAATATTTATATTTTGTCATTAATACTACATAATTTTCAATCTTAAACCATAAAAGAGGAGATTTAGCAATATGGAACCAATTCCTGTAATGCGGGAGAGTTTTTCGGAAGTGCAGGATTCTGCAAGAACCTTTATTTTAAAGGTATACATGTGGATGACAGCCGGTTTATTGATAACTGCAGTTGTTTCAATAGCTCCTTTCCTAATTTTTACCGAAACGCAGTTTATGAACCTGATATCAGAATATATATATGTATTCTATGGGTTAATGATATTTGAATTACTAATTGTATTTGGGCTCTCGTATGCAATTAACAGAATACCGGCGATTTTGGGTCTTCTTGTGTTCCTGTTCTATTCATTCCTGAACGGGGTTACGTTATCGCCAATATTTTTGATTTATACCGGTTCATCAATATTCTCAACCTTCCTCATATGTTCCATGATGTTCGGAGGAACAAGTATATTGGGCTTTATTACCAAAATGGACCTCACAAAATTCGGTGCTTATCTGACAATGGCGCTGATAGGTCTGATAGCCGCAATGGTTGTTAACCTCTTCTTAAACAGCAGCATGATGAGCTGGATAATTTCTCTCATTGGTGTTATTTTGTTTGTAGGACTGACGGCATACGATACGCAGAAGATCAAAAAGATGGCTGGAGGAATTGACGCCGCCTCTGAAGACGGAAAAAAAGCCTCTATTATGGGTGCTTTAACATTGTACCTCGATTTCATAAATCTTTTCCTGTTCTTATTGCGTTTACTTGGAAGAAGAAACTAATTAACTAACTATATTATATTAAATGATCAAAAACTTAAAATTACTGCTAATTCTCTCGTTTTTCGCGGCGGCACAGGTTTACCCGCAGGTAAACTTTGTTAATGCTTTTCCTAACCTTTCGTTTTCGCTTCCGCTTTTTTTAACTCACGCAGGCGACGGTTCAAACAGAATATTTGTGGTTCAGCAGCGCGGATTAATTAAAGTATTCCCGAATGATTCAACAACCTCAGCCGTTCAGAATTTTATAGACCTTTCAAATATCGTGAGTTCATCCGGCAATGAAAGAGGTTTGCTCGGACTTGCCTTCCATCCGAACTATTCATCCAACAGATATTTCTTTGTCTATTATACCAGGCAAAGCGACGGGGCACTGAGAGTTTCAAGGTTTACAACTCTCTCAGGCAATCCCAATAAAGCAGATTCATTAAGTGAGCTTAATATGCTCACAATTGCTCACCCAACATATTCGAATCATAACGGCGGATGCCTTATGTTCGGTGCAGATGGTTATCTTTATGCCGGCACAGGTGATGGCGGTTCAGGCGGTGACCCGAATGCGAACGCACAGAATGTTAATGTACTTCTCGGTAAGATTTTGAGAATTGATATCAATACTCCCAGCGGTGGTAACAATTACAGTATCCCTCCAACTAATCCGTTTGCAGGCGGCGGCGGAGCACCGGAGATATACGCTATTGGTATGAGAAACCCGTGGAGATTTTCGCGTGATGCAGTTACAGGCACGATCTATTGCGGAGATGTTGGCCAGGATGCATGGGAAGAAATTGATACACTTGCAGTCGGAAAGAATTACGGCTGGAGATGTTACGAAGGTAATCATACTTTTAACACTTCCGGATGCGGACCGATAGGTAATTATACTTTCCCGATAGCGGAATATCCGAATTCAGGTTCTGATATTTCAGTTACCGGCGGATATGTTTACCGCGGTTCAAGAGTGCCCTGGCTTGTAGGCAGATACATTTACGCTGATTACGGCAGCCGGAAAGTCTGGAAGCTTTTACTTAGCGGCGGCGCAGTAAGCGAAAATTCAGTTATTGGTAACGCGCCTCAAGGTGTACCTTCATTTGGGGTTGACCAGAACAATGAGCTTTATGTTGTAGGCGGAAGCGGTACAATTTTTAAACTGCAGGATGCATTGATAGGTGTTCAGGGGACATCCAGTGAAATACCAAACGGATTTTCTCTGGAACAAAATTATCCTAATCCGTTCAATCCGGCTACAGTTATAAATTACAATGTTGGTATGACAAGTGTTGTAAGCATTTCAATTTATGATATGACAGGTAAGGAAGTTGCGGTTCTTTTAAATGAATCCAAACCTGCAGGCAGGTATTCAGTTGAATTCAATGCTTCAAACATGCCAAGCGGTGTTTATTTCTATAGATTGACGATAAATGGCAGCCAGTCAATTGAAAAGAAGATGGTATTGGTGAAGTAATTTATTTTTTATATCACAAAGTTACTAAACACAAAGCATTCAGTTAAACTGAATGCTTTTTTTATTATGAATTAATCAGTATTTTGAAGACTAAATTTCAGAATTGATGTTAAAAGTAATAATTTCATTTATTATGTTTTGTGTGAATTTAAGTATTATGGCTCAAGCCTATAATACTGATACGCTTATAACCGGGCTTCCAAAACCTGTTTCGTTTACATTCACACCTGCGAATAAAATAATTATCACGCTGAAGGATAGTACAGCCAGAACGTATGATCAAAACGGTACATTTCTGAAGACATTCTGGAATTTCAGAGATTCACTTTATTCTGCGGGACAGGAAAGCGGAGTTCTTGGGGTTTGTGCTGATCCGGATTTTAACTCAAATCATTTTATTTATATCTACTATACACATTTATCCCCGGCTTCAATTCGTATAGTCAGGTTTACAGAAAGCAATAATTCCGGAACAAACCCTGTGATAATACTCAATATTCCGCAGGCTCAATCAGGGATTCATTACGGCGGTAATATGCATTTTGGCAGTGATGATAAACTCTATATATCTGTTGGTACAGGCAGTAACAATAATGATGCGCAGCTTCTTAATTCTCCAAGGGGTAAGATCCTTCGGATTAACAGCGATGGTACAATACCAAACAATAACCCTTTCTATGATGATGGTAATCCTCTTACTGGCAGAGATGACAGGATCTGGGCACGCGGATTAAGGAACAGTTTTGATTTTTGTTTCAGCCCTTTTAATGATTCACTCTACGCGACCGAAAATGGTAATTCTGTTGATGAAATAAATTTCATCATGAAAGGCCGGAACTACGGCTGGCCAGTTTGTGAAGGTTATTGCTCGCCTTTCATTGATTCATTAAAACAGCCGATGTATACTTTTAACGCGTATGTACCAACCGGTATAATTGTATATAATGGCACACAATTCCCGGCACTCTCAGGAAAGGTTATCTTCGGCAGTTATAGTTTCCAGTCCTTATATACAGCAACACTCAATGGTTCACTTGATTCTGTTACCTCGGTATCACCATGGGCAATAACGGGAAGGGCAGTATCAATTTCACAGGGGAGTGACGGAAATATTTATGTGCTGAAATACGGCTTCACCAACGAAGGAGCGTTTTTGAGGATTAAACCATTTGAAACAGGAATGGGACAAATTGAAGAACCGGTAAGTTTTAAAATGTCACAAAACTATCCAAACCCTTTCAATCCTGTAACAAGTATTAAGTACGAAATTCCTAATAGCAGCCTTGTAACCCTGAAAATCTATAATGCACTGGGATTGGAGGTAACCACTCTGGTAAACGCAACCAGGCAGCAGGGGAGCTTTGAAGTAATATGGGACGCAGTAAACTTCCCCAGTGGTGTTTATTTTTATGAGCTAAGTACAGTTGAGTATACTGAACGAAAAATAATGGTATTAGTGAAATGATTTTGATTACATTAATCTAATCATCGGATAAATTTTATTCGCACAGTAGTATTGCCAAGCTACTAAACAAAAAGCGTTTTGTTAAATGAAACGCTTTTTTAATTGAACAATTCTTACTAATTTGTGCGAACTTTAATCAAAAATAAAATTAGAATTATGATGGTGCGATCATTTATTTTTATTCTGCTGCTGTCCTTCCTGCTACCTATAACTTTGTTTTCTCAAAATTGGTCATCACTTGGCAGCGGAATGAACGGACAGGTACTTGCATTATGCGTTTACAATAATGAACTGATTGCGGGAGGAAGTTTCACTACAGCAGGCGGAATAAATGCGAATTATATCGCAAAGTGGAACGGTTCTTCGTGGTCGCCGCTTGGCAGCGGGATGAATAACCCTGTTTATTCACTGGCAGTTTATAATAATGAACTGATTGCAGGCGGTTACTTTTCTGCTGCAGGCGGGAATCCCGCAGGATGTATAGCTAAATGGAACGGCAGCACATGGGCTCCGCTGGGAACAGGCATGAATTCATATGTTACCGCACTCACTTCTTTTAATAATGAGCTGTTCGCAGGAGGCGCGTTTACAATTGCAGGTGGCGTTAATACTACAGCAATTGCAAAATGGAACGGCTCATCATGGCAGGGTTTTACAAATTCAATGAATCACATAGTACATGCATTTACAGTTAACCGTGATACATTATTCGCCGGGGGACAATTCAGCTCACCAGGCAACAGGGTTGCAAGGCTGAACGGAAATACATGGGAATCTACTGCAGGGGTATCGCCGACAGTTTTCGCTCTTACAAGTTATAATAACAACATTATATACGGAGGTTTGTTTATAGGGGCAGGTCCTAATATGGTGAATTGCATTGTCGGGTGGAGCGGTAACTCATGGATATTATTCAGCACAGGAATGAATCAATATATTACATCCCTTACCAAATACGGTTCTTCACTTGTAGCAGGTGGCTATTTTACAACAGCCGGCGGAACACCTGCAAACAGGATAGCGAAATGGGGTGCTAACAACTGGCTTCCGTTAGGTAATGGTTTGAATGACGCGGTATTCGCAATGACAGAGTATAATGGGGAACTGGTTGCCGGAGGATTGTTTAATTATGCAGGAACGGGTCCGGCAAATTATATTGCCAGGTGGAATGATAATGTTGGCGTTAGTTCTACCGGCATTGAAGTTCCTGGAAGTTTTAAACTTCATCAGAATTTTCCCAATCCGTTCAATCCTACAACCACTATTAAATTTGATCTGCCTGTAAAAGAACTGGTGAATATTAAGATATTTGATGTGATGGGAAGGGAATTAGTAACTCTGCATGAAGGTATGCTCAATGCCGGTTCTTATGAAACAAGCTGGGATGCCTCAAAAGTTACAAGCGGTACATATTTCTGCAGGATCGCTGCGGGTGACTTCATTGAAACCAAAATAATGATGTTGATAAAATAAATCAGAATATCTTAAATCTAAAAAAATATGAATAAATCAAAGTATATTAGCTGTGTTCTGCTCACATTTGCTTTGCTGACAGGAAGATCAGATTTTGCACAGCAATATTTGCTTGAACCTGTTATAACAGGATTAACTTCACCCGTTGCATTCACTTTCCTGCCGAATGACAACGTGATACTAACTCAGCGCGGCGGACTTGCAAGAATTTTCACACTCAATAATGTTCATGTTTCAAATTTCTGGAACTTCACTGATTCAACGGTAACAGGCGGCGAAAAAGGGCTTTTGGGAGTTTGCCTGGACCCAAACTATACTGTTAACAGATTCGTTTATTTCTATTATATCCATACCGGCAATGTATACAGAGTAGTTAGACTTACAGAAAACAGCAATATCGGTACAAATCCATTCATTGTTTTCCAGGATACTACAGCTACCGGTGCTATTCATGTGGCGGGAAATATCAGGTTTGGCAAAGATAATAAACTTTATATCTCAATTGGTGATAACGGGACGAGTTCCAATTCCCAATCACTGACAACATTTAAGGGTAAAATGCTGAGAATTAATTCTAACGGCACTATCCCTTCTGATAATCCTTTTTTTGATGATGGTAATCCTAAAACCGGTAATGATGACAGAATTTGGGCGCTTGGTTTAAGGAACAGCTTCGATTTCTGTTTCAGTCCTGTTAATGATTCTCTTTATGCTACAGAAAACAGCGCCGGGACGCCTGATGAAGTGAATTTCATCCGCAAAGGAAAAAATTACGGCTGGCCAATTTGTGAGGGTCCGTGCTTTCCCTACAACCCGCTTTATAAAGAGCCAATTACTTCTTTGCCCGGTACAGGAGCTCAGAATTACGCACCTACCGGAATTATGGTTTATACCGGCAGCCAAATGCCTGAGCTTGTTAACAGGTTGATCGTAGTTGGCGCAGGTTCCGGACCTCTTTTTAAGGGTCTGTTAAAATGCGAGCTGGGCAATGCACCGTTTTACGATACTGTGACATCCAAGACAATTATGCTCAATATCAACGGAAGGAGCACCCTTATGCAGGGAAGTGATGGCTACATTTATATGATGAATCTTGGCGGTTCTATCGAAAGGGTGAAATACGATCTAACCGGCATTAACAATAACAATATTCCTGTTGGTTATTCTCTCTCACAAAACTATCCAAACCCGTTCAATCCTGTAACAAGCATAAAATATGAGATCCCCAAAGCTGGAATTGTGACATTGAAAATATTCAATTCACTGGGAATAGAGATTACGACTCTTGTTAACGAAACCAAACAGCAGGGGAGCCATGAAGTAACATGGAACGCTTTAGAATACCCAAGCGGTGTATATTTTTATGAGATGAAGACAAGTGAATTTACTGAACTTAAAAAAATGGTTTTGGTAAAGTGATTTTTGTAGTATTACCAAGCTACTAAACAAAAAGCGTTTCGTTATACGGAACGCTTTTTTAATTGAACAAATCTTATTAACTTGCGCGAACTTTAATTATAAATTAATAAGAGTTATGATGGTGCAATCATTGATTTTTATTCTCCTTCTCATCCCTGTATCTTTTTACTCACAGAATTGGATACCTTTGGGCAGCGGCATGAACAGCCAGGTTACTGCATTGACTGTTTATAATGGTGAATTAATTGCCGGCGGCGATTTTACAACAGCAGGCGGTGTATCTGTTAATTCAATTGCCAGATGGAATGGATCTTCCTGGTCGCCATTGGGCTCAGGTATTATTGGAGATGTAAAAGCACTGATTGTATATAACAATGAACTGATTGCCGGCGGACACTTCTTTACAGCCGGTGGAATAAGCGCAAACTGTGTAGCAAAATGGAATGGAAGTGCATGGTCACCACTTGGCAGCGGTCTGAACTATTATGCAACCTGTTTCACAATTTTCGGTAATGAACTGGTAGTAGGCGGTGCTTTTACAATTGCAGGGGGAGTGAATGCCAGTGCTGTAGCACACTGGAATGGAAGTACATGGTCAGCATACGGAAATGGCATGCCCTACATTGTAAATGGGGTATCAAGTGTAAATGATTCATTATTCCTTGGCGGGAATTTCTTCCAAACATATAGGAATACAGGTAAATGGACAGGAACAGACTGGGTTCCTATTGGTGCCGGGTGTAATGGTGAAGTTAAGACTGTGCTTAAGTATGGTAATGATCTGATATTGGGAGGTTCTTTTTCAGCGGGGGGGCCCACAGTTGCCAACCGGATTGTTAAGTGGACAGGTTCTCAGTTTGTTTCATTGGGTAGTGGCATGAATCAATATATCAATTGCCTGGCGGCAACTGATTCATTTTTAATTGCAGGTGGTTTTTTTACTACTGCAGGCGGTATCCCGGCAAACAAAATAGCCAGATGGAGAAATGGCTGGCAGCCTATGGGTGCAGGTTTTAATGACGAAGTGTTTGCTGTTACTGTTTATGGTGGAGATGTCATTGCTGCAGGTCTGTTTACTCAATCGGGTTCAACCGGAATGAATTATATAGGCAAATTCTCTCAGCCTTTGGAAATAATTCAGGTAAGCAGCAATATTCCTGAAAAATTCAGATTATTTCAAAATTTTCCAAACCCGTTCAATCCAGTTACAAAGATAAGGTTTGATATCTCCCAAAAAGATTTTACCCGGCTTGAAATATTTGATGTTATCGGCAGAGAGGTAAGAACACTTATCAATAACGAAATTGATCCTGGTTCCTATGAAATTACATGGGATGCTGCCGGGTTTGCCAGCGGTATTTATTATTACAGGCTATCGCAGGGCAGTAATTCAATTATCAGAAGGATGATACTGGTAAAGTAAACTTTTAATGCATTTTAAAAATATTGAACCATATTTTGTAATTATAGAAATCTTAAATTAGAAATATATGAATTATTTCAAAAAATTTTTTCTTTTGGCTGCATTTTTTTTGTCAGGGTATTCTTTTTCGCAGCAATATTATGTAGAAAATGTTATTTCCGGACTCAATCAGCCGGTCAGCTGTGTATTTTTGCCTAATAATGATATTCTAATTACCCAAAAAGCGGGTTTGACCAGAATATTTACAATGAATAATACAGAAGTATCTTCATTCTGGAATTTTACGGATTCGACTGTATCAAGCGGTGAAAGAGGTCTGATAGGTGTGTGCCTTGACCCGAACTTCACTGTAAACAGGTTTGTCTATTTCTATTACATTCATACTGGAAATTATTACAGGGTTGTGAGACTAAAAGAGAGCGGTAATATTGGCACAAATCCATTCATTGTTTTCCAGGATTCGGCAGCAACAGGGAATGTTCACGTTGCAGGCAATATGAGGTTTGGCAGAGACGGCAAACTCTATATTTCGATCGGGGATAATGGTACAAGTTCAAATGCGCAGTCACTTTCTACATTTAAAGGTAAAATGCTCAGAATTAATTCCGACGGTTCAATTCCTACCGATAATCCTTTTTATGATGACGGCAATCCTAAGACCGGCAACGATGACAGAATATGGGCGTTAGGATTGAGGAACAGTTTTGATTTTTGTTTCAGCCAGGTGAATGATTCAATTTATGCCACAGAAAATACAGTCGGTAACCCGGATGAAATAAATTTCATTCGAAAAGGCAAGAATTACGGCTGGCCCGTATGTTCAGGTTATTGTTTCCCTTACAATCCATTATATAAAAATCCTATAGGTGTACTTCCGGGCAATGATTTTTCAAACTATGCCCCAACTGGAATAATAGTATATACAGGGAGTCAAATGCCTGAGCTGGTGAACAAATTGCTTGTAATTGGAATGGGTGGCGGGCAGATCTACAGGGGACTTGTTAAATGTAATCTTGGTAATGCACCTTTTTATGATACAATTACTACCAAAACTATACTGCTTGATCTTGACGGAACCACTCTGATGCAGGGCACTGATGGTTACTTGTATATTTGCAGATTGTCCCAGGGCTCTATTGTAAGATTGAGATATGATGTTACAGGATTTAATAATGTTTCTTCACCTTTAAATTACACACTTTCACAAAACTATCCAAACCCGTTCAATCCTGTTACTAGTATTAAATATGAAATTCCCAAAGCTGGTTTTGTGAATATTAGGATATACAATGCACTCGGAATGGAATTAACCACACTGGTCAGCGAAACTAAACAGCAGGGAAGCTATGAAGTTACATGGGATGCATCAAACTATCCAAGCGGTGTATATGTTTATGAACTAAGTTCGGATGAATTTTCTGAACGAAAGAAAATGGTTTTAGTGAAGTAATTTTTGCCGGATGACTGAGGTTCATCTTGATGTATAGAAGGTTGAATATATTCGCAGCCTGCCGTATTTATGGCAGGCTTTTTATTTTTATGTTGGGTATATTTGTAGATAATTATGGAAAATTCAGCAAAATATAAGAGAATTTTAGTCACTTCTGCATTAACCTATGCCAATGGTGATACTCATTTAGGGCACA
>JAUQWQ010000026.1 GCA_030835085.1 Ignavibacteria bacterium
GCACAGTATGAAGTGTTATACATGCCACAGCCAGATAGAGCATAAAGTTCAGCAAATGGACCCGACGGCTCCGCCGGACTGCCAGTCATGCCACAGTAATGCGCATACATCACAGGTGAGCTTGTACACAGGCCAGAACGGATTTAATGTTGAGAAATCCCCCAGCGCAATGTTCCTGAACGGAATAAACTGCCGCGGCTGCCACGTATTCCACGAAATGGATAAAATGGATATCAAAACATCCAAGTCAGGCGGCAAAGCATGTGAAAAATGCCACGGCAAAGGTTATGATAAGCTTGTTGACCAGTGGAAAGCCGGTACAACAAAAAGAGTCGCTACGATAAATTCAATATACAGAACGGTTGCCCCGGTAATAAGCAGATCAACAAGTGATAAAAAATCACAGGCCGAAGAATTACTGAAGCAGGCAGAGCATAACATCAGGATAGTTGAAATAGGCAAAAGTGTTCACAACATCCAGTTTGCTGATAAATTGCTGATAGGTGCATATGGTCTGATGAAGAATGCGCTTTCAACAATTGGTGCGGCAAATTCGCTGCCTGAATTCTCATCTGCATCAGAATTTATACCTAATGAATGCTACAGCTGCCACTCCGGTATACAGGAAATTAATGTGAAGAAATTCGACATGGATTTTTCGCATAACAAACATATTGTAGATAATAAGATATCCTGTAATAAATGTCATTCAAATGAGCAGAAGCATGGAACGCTGACAATTACAAAACAAAGCTGTAACAATTGTCATCACTCAAGCAGCAAAACCAATGAAAGCTGCGCAAAATGTCACAAATTCCAGGAGCAGGTTTATAACGGAAACGCTTTCGGAAAGAACCAGCCCGACTTTATGAAAACAGCCGGTGCCGGCTGCGGCGATTGTCATTTGAGTGCTGATAAGGTTGTTAAGCCCGATAAAATGATCTGCCTGAAATGCCATGAAGCCGGTTATGACGACCAGATGGGTGAATGGAAAGCGGATGTGAAGAAATTATCCGGGGAGCTTGGTGAGCTTATTCAGAAGGCCAAAGGTATGGAACTCAGCAACGAAGAAAAAGCTGAAGTTGAAGACGCTAAAAAAATTCTGAACCAGATCACTTCGCACCAGAGCATTTATGTGCACAATTATGACCTGATAACGACAGTCCTGAATGAAAAGAAGAAAAAACTTAAGAATTTTGTAAAATAGAAATTTTAACGGTAAGATCAAAAATTATAAGTATTGTAAAGTGCTGTTTTTAAACAATAAAATTATTTAAATTTATAAATTAACAAATTCATTATTAAAATTACTAATGAAGAGGTAAAAAAAATGAAGACAAGAATAACAGTATCATTAATAATTGTTGCCGCATTTGCAGCATTCAGTTTTTCATTCGCTGATTATGCTCACAAAGCAGCAACAGGAAAATATGTAGGCGTGCAGACCTGCGTTGGCGCTTGCCATAAAACAGATGCACAGGGTAAGCAGCTTGATATTTGGCAGGGAAGCAAGCACTCAAATGCATACAAAGTGCTTCAGACACCTGAAGCTGATAAGATAGCTAAAGATAAAGGATTTACAACTCCTGCAGCAGAAACACCGGCATGTTTGAAATGCCATGTACTTGGAAAAGATATCGATCCTGCTGAGTTAGAATCCACATTCAGCAAAGAAGACGGCGTACAGTGCGAAACATGCCACGGCGCAGGCTCTGAGTACAAAAAGCTTTCCATCATGAAAGATAAAGAAAAATCCAAAGAGAACGGATTAATAGTTCATGATGATAAAGCCGCATTCTGCACAAGTTGCCATAATTCTGAAAGCCCGACTTTCAAGAGCTTTAATTATGATGAAATGTGGCCGAAGATTCAGCATAACAAACCGCAGTAATCTGCAGGAAAAGATTCAGAAAAAGTTAAGATATATAACGATTCACTAAATTTAATTAAAATGAAGCCTAAACTATTGCTGCTGATAGGCGCATTAATGCTGACAGGAAGCATTTTTGCGCAGTCAGTAAACTTCAGGTTCAATAATTATTTTTACGGCTGGCAAAGGATTGACAGTCTTTCAAACGAATCAAGTGCCAAAACAACTCATCTTCGCGGCTACCAGAATTACCTTCTGGAAGTTAAAGGCACGCAGTGGAGCTTTAACACACTTGCGCAGACCGAAGAGGATATTGTAGGCAAATCAGGCAGGGGTTTTGCATACAGGTTCTATAATGCGTATGTAAAAGGGTCAAACCTGTTTGGTGTGCTTGATGTTAAGCTTGGAAGGCAGAATATTTTTGCAGGAACAGGAAAGGGAACACTTGACGGGTTATTCCTGAAAGTGAAGACCGGGAAAAATAAAGAATATCAGTTCAGTGTATATGGAGGCGCCCTCGCTCCGTATACATATGAATTCAATGATTACCCCGATGTAAAGAAGAATTACCATTTCGGGGGAATGTTCAGCTACTATGGCGTAAAGGACCTCATGGCCTCTTTAAGTTATTCAAACAAAAGAAGAACCCCTGAGTCATATACGACATTCCGCGCAGACAGCGTTTACAACCTGGTCGAAAGAACAATTACTTTTGACGGGCCGGCTGAACAGCTTGTTGGCATTGACCTGAATTATACATATATGATGAAGCATAATTTTTATGCCAAAGCATATTTTGATATAACTCAGAAGAAACTTTACCGCGCGGAAGCAAACGTAAGGGTTCAGTTAAACCCTGAGCTCCGCGGGTTTGCTGAATATATATACAGGGAACCCCACTATAATTACAACAGTATTTTCTGGGTATTCAATTACAGAAAAAACCAGGAAGTATCGGGCGGTTTGGATTACACACTTAAGAACGGAATAAATATATACGGTAAAGTTGGAGTTGTTTTCTATGAAAAGATTGATGTTTATCTAACCAGCCCGCAATCCGGTAAATCTAATTCATTTAAAATCCAGGCAGGATTCTCACATCCCAATTACGGTATCAATCTGACCCGTTATATGGGATATTCCGGGGAGTCCGATGGAGTTTCAGCATATATTCAGAAAGATATATACAAAAATATAATCTCCGGTTCAGCTTCGGTCAATTATTCCAATTACAAATTGGGTGATTACGAAGTAGATAAAGTTAACGCTTTCAGCGGACAGCTTGGTATTACATACCGTCCTGTGCCGCAGTTCAGCGTTGACCTGCAGGGACAGTTTTTAATTAACAGGATCTATAAATCAGATGCCAGGATCCTTGCCGGATTCAGTTACTGGCTCTTTAAGAAATTATAAAAGGAAATAGTGAAATGAAAATAACTAAACTATATATATTTCTTATTGCAGGGCTTGTGATCTTCCTTAGCTCAACAGCTTACCTGGTTAAAGATTCCGGAAGCCTCAATAAGAATTCAGTTACAAAAGTATTTTCTGATGTGAAAAACGAAGCTGTAAGATATGATAACAGTAAAATTATCAAGTTCGATCATAAGCTGCATGTAAAAGATGCCGGCGTTAAATGCGAAGATTGCCATGCAGGTGCTGTAAACAGCGTTTCTTCAAAGGATAACCTGAACCCGAAGAAGGCTAATTGCAGCGGATGCCACGATGTAAACGATACGAAAACATGTAACCTATGTCACTATGACGGAGTTTACAAAAAGCTTAAAACAAATAAAACTGAACTGATATTTTCACACAAACAGCACATCGATTCCGAAAAGAAACAATGTGTTGATTGCCATACCGGAATGGATAACGTAAAATATTCAAAAGAAGTTGTTTTTTCCGGAATTCCCAACATGGAAAGCTGCTACAGCTGCCACAATACGCAAAAAGCTTCAGGCAATTGTGAAAGCTGCCACAGCAATTTAACCAATTTAACGCCGTCAAATCACAGAAGCCCTAACTTCTTAAATGAACATAAGGTCTCTGATATGACAAGCGGTAAAAATAACTGTATGATGTGCCACAGCGATAACTTATGCCAGGCATGCCATTCACCGGTCGGGTTCAACGGTAATAATACCAAACAGGGATTCTATGCACCATACTACACCAAAGAAACAGGTGTAAGGACAGACAGAACCGCGCTGCAGAAACTTACAACTGCACACAGTTTGAATTATAAATTCACCCACGGACTAGATGCCAATCAGAAGAGCTTTGAATGCAAGACATGCCACGAACAAAGCACTTTTTGTGCTGAGTGCCATCAGAACGGCGGTGATCTTGTTACAGGTTTAACTCCAACCTCTCACCAGGTTGCCGGATTTACGACATTTGGTGTAAATACAGGCGGCGGCCTGCACTCTGACCTGGCACGGAAAGATATTGAATCATGCGCTTCATGCCACGATGTTGAAGGAAGGGATCCTGCTTGTGTAAAATGCCACTTTGATAACGATGGTGTAAAGGGAACAAACCCCAAAACACATGAATCAGGTTTTATGCGTGATGAAAAAGGAATATGGCATGATACCGAAGGAGCGAACTGCTACAGCTGCCACACTGATGCCAATGCTAAACCAACAGGTGTTGCCGGCAGGGGATTCTGCGGTTATTGCCACGGAAACGATAACGATAAATTCAGGAAATAAAAATATAAATTCTACATGTAATGAAAAAGATAATATTATTTTACGGATTATTCATAGCGTTCATTGTATCGCTCCTGGCATACCAGGGCTGCAGTGAGCTGGATAATAGCGTAACACTGGCGCCTGAAATGAGATCTCATGCGGCAGGCTGGAGCAACCCTTCTTCCGCTAATTTTCACGGACTCTATATCGCTGCAAATAAATGGAATCTTGGAGCATGTAAAACCTGCCATGGAGGAGACTACTCCGGCGGTACATCAGGCTCAAGCTGTTTAGGATGCCACTCAAACAGCAACGGACCCGAAAACTGCAGAACATGCCACGGGAACACAGAACACGCTAATCCGCCAAGCGCGCTTAATGGTGATACTTCTGTAACATCATTGGGTGTCGGTGTTCATATGAGCCATCGCTTTTCAGTTTACGGCGCTGCGCTTAGCTGTGAAGATTGCCACAGGGATATCAATGGGTTCGATGATCCGAATCATATTGGTCCTGACCCGGATGGAATTGCGGAAATAGTATTCGGTACACGTGCTCATGATACATTGGGCGGTCCTATCAGACCCAACCCGACCTGGGACAGGAATACTGCGACATGCTCAAGCGTTTACTGCCACGGTACGTTTAAAGAGGGTAATGTCGATGCAGTCGGAATATGGACAAGCCCCGGTAGTGTTGTTTGCGGTACATGTCACGGTGACCCAAGTACAGGGAATCCAACGCCGCGCGTAAACGGAGTGTTTACTGAACCGCATTATTCATTTATGAACAGTTCTTCCTGTTATATTTGCCACAGCACCGTGATGAACGGACAGGGACAGATAATCGATAAGGAACTGCACATAAACGGCCAGGTGAATTATTGATTTTTAATCCTGAGCGGAGCGAAGGATCTCATAGATTGTTCCAAAAATTCCTTCAACCCGCAGATTTCCAATTCTTGGGACTCTGACGTAAAATCCTTAACTGATTTTGCATTCATCAAAGGTGCAGAATACAGGCTGCACCAGCTGAATGCATAACTTGCTATATACTACATAAATAACGGGGTGATCTTTCGAAAGAGGGGTCGCCCTGTTTGTTTATATAAGCAGCCATTTATTCTCCATCAATTTCAAAAAAAAATAAAAGTCCAATCCTGCATTAAATATAGATCTTCAGCTTGGTAAGTAGGGGGTGCAATTTTATTTCCCCCTTTACAAGGGGGAGCGGGCTTTAGCCCGAGGGGGTCTGAATTTAAAATAATCGGTGTGGAAAATCAAATTGGGGTTTTGCTCTAATCCATATTTTGGGCGGTTCAGAGGGTTTTGAGTTTTTCCCCTGCTTTAAGCAGGTCTTTGGCTTGCAGGCACTGCTTCGCAGTATTTGACTTATTGATTGACTTGACAATGCAATTAGCATATAGTATATTGCCATAAATATGCAGAAAGCATATTTATTCTTCATTTATCCTTTATTTCATATGTCCATAATTGATATATTAAAAATAATTTTACTTTTCACTATTAATTTTCCCAACATGAATAATCATCTTGGGAATTTTGAAGGTGCTGAAATCAGGCTTTTTTTTGGGTTTTCTCATTTACATTATCATCGAGAAAATGGATTCTCCTCATCAATTATTCATAATGGGAGTGCTTTCATAGTGAGAATACTGCGATTATAGCGCTAAAAGTGCATTCGCACGATGGAAATCACCCGGAAAAAAAAATAGCAATCATCGTGAGAATCTAAGAAGCGAGGCCCAATGAGAGGGTATTCTGATTTTTCAAAGATTTATACTGAGGGTATCTATGTTCTTTTCATAAGTTCGGTTCAAATAAGGCAGTGTAATAAAAAAAGACGACCCCAATCCGGTCGTCTTATAGATAAATTAATTAGTCAGGCGTATTCTACCTGTAAATACAATTATTATTCGGGCAATCCCTGTTATAATACCTGCCATAACCATCACCATTGCCTAAACCATTTCCGTTACCCCTGCCATAGCCCGGGCAGTTGCCTTTGCCATTGCCTTTGCTATAACCTTTACCTGTGCCGTTACAATTACCGCGGAATTTTCCGCTGTTTGAATTATCAGCGCTGATAATTTTATCATAATCATCTTTAGGTAAAAGTATGGGTAAGTAATCAATTCCGTTTGATTTTAAATTCCTTACAAAAGCGCGCAAATGATTTTCTGAACCGTACCTGAGGTAATCATAATTATCTTTAATATCTTTGTTTTGGGTTACTTTAAGCTGTTTATCCAGATCAACAATATCGGTTTCTTCGATAAGTGCGCCGGCTTTTAAGGCATCAACAAGTGATAAATTGCCCTGTTCGATAAGTATAGCATACAGATCTTTCAGTTCAGTATTTTTAAAAACACCGGCTTCATCTGAACTGACCGGGTCATCAATGCCGTATTTCACAAGGAGGTCCTTCATAAGGTCCATATGTGTCTGCTCTGCCTGTTTAATATTCCTGAACGGACGGATGTTGTACTTAGTATACATCAAAGTATATATATCACGTGCAAGCTTTTCTTCTTCACGCATGTATATAATGCTTTCACGTTCATCATCTGTTAATGATGATGTGAATACACCTGCAGGTATTAGATTAGTTAAAGTATTTGTTCCGGGGGAAACAAAACTGAGTGCTGCGGATATGGATGAGATAACAGCAAGAGCCATGAGCATAATAATCTTATTTTTCATGGCTGAATATTATATGATTTACAGTAAGAAACTCATATACAAAAATAACACATCCTGAAGAAAATTATCCTTTTATAAATGTAAATAAATGTAAACCATAATAGAAAGGGAGGCATAAAAAAAGAGACAACCTGTAAAGTCATCTCTTTTTAAACTGTCAATTGTTAAATTCAACTAAATCACGCTTCTTCTTCCTCTTCGGCGTGTTTATGTTTTTTGTTGTGGTGAGTTTTACCGTTCCCGTTTGAATGTCCGTTGCCGTTTGAGCTTATATGCTCTGATTTACGGGTTTCTGATTTTATCCTGCGGTGACGCGCAATTAATGCGAAGTAAAAGCCTATTACCATTACAATAGTGCCGCCCCATACCAGGTTTATGAATGGTTTAACACTGGCAGTAAGAATAAGTGTTTCCGGTGCACCCTGCTCCTGCTGCATTTTGGTATCATCAATGACCGCAATATCTACGGTTGATTCACCCGCTACGCTGAGCTTTGTCAGGTAGAAAGTGAACTTATCATTACCCAGAGGCTTAACAGGTATAGGACTTGAGCCGTTTTGTGACATTTCCTGTTCAGCAATAATTTTTTCGGTTTTACCGTCAATTGTAACTTCAAGCTCAGCACCCATTATGTTGGTTTTGCCGGCTTCCATTTCATCGCGGTTGAATTTCGAACGGTCAAAATCGATGAACTTAACTTTCATACCATTAATATCTTTTTCTTCTCCTTTATTAAAGGAATGGATATCATTAGGTGTGAACTGACCGGGCTCTTCCAGGGCCATTGGTGATAGATACAGGTCCTTTGTTACCAGGTTCGCAATATCGGGATTCTTCATAATTCCTTCGGAGTATTCACTGTAATACATTACAGGCTGCAGTAAAAAAGCCCTGTCATCCTTTTGTACTATTACATTAAAGTGATACTTCTCGTGGTCACCGGGGATCTCTGTAGCGCCTTTATATGTAAGCATGTATCCGCCAAGAACTTCTTTCGGCTCACCCAAAGGGAGCGAAACGTTCTCTTCTTCGGAATATCTTGCAGAGCCTATTACTCCAAGGAATAACAGCATTACGCCCATGTGGGCAATATATGCTCCGGCTTTTGATTTGTTCTTTCTGAATATCGTGTAGGCAATTTCTCCGTTTATGAATACTGCGAAGAACGATGCCGCTGCAAGCAGTGCCATCAATAAATCTCTGACGCCGACGATAACTAATACTATTGTAATTGCTGCTGTGAATCCAAGCGGTAAATAAAGACTTTTAAAGAATGACTTTTCATCTGAATGTTTCCACCTGAGCAGTATGCTGATACCGTTTATTGCTGCAATTAAAATTGCAAGCGGCAGGTTCATCCTGTTGTAGAAATCAGGTTCAACGGTACCTTTACTTATAATTGGCCAGCTGGTGCCCACTGCTATAACCAGTGCTGTAGCACAGATCGTAATTGCACCGACAAACAGGGCTGATTCTCTTGAAAGCAGGTTAACCTGTCCTTCGGCTTTTTCCGTTTTTAAACTCTTGAACCTGAACCCGATAAGCGCTAATCCTCCGCCTGCGAATATTGCGAGGAAAACAACAAGGAATAAATAGACTTCCTGGCCCGGGTCAACGAATGAGTGAACTGAAGCATCGCCCAAAACCCCGCTGCGGGTTAAGAAAGTTGAATAAAGTACCATTCCGTAAGCCAGTACGCACAGTATCAAACTTGTTCTTTTATATTTACCGACTTTTTCTTCGGCAACCATTGTATGAATAGCTCCTATTATCAATAACCAAGGAACAAAAGAGGAGTTTTCAACCGGATCCCATGCCCAGTAACCGCCCCATCCTAAAACGCCGTAAGCCCAGTATCCGCCAAGCATGATGCCGAGTCCTAATATCATTCCTCCAAAAAGAGTCCAAGGCAGAGCAAGCTTCATCCATTTATCATACCTGTTCTTGATAAGTGCAGCTATAGCGAAACTGAAGGGAATAGAAAGCGAGGTAAATCCTGTGAACAGTATCGGCGGATGAATCGACATCCAGAAGTTCTGCAGCAGCGGATTGAGTCCGCGTCCGTCTTCAGGAATAAACCCGACCTGTACATCAGCAGGGAAAGATTGCCATACGAACATATATGGTGATTTAATGATCATTATGAAAAGCAAAAAAGCCGAGAGTAATGTGAATGTTCCCATTACAAGCGGTTCATATGTATCATTAGGCAGATTTCCGGGCAGTTTTTCTGAATCCCTGTTTGCCAGATAGGGGAGAAGGAACACGCCAAGAATAGCCATAAGGAAAGCCCAAAGGTGGAAACTACCTTCCTGTCCTGCGTAAAATGTTGCTATAAGTAAGTTCCAGGGTAAGTCCCTTGATGAATAATTCCAGACATATGTATACTGGAACTGGTGCGTCATAATAAGATATAACAGGAACGCAGTTGAAGAAATTGTTAAAATAGCAGAAACATGAAAAAGCATTCTTGCCTGTTTAACGTATTTTGCAGTGCCTCCTGAAGAAAGGAAGTATAGTATTGATGATAATAAGGCTCCTGCAAATGCACCGTAAATTAAATATGGTCCCATTGAGCTATGATTTTATTTGAATCATTATATAAAAATTTATGATAATTATGAATTATCTTTCAAAAGTTTTGTTACCTTGCTGCTTATGTTTTTGAGGTATAAGAAAATACCTGCCCAGATTATCAGTATTATAGCAAGTAAACCGTAAAACTGGTGTGTATTTAAGAAATTATATAAACCATCCATTATGATAATTGTTTAGTTCGGAATCGGCATTCCCATTGACTGGTAAATATCTTCAATTTGTTTTTTATTCTCCATTGCCTCAGCGTTTTTGGGGTCAATTTCAAGTACTTTGTTGTATCTCTGCAGAGCAGGTTTGTATTTTTTCTTCGGAGAAAGGTTTGCTTCAAACATCAGGTAATTAGCTGCACCCATTTGTTTTGTGATGTATTCTTTTTTATCTGCTTCTGATTTTGACTTTATGTACTTTGCTTCCGCGTCATCAGCTGCTTTCATCATATCCTGTGCTTTTGTATCGCCTTCGGTATCCTTGGAGTTATCTGTGTTTGTTTTGCTCAGGTTGCGGTGAATAGAATCATCAGGCATCTGGTTTTTATCAACCGGCTGCTGCTGGTTTTGCTGCGGTTTCTGGTTATTAAGTAGCTCTTTGGGCACTTCTTTTGTGCATGCAGTAAAAAGAACTGCTATCAGTGCAGCTGAAAATAAATTTACTATTGATCTGTACATAATGCTTTAGTTATTATTGTAATTTGAATTTGTTTAATATAGTATTTTAATAATCTTTTAAAAATGCTTAATTTTGACTAAAAAGCCTCATTTCTGATTTAAATAAGGATAAAAATCATATACAAACATAATATATAGTGATGTTATGTCAAATGATATAAATCATATAATCATTTATGCAGAAAAGGAGAAATAATAATATAAAAACAAATACTTGGTTAAAGTTATAAAAAGTGTAACAATTTATTTCTAAATTAGTTCAGATTGTTTTTTGAGTTGAATACTCATTATTCAGGTTATATATTGCTGTGAAATAAATATTTAAAAAGTTAGTTCCCTTGATCAATATTATACATACATCCATCCCGCGGAGCATATACATTTTTCTTTTTAACAGAAAACTGAATGTATTATGCAGATAAATGAAATGAAGACCATTTTAATGGTCGAAGATGAAGCGATTATATCCCTTTCTACTTCTAAAATACTTCAAAAGAACGGTTTTAAGGTAATTATTGCTCATAAAGGTGAAAAAGCTATCAGACTGATTGCAGATAATACTGATATTGATATAGTGTTGATGGATATTAATCTTGGTTCCGGAATTGACGGGGTTGAAACAGCAGCAGAAATTCTGAAATTAAAACATCTCCCGATTATTTTTCTTACTTCGCATTCAGAAAAAAAGATTGTCGATAAAGTTAAAACCATAACAAGTTACGGTTATGTAATCAAGAATTCGGGTGAATTTGTACTTCTTGAATCTATAAATATGGCATTAACACTTTTTGATGCGAACAAAAAACTTCTGAACGATATTAAAGAACGAAAGAAGACAGAACAAAAACTTAAAATCAGCGAAAGAAAATTTTCTACTATTTTTCACTCAAGTCCAGCAGGCATTTGTATTAACGACATGGAAAATGCATCGTTTGTTGATGTAAATGAAGCATTCTGTGAAATTACTGGTTACGATAAATGTGAACTTATAGGATATGACCCTGTTAAAATGAATTTCTGGTATAATTCGGAGGATTATAAATTAACAGAAGAGCTTATTAAAAATAACGGTAAGATATCTAATGTTGAAATAAAATTCCGCAAGAAGAACGGTTCTTATGGTTATGCTATGATATCATGTGAAATGATTGAACTCGATAGCAGGAACTGTGTTTTAACACTTGTAAATGATATAACCAAATCAAAAGAATATTCAAAAGCACTCACCGAAAGCCAGTCCAGGTTCCGGAGTTTTTTCAACAATGTGGAAAGTATTGTCTGGATCAAAGACCGGGATGGCAGATTTATTGATATAAACGAATATACCGAGAAACATTTGCATATGGATAGAAACTTCATTCTCGGGAAAACCGTCAAAGAACTGTTCCCGGATGATCATGCTGAAATGTACTCTGCAAATGATAAAGAGGTTATAAGCTCCGGGAAGTTAATGGTTTTTGAAGAAAGTGCTTATGTTAATGATGAAGAGCATATTTACTTATCAACAAAATTTCCACTTCAGGATCAAAACGGCAGCGTTGCAGCAATCGGGGCAATTTGTACAGATATCACAATGTTCAAACGGATAGAAAGGGAAAATAACGCAGTTTTTGAAGCTGTCCCTGACCTGTTATTTAAAATTAACCGAAATGGTGTTTTGCTGGATTATAAATGTGCTGATACTTCTGAACTATACCGGCCCCCGGATGAATTTCTTGGAAAAAAAATGAATGATGTCATTCCCGGTGAGATTGCGGACAAAGCAATGGAACTAATAAACCGGGCTATTGATACAAAATCAATTGAATCCTTTGAGTACTCGCTTGAGATGAATGGTGAGACAAGGTCCTTTGAAGACCGTCTTGTACCTCTTGGAGGAGAAAATGTACTTTCTATAGTAAGGGATATTACAAGACGTAAAATAGCTGAATCAGCACTGACAAACAGGGAGGAAATTCTTTCTGTAATAACAATTTTTGCTGAAAAGGTTTTTACAGCCGGTATCAGTGAAGAGAATATAAATTATGCGCTTTCTGAACTGGGAAAAATATTTAATTTAAGCAGAACCTACATATTTACTAAAATATCGGAATCTGATGATGAAATTGTTGTTAAACAGGTTAATGAATGGTGTGCGGAAAATATTTTCAGTGCAGCCGATGTACTGGATCTTGAAAGGTTTATTTTACCTAAAAATACCAAATACAGCCAACGGCTGGAAGATATGCTTAAGAAAGGTTACTTAAGCGCTAAGATTTCCGAAGTTAATGAAGAATATGAAAGAACAATTATGGATTTGCAGGATTTGAAATCATACCTTTTTATACCAATAATAGTAAATAATAACTTGTGGGGAATTATCGGTTTTGATGAATGCAGATTTGAAAGAACCTGGCTGGATTATGAAATTGATGCTCTAAAAACCGCTTCAAATATTCTTGGCGGCGCTTTGCAGAATAAGTTTTCAGAAAACAGACTTGCAGACAGCAGGAAGCTTTATTACACCTTGGTAAATTCTTCGCCTGATTCAGTTTCTGTAACGGACCTTAATGGTATACTTATATTTTCTTCACAAAAAGCGATGGAACTTTTTGGTTACGGTACTGATGAAAATACTGACGGTATGAGCGTATTCAGTTTTGTATCACCGCAATACAGGGATCATGCCGCTGGCAAATTCAGCAAAATTATTAATTCAGGAAAACCGGACACAGATACTTTTATACTGAGAAGAAAAGATAATTCTGAATTTTACGCGGAAATTTCGGCAAGCAGGTATGATGATGGAGAAGGTCACCCAAAAGGACTTATAATTGTAACCAGGGATATCAGTGAAATTATAAAAACCAGAAAGGCACTGGAGGAAGAAGCTATCAGCAGGAAGATATTAATTGAAGGCTCAAATGACGGGATTGTTGTGATTGATGAAAACGGGAAAGTGGCTGAAGTGAATAAAAAATTCTGCGAAATGCTTGGATATACACCAATGGAAATGA
>JAUQWQ010000215.1 GCA_030835085.1 Ignavibacteria bacterium
AAAGCTGGTTGAAGGTGATATTGTAAGTATTGATGTTGGTGTTAAAAAGAATGGATATTATGGTGATGGCGCGAAAACATATGCAGTTGGTGAAGTCAGCCCGGCAAAAAAGAAGCTGCTGAAAATTGCAGAAGAGAGTCTTTACCTTGGACTTGAAAATGCAACTGACGGAAATTATATCAATGATGTATCGCTGGCAATTCAGCAGCATGTTGAAGCTGCGGGATTTTCGATTGTCAGGGATCTTGTAGGACACGGAATCGGCAAAGAGCTTCATGAAGAACCGCCGATACCGAATTATTATCACAGCGGTTACAGAACCAGGTTTAAAGAAGGTATGACAGTCGCAATAGAACCGATGGTAAATTACGGTACATATAAGGTTAAAGTATTAGGCGATAAATGGACATATGTAACGGCTGACGGAAAACCAAGCGCGCATTTTGAACATTCAGTCTTAATTACCAAGGGGCAGCCTGAAATTTTAACTAAGGAGAATTAAAGTTAATTAATGTCAAAGCAGGGAACAATCAAGGTTGATGGAATCATTACTGATACTCTGCCCAACGCTGCATTTAAGGTAAAACTTGAAAACGGGCATGAGATCATAGCTCATATATCAGGTAAAATGAGAATGAATTTCATAAAGATACTCGAAGGTGATAAAGTGTCGGTTGAGCTTTCACCATATGACCTCACAAGAGGCAGGATTACATACAGGTATAAATAAATTTTTATAGTTTCAAATATTTTATAGCATCAAAGTTTTATATATTTTACAGGCATTTTAATAAAAGCTGAAAAAGAGGTAACTAAAATGAAAGTAAGAAGTTCTGTTAAGAAAATGTGTGAACACTGCAAGATCATCAAGAGAAAAGGTGTTATCAGAGTAATTTGTAAAAACCCGAAACATAAACAAAGACAGGGATAATAAATTTATCAGGAGTAATTTTAATTGGCAAGAATAGCAGGAATTGATCTTCCAAAAAACAAAAGAGTAGTAATAGGTTTAACTTCAATTTTCGGTATCGGCAGAACAACTTCTGAAGATATCCTGAACAGAACCGGCATCAGCCACGATAAAAAAGTAGCTGACTTGACTGATGATGAAGTTAACCAGATCCGTAATATAATTACCTCGGAAATCAAAGTAGAAGGTGCTTTAAAATCCGAAGTACAGGCTAATATTAAAAGGCTTATGGATATTGGTTCAAACAGGGGCAAGCGTCATAGGAGAGGTTTACCTGTACGCGGTCAGAGAACCAAGACCAATGCAAGGACCAGAAAAGGCAAGAGAAAGACCGTTGCAGGCAAGAAAAAAGCGGCTTCCAAGAAATAATATCGCTGCTTAAGATATATAATTCTCAGTAAAGAAAGTTAATTAATTTATAATGACACAGCAGGTAAAAAAAGTAAAGAAGAAAGCAACCGTTGAATCTACCGGTGTAGCTCACATTAAAGCAACATTCAATAATGTTATTGTTACATTAACAGATGTTACAGGAAATACGATCTCCTGGGCATCCTCAGGTAAAATGGGATTCAAAGGTTCAAAAAAGAATACTCCGTTTGCGGCGCAGGTTGCAGCTGAAAGCGCTGCCAAAACAGCACTTGATGCAGGTTTAAGAAAAGTTGATGTGTTTATTAAAGGGCCAGGCTCCGGACGCGAAGCAGCTATCAGATCATTGCAGACATCAGGACTGGAAATATTGAGCATTAAAGATATTACCCCGATCCCGCACAACGGATGCAGACCGCCAAAGAGAAGAAGAGTATAATTTTAGGTTTTATACGGCATCACACCAGATCAAAAAAAGAATAAAATAACATATATAAATGGCAAGATACACAGGACCAAGCTGCAAACTTTGCAGAAGAGAAAAAACCAAATTATTTCTGAAAGGGACAAAATGTTTTACCGAAAAATGTCCGCTTGAAAGAAAGAATTATGCGCCGGGTCAGCATGGACTTTCAAGAAGAGCAAAAGTCTCTGATTATTCGATCCAGCTAAGAGAGAAGCAGAAAGTTAAAAGAACTTACGGAGTTCTTGAAACACAGTTCAGGAATTATTTTGAGCTTGCTTCCAAACAGAAAGGCAGAACAGGTGAGAACCTTGTAAAGCTTCTTGAAAGAAGACTTGATAACATTGTATACCGTTCAGGTTTGGCTCCTTCAAGAAAAGCCGCAAGACAGCTCATACTGCATAAGCATTTTAAGATCAACGGTTCAACCGTTAACATCCCGTCATTTCTTTTAAGGGCAGGAGATTCTATCCAGGTTAAGGATAAGAGCAAACAGGTTAAAGTATTCCATGAGTCTATGAAGCGCGTTAAAGATGACATGCTTCCGGGCTGGATATCTGTAGATAAATCCGCTTTAAAAGGAACACTATTGGCTATTCCGGAAAGAATTGATATTCCGTTCACAGCCAACGAACAATTAATAGTTGAATTATATTCAAAATAGAAATAAACATGACAAATCAATATATTCAGTACCCCGAAAAATTAGAATTAGAAAAAGAAACCAATACCCGTTATTTCGGCAGGTTTACAATACAGCCGCTTGATAAAGGTTATGGCATAACTTTAGGCAACGCTTTAAGAAGAGTACTTATCTCTTCATTGCCGGGTACTGCTATTACAGGTATTAAGGTCAATAATGTGCCTCATGAATTCACAACAATTAAAGATGTTGTTGAAGATGTATCTGAAATAATCCTTAACTTAAAAGAAGTAAGGTTCAAACAGAACATCAAAGGAGCAAACAAAGTTGAATTAAGGCTTAAAGGTCCACTTGATTTCATTGCAAGACACATACAGGAAGCTACTGAAGATTTTGAAATTCTGAACCCGAACCATCACATTGCTACACTTAACAAGAATGCTGATGTAAGCATTACTTTAAAGATCGGCTCAGGTATCGGTTATGTTCCTTCGGAAGAAAATAAAGATCCTGAACAGGACCTTTTAATGCTGCCGATAGATTCTATCTTTACTCCTATTAAGAATGTAAAATACGAAGTATTGAACACAAGGGTAGGGCAGAAAACAGATTACGAGAAGCTTGTTCTGGAAATTACTACAGACGGTACAATTATCCCTGTTGATGCTTTGACACAGGCTGCATCTGTACTTAATGAGCATGTTGCAATGTTCGAGAACTTCGGTAAGGTTACAGAAGAAAAGAAAGCGCCTGTTAAGGATGAAGAAACTGAATTCGCAAGAATAAGGAAAATGCTTCTTACCAATGTTGATGAACTGAAACTATCTGTTCGTGCACAGAACTGTCTGCGCTCAGCGAACATTAAAACACTTGGCGATCTTGTGAGACACCAGGAAGTTGAAATGCTGCAGTTCAGGAATTTCGGAAGAAAATCACTTGCAGAGCTTGGCGAGATACTTCAGGAAAACGGACTTTCCTTTGGTATGGATGTTGATAAATATATTAAAGAAGAAAACTAAACTAAACAGCTGGATTGAACTGATATGATACACAGAAGAAAAGGCAGAAAATTAAAAAGAACAGCTACGCACAGGAAAGCATTGCTTTCCAATCTTTCTGTTTCTTTAATAAAACATAAAAAACTGAAGACTACTTTAGCCAAAGCTAAAGAACTTAGATTATTTATTGAACCGATAATTACCAAATCAAGAAAAGCGCTCAGTTCTGATAAACCTGAATTTGGAGTGCATTTGAGAAGAGAAGTAAATAAATTTCTTCAGGATAAAGGCGCAATTACTACTTTATTCAATGAAATAGCACCAAAGGTTGCAAACCGTAACGGAGGCTATACAAGGGTTTTGAAAATGGGCAGACGCTTAGGTGACGGCGCTGAACTTGCTATGATAGAACTTGTTGATTATAATATGGAACAGGCTGCTGATAAGACTGAAACTGCAGAAAAAGAAACTAAGGGTAAGACTAAGGGCAAGACAACAAAACCGGCAGCAAAAACTACAAAGACAACAAAGACAGCAAAAACCAAAAAAGCGGCAGCTACTACAGAAACAAAAAAGACTAAGCCCAAAAAGAAAAAAGAAGCAGCTGAGTAATTAACATAATAAGAGGTAAGCAGCACTTATCAGATTTAATGAAAATAACAACAGCTGAATTCGTAAATAGTGTTTCAGATCTGAGCCAGCTTCCTACGGCTCATTTACCGGAAATCGTTTTTATTGGCCGTTCTAATGTTGGTAAATCATCCTTAATTAACAAGATCTGCAACAAAGCAAAGCTTGCTAAAACCAGCTCTGTACCGGGCAGGACAAGAATGCTTAATTATTACCTTATCAATGAGGAATTTTACTTCGTTGATCTGCCGGGTTATGGTTATGCTAAAGTACCTGAACAGATCAAAACCGGCTGGAGAAAGCTGGTAGAAGAGTATATCAGCACCAGAAAGAATATTAAGCTTGTGTTTGAGCTTATGGACTCACGTCATGACCCTACTTACCTTGACCAGTTAATGGTAAACTGGCTTGAATACTACGAAATAAATTATGCAATAGTTTTAACCAAGGCAGATAAGATATCTTCCAATAAAATGGAGCGCCAGATATACCGTACCAGCAAAATTGTGAGCAATGATGAGCTGTGTAAGGATTACGTTCCGTTTTCTGCTATTACTGCCGAAGGTAAAGATACCGTTGTAAAACTGATCACTGAAAGTCTGAATTCATAAATCTTTTAACCGGAGATATCTTTGCTGAAAAAAAAGATATTCACCCCGGGACCCACTCAGGTCCATCCCGACGTTTTAAAAGCCACAATATCATCTGATACGTACCACAGAAGCCCTGAATTTAAGGCATTCCACGGAGAATTAATTGCTAAGTTAAAGCATATATTCCAAACCACACAAAATCTCAACATTTTAACTACATCCGGAACCGGTTCACTTGAAACCGCCGTTATTAATTTCTGCAATCCGAAGGAAAATGTACTTTTCATTAACCAGGGAAGATTTGGTGCAAGGTGGGGAGCGATATGCAAAGCATATAACATAAACGCTGTTGAGCTGCCGATTGAATACGGCAAAAGTGCAGATGTAAGCGACCTGGAAACCGTAAACCTCGAAAATATATCTGCGGTATTATTAACACACACGGAAACTTCCACTGCCTCACTTACAGATATTAAAAAACTTACAGATTATATAAAGAGCAAATCAGATGCTCTGGTAATTGTTGACGCTGTTACTTCGGTTGGTGCTATCGAGTTCAGGTTTGATGACTGGGATCTTGATGTTGCGGTATCCGCTTCGCAAAAAGGATTAATGACACAGCCCGGTATCGCTATCATAGCATACAGCGAAAAAGCCCGCGTAAAAATGGAAAACAATGATATGCCAAGATTTTTCTTTGACCTGAGGAAGGAATATAAGTCAGTTAAGGAAGACGGCGTTACAATGTGGACTCCTGCTGTTGGGTTATTCTACGGTGTAGATAAGGCATGTGATATTATTTTAGAAGAAGGACTTCTAAACAGGTGGAAAAGAACGCATGAAATGGCAGAGTATTTCAGAACAGAATCATTGAAGAATGGTTTTGGGTTGTTTTCATCATCACCAAGCGATTCTTTAACGGCAATTACATTGCCGGGTAATATTCCAACAGGTAAGCTTATCAGAGCAATGAAGGATAATTACGGCGTGCAGATGGCAAACGGTCAGGCTGAAATGAAAGAGAAAATTGCCAGAATTTCACATATGGGTGATCTGGAAATTAATGATTTTGCGGAACTTAATAAGCTGCTTGTAACAGAATTCAAAAAACTTCAGTCATGATGTTAAATGAATAAGAAAGTAAAAATCTTCCTGGCAGATGATTTGCATCCCGCAGGGATAAATTTACTGAAAAAACATTTTACCATAATTTCCCTTAAAGGTCTTGATAACGATACTTTGTTAAAAAAAATATCAGCTAATGCCAATACTGCAAGTGAAAGCTCTGCTTTGATAATAAGATCAGTAAGGAATATAGGCAAAAGTGAACTTACGTTTATTAAAAAGCATACAAATGTTGGGTTGATTTGTACAGTTTCTGCGGGATTTGATAACCTGGATATTCCGCAGGCTGCGAAGCTTGGCATCAGAATTATGAATGTTGCAGGAGCCAACAGCACTTCCGCAGCAGAATTCACATGGGCATTGATCCTTGCCATAACAAAACGCCTCATCAAAGCAGATTCAATGATGAAACAAGGGGTATATGATTACAGCAAGTTTGCTAACACAGAGCTTAAGGGTAAAACGATCGGCATAATTGGTGTTGGTAATATAGGTTCAAAGGTCGCTAAAATTTCAAAGGCTTTTGGCATGAAAGTGCTGGGAAATGATATTAAATCTTCATTGATAAAAATATATCCTTTTGTGAAGTTTGTTTCACTTAATAAGTTACTTTCATTATCGGATATAGTAACAATACACACTCCGCTGGATAACTCAACAAAATACCTGTTAAACAATACTAACATTAAGCAGATGCAGAAGCATTCAGTTCTGATTAACTGCTCTCGCGGCGGTACGGTTGATGAAAAAGCATTGATCACAGCTCTGAGACGCGGCAGTATATCATATGCGGGAGTTGATGTGTTTGAAAAGGAGCCTGCATTCAATAAGACTTTTGCTAAATTAAGTAATGTAATTATATCGCCGCACATTGCAGGTAAAACGGTTGAAAGTAAAGAGAGAATGGCACGTATTGCCGCAGAAAAGATCATCAATTTCTACAAAAAATCGGGTAAGAGAGCAAAATTAATTAATTGAAATAGACAAGAAAAATCCGTAAATTTGTCAAATTAAGCAATTTTTGGGAGGTTTAATGAAGTTCACTGTTAAGAGCAATGATCTCATCAGCGCTATAAATAAGGTTATTTCCGTCACACCAACAAGATCCACTTTACCAATATTAAGTAATTTATTTTTCAGCCTCGAAGGCAAAGAGCTCACAATCATGGGCTCTGACCTTGAAGTCTATATAGAGGTTAAAATGAATGTTGATGGTAAAAGCGACGGACAGGTTGCACTGCCTGCAAAGAAACTTGAAACATTATTGCAGAATCTTTCAGGCAAGGATCTGAGTTTTGACCTGCAGAATGGTTACAAAACCATTATTAAAACAAAGGGCGGCAAATGGACCCTGACAGGCGAAGACCCCAATGACTTCCCGATGCCCGCAGAGGTTGAAGACTCTAAGGAGATCGATATTTCCGGCGCGTTAATAACAAGATACCTTCCCAAGGCAATTCACGCAGCAAGCAGTGATGAGCTGCGCAGAAGCATGAACGGCGTTTACTTTGAAATTAAAAAAGGTGAGTTTAAAGTTGTTGCAACCGATGGTCACAGGCTTGTAAAAATTATTAACAGCAACTTTGATTATTCCGGCGAAAAGACAACTATGCTTGTGCCTATCAAAACATGCCAGTTGATGACCAAGCTGTTTAAAGGTAAACCCGGCAATGAATCAGAACCGGCAGCCGAAGGCGAAGAAATAAACGAAAGTCAGAAAGTAAAAGTATTTTTCAGCAATGAATTCCTGAGATGCTCATTTAATAATGTAACTATCAACTCCAGGCTGATCGATGATACTTTCCCGAATTATGAATCAGTAATACCCAATGATAACGAAAAGATACTGAAGGTCGCTAAGAACGATCTGATAGGTTCAGTTAAAAGGAGCATTATCCTTTCTGACCAGGTAACAAATAAAACTTCATTCAATATATCTGAAAGCGAGCTAAAAGTACGCGCCGCCAATAATGAATACGGCACTGATGCTGATGAAACCATGGAATGCAGCTTCACAGAAAGCGATGAGTTTGAAATAGCTTTCAACGGAAAATACCTGCTTGAAGCATTGCAGCATTTTGAAGCAGATGAATTGTTATTTGATTTTTCAACACCCCTTAAGGCTTCAATAATCAGACCATCTGAACAGCGTGAAAATGAAGACCTGATGATGCTGGTTATGCCTGTTAGAAATATCTGATAGGGTGTAACAGGTAATGATATTAGAGGAACTGTTTTTAGCTGATTTTAAAAATTATCACAATTGTTCTTTCTCATTCAGCCAAAAACTGAACTTTATATACGGAGAAAACGGAAACGGAAAAACCAATATCCTTGAAGCAATTTCTATGCTGTGTTATACAAGGAGCTTTCTTCAGAACACTGAAGCGGATTGTGTTAAGTACGGGGAAAGTGCATTTGAAATTACCGGAAGTTTCAGGAACCGTGTTGAAAGCAAAAGCACTGTAAAGTTCCTGTATCATAAAGAAGAAAATGTTAAGCAGGTAATCTGCGATAACGATAAGGTTACCCGCTCAAATGATTTTCTCGGGCGGTTTCCGCTTGTAGTACTATCACCATACGATCTTAAGCTCACAATGGGCCTGCAGCAGGATAGAAGACGTAATTTTGACCTTTTGATATCACAGGTCAGCAGGGTCTACTTAAATGACCTGAGGAAATATTCCAAGATCATTAAACAAAAAAATTCGCTCCTAAAGGAAAATCTTTTAACAAAAAGATATTCATATAAAGAATTAAGAGAGCTTGTTGGAGTATGGAATTCAGAACTGCTGGATCTTGCCGTAAAGTTAATGGTTCGCAGAATGGATTTCATTGAAGAATTTAAGAACTATATTGCTTCCTGTTTTGAACGTATTGTTGGCAGCAGGTATACACCTGTTATAACATACCAGAGCGAAATCCTCGAAGAGTCAGATTTTTCGGAATACAATATTGATTCATTGAAAGTTAAGCTAGAGAAAGTACTTGATGAAAAACTAGATGCTGAGATAAAAAGGGGAATTTCATTAACAGGTCCGCACAGGGATAATTACATGTTCTATATGAATAAATCAGGTGAATTATTCGAGATGCGTATTTCCGCTTCGCAGGGTGAACATAAAACATTTGTGGTGGCATTAAAGCTTTCTGAGTTCGGTTATATCAGCGAGAATTTGAAACATACTAACACAGGAGAGCCTGTCCTGCTGCTTGATGATGTTTTTTCAGAGCTTGATAAGGGCAGGATAGAACGGATTTCGGAATTGATAACAGATTTTAACCAGGTGTTTGTTACCACCACAGATAAGGACCACTTTGGTATATTGAAGAATAATTTCAATGATTCTAAAACATTTTATATTGTGAACGGGACTGCTGAAAAGTGCTGATAGATTTTAAAGAGCACCGGAAAAAACAAACTACACTTGATGCTGAAATAAGCGAATTGCTTGGCGTTATAAAAAAGCAAAAGAAGGACAGGTTTGATTTCTGGTACCAGGCAGTTGGTGAAAAATTAGGAAAAATTGCCGTACCAACCTACAAAAAGCACGGTGTGCTTTTTGTAAATGTTGTGAATCCTGTTTCCCGGTTTGAGCTTACCCGTATGAAACAGGAAATTATTGAAAAAGTAAATAAAAATTTAAGCGAAAATAAAAAAATTAAGGATATAATTTTTAAGTAATGGCAGATAAAAAAAGTAAAGTTGAAAAGAAAACGGAAATAAAAGACGGGTACGGCGCTGATAGTATCCAGGTTTTAAAAGGACTTGAACACGTTCGTAAGAGACCGGCGATGTATATCGGTGATGTATCAAGCCGCGGTTTGCACCACCTTGCATACGAGGTTGTTGATAACAGTATTGATGAAGCGCTTGGCGGTTTCTGCGATAAAATATCGCTTACTATAAACAAGGATAATTCAATTACCGTAATTGATAACGGCCGCGGTATCCCCACCGGAATGCATCCTACCGAAAAGAAATCAGCGCTTGAAGTGGTTATGACAGTCCTTAATGCAGGTGGAAAGTTTGACAGGAATACCTATAAAGTATCAGGCGGTTTGCATGGAGTAGGTGTATCGGTAGTAAACGCACTGAGTAAATGGCTTAAGGTTGAAGTAAGACGCGAAGGAAAGATATTCACACAGGATTACAAAGCCGGTGTACCAACCGGTCCGGTTAAAGAAACAGGCAAAGTTAACATCAAAGAAACAGGCACAACTACAACTTTTATGCCTGATGATACAATATTCAATACCGTAAATTTCAAGTTTGAAATTCTTGAAGACCGGTTAAGGGAACTTGCATACCTTAATAAAGAAGTAACAATTGTTATCAAGGATGAAAGATCCAAAAGAGAGAATACTTTTCATTTTGAAGGCGGAATAATTGAATTTGTGAAGTATATTGATTCTGCCCGGAAATCATTCATGAAAGAGCCTATCTTTATCAAGGGTGAAAGGGATAATACGCAGGTTGAAGTTGCGTTCCAGTACAATGAATCATATAACGATAATATTTTCACATATGTGAATGATATCAATACCCATGAAGGCGGTACGCATTTGGTTGGTTTCAAGACTGCATTAACCAGGACCCTTAATAACTACGGAGCAAAAGCAAATATCATCAAAACCGATAAGATACAGCTTACGGGAGATGATTTCCGTGAAGGGCTTTCATGCGTGATCAGCACCAAAGTACCTGAGCCGCAGTTTGAGGGTCAGACCAAAACCAAATTAGGGAACAGTGAAGTTAAGAGCATTGTTGAAACAATAGTAGGCGAGCAGCTCCAGGAATACCTTGAGGAGAATCCGTCTGTTGCAAAAAAGATCATAGAAAAATGTTTAAGGGCTGCAGAAGCAAGAGAAGCTGCAAGGAAAGCAAGGGAACTTATCAGGCGTAAAAACGCGCTTGAGTTTTCAGGGTTACCCGGAAAACTTGCAGATTGTTCGATCGGTGATCCCGACCACTGCGAAATATATCTTGTTGAGGGAGATTCTGCGGGTGGTTCAGCCAAGCAGGGCAGAGACAGACGCTTCCAGGCAATTCTGCCGCTGAAAGGTAAGATCCTGAACGTTGAAAAAGCGCGTATGAATAAGGTGCTTGAAAACGATGAGATAAAATCTATAATTACTGCGCTTGGTGCAGGTATCGGAAACTCAGATGAATTTGATGAGAGCAAGCTGCGTTACGGTAAAGTTATCCTCATGTGCGATGCCGACGTAGACGGTTCACATATCCGTACACTTCTGCTCACATTTTTTTACAGGCACATGAAAGAGATAATCGAGACCGGCAGGCTTTATATTGCTCAGCCGCCATTATATAAGATAAAAATAGCCAAAGAAGAACATTATGCGTATGATGAGAACGAAAAGGACCAGATCTTAAAAAGATTTAAAATCAGCACTAAGTCAGTAAAAGAAACCGTACCATCAGAAACAGAAATAACTGAATCAGGTGAAGTTGTAACAAAGGGAAAGGGTTTTGCAATATCAAGATTCAAAGGTCTTGGAGAGATGAATCCAGAACAGCTTTGGTCAACTACTATGAACCCGGAAACCAGGACAATTCTGCAGGTATCGATCGATAGTGCAGTAGCGGCGGATAAAGTATTCGAAACTCTTATGGGTGAAGAAGTTGAGCCAAGAAGGGCATTCATAGAAAAGAACGCTAAATACGTAAAAAATCTGGATATTTAAATTTTTGAAAAATAAATTATTTATATTCCTGGCAGCATTTATTTTAATAAATGCTGCTTTGTTTTCTCAAGGAAAAGTGAAGTTTAAAAAGCATATGTATTTCTATACCGGGATGGGAGTTGATTACGGTATTACGCAGGAATTAAATGACTACCTTATCTCATCGATCCCGTATTCCACTTCCGATACTGTTAAATCATTTAACGCTGGAGTTAATTTTTTCGGCGGTGCTGAGTATGACCTAACTCCTCTTATATCTGCTTCGTTTGAATATGGTTATTATGTAAGAAGCTTTGATTATGTGTATTCACCTGCGGTATTTGATTATACAATATTTGACCATCAGCCTAACATACTCTTCAGGCTTAATTTCAGGGAGCATAAATACAATCTTAAGGTAAGTGCGGGATTCGGTTATCACTTCCAGCAGTTTAATGATAAGATAAATAATTCAACTACCCTTAAATATTATTCTTCCGGTCCTTCAGTAAAGGCTGATATAACCTTCCTTCCAAAATTCAATGAACAATTCATGGTTTATGTAAGCGGGTTCGGTTATTTGAATCTTTACGGAAAGCTTAAGGATGATGATGGTAATACGCTTAAAGCGGTGAACTCACAGCAGGAAACCAGCCTTAAAGGTTATGGTGTAGGTGCACGATTGGGAATTTTATTTATGATATTCTGATGACAGAAATACTTAAAGCTATATTATTGGGTGTTGTACAGGGTTTAACTGAATTTCTTCCGGTTAGCAGTACTGCGCATTTAAGGATAATACCATCATTCTTCGGGTGGGGTGATATCGGCGCATCATATACCGCAGTGATACAGGTTGGTACTATGATAGCTATCATTCTGTACTTCCGGAGTGACCTGATGAATATGAGCAAAGCTATGATATTAAGCCTGAAAACCAGGGATTTTAACAGCAAAGATACGCGGCTTTTGATAATGATAATCATTGGTACTATTCCCATTGTTATAGCAGGTTTTCTGCTTAAAGATCTGATAAGGCATCAATTCAGGAATATGTACATTGTCGCGGCAAGTTTGATATTTTTTTCGATCATATTAATGATAGCAGACAGGTTCACAAAAAAGAAAATTGATTTAAACAGTATAACATATAAAGACGGTATTATTATTGGAATATTCCAGGCTATGGCGCTTATTCCCGGTGCATCGCGTTCAGGTTCAACAATTTCCGGCGCGTTTTTCAGGAATATGACCCGTGAGGATGCGGCAAGATTCTCATTCCTGCTCAGTATACCGGCTGTATTATTGAGCGGTGTATATGAGCTTTTTAGCCAAAGGGCAACATTATTGAGCGGTGAGAGTGCTGTATTGAGCCTTTTCATTGCTACAGTAGTATCGGGAGTAGTAGGTTACTGGTCAATCTGGTTCCTGCTTTCATACATAAAGAAGCACTCCATGATGCTGTTTGTTATTTACAGAGTCGTTTTTGGAATCCTTATCATAGTTTTGCTTTTAATGGGAATAATACAAAATTAGAAATATACAATTAAAAATATATAGAGAAAGGAATTCAGGTCTATGAAACTAACTGCAATAAAAATAATGCTGTTACCGGCATTTATCTTAAGTTTTTTCGCATTTGTATGCGGCGATAGCAAAACCGATCAGACAGATGTAAAGAAGCAGGATAACACAACCCAGCAGCAGACACAGCAGCAAAATACTCAAACACAAAACACTCAACAGAAAACAGACAGTATGACAACCAAAACAGACTCAACCGATTCAAAAGACAAAAAGGATTCAAAAGAATCAAATACAGTTGTGCTGAAGACCAGCATGGGTGATATTGAAATAGAGCTGAATGAAAAGGACGCTCCGCTGCATGTTGCAAACTTCAAAAAACTTGTAAAATCAGGATTTTATGAAGGCACAACTTTTCACAGGGTAATAAAAGGCTTCATGATACAGGGCGGCGATCCTAATTCTAAGGATAGTGACAGGTCAAATGACGGTCAGGGCGGCCCCGGCTACACAATACAGGCCGAAATTAAAGCAAAACATGAAAAAGGTTCAATTGCAGGTGCCAGACTTGGTGATGCTGTTAACCCCAAAAAGGAATCAAGCGGAAGCCAGTTCTACATTGTTACCGGCGAAGCTTCACATCTTGACGGACAGTACACAGTATTCGGAAAAGTGACAAAAGGTATGGATATTGCTTACAAGATCGAAGACGTAAAGAAAGATGAAAGAGACAACCCGGTTGAAAAAGTTGTAATTCAGAAAGTATCTTTTAAATAGCAGCTTAAGCAAACGATATGCGTACATTTCTCGATTTCAGAAAAGAAATATCTTCAGGTAAAATGAGGAATGTATATTATATAGCTTCAGTGGATAATTATTTCCTGCTGAAGGCAGGCGAAATTTTAAGGGAGAAGTTATTCGGCTCGAAAGAAAGCAAAGCGAACTTCTTCCTTAAATATGCCGATGAGACCCCTATGCAGGAATTGTTTGACCTTACTTCAGGAGGTGCCTCATTGTTTTCTTCACAGAAGCTTGTGATAGTTAAACGATGTGAGAAATATTCACGGAAGCTTAGCGAGTTTATGGAAAGATCGAAGGAAAAATCCGATGATTCATTCATACTATATGCGTTTGATACTTCCTTTGTATACGAAAAAAAGCTTGACCAGATCAGCGGTATTGAATTCTATGATTTTTCAGAGCTGCCGCACAGAGAGCTGTATGACTGGGTTAAACAGGAGTTTGAAACTAATGGTATTACAATAAATACCGATGCGCTTGACCTGTTCATAACTTCAATACCATCATCATTTGACCTGCTCAGTTCAGAAATAGAAAAGGTTAGTAATTATGATTTTGAAGGCAAAGAGCAGGTTCTTACCAAAGAAATTATTCTGCAGTTTATAGGTTACGACAGGGAATACAGCCCTGAAGAACTTATGGTTTCTATAGTAAAAAAGGATCAGAACAGGGCTTTTACTATCCTGAATAATTTGCTTAATACAAAAGCTTTAAATGAAGTATATTTACTCTCGTTAATCAGCAATTATTATATGGATATGCTTTCTTTTAAATCAGCGGGTCTTGATGCAATGGATAACCGGCTGATTTACCAGAGGTATAAGATGTGGGGTGACAGGGTAAAATTCGCAAAAAGTTACCATAAGTTGCTTAATATCAAATCATTAGAAAGCAGTTTTGATAAAATAATTGATACTGATAAAAAACTTAAGACCAGCATGCTTGATCCAAAGATTTTAATGACTTCACTTGTAGATGAGCTTATAAATGCTTAATTTTTGAATATCCGGAACAAAAAACCAATTTTTTCGTTAAATTAATAGGGTACAGATGGCGCCTTCGAAAGAAGGAATAAATACAAAGAAACTGACTGATGAAGAGCTGATCTTCAATTTTCAGGAAGGTGATACAGGAGCCTACAATGAGATAGTTGCCCGGTATAAAGACAGGCTTACGAACTATATCTACCGCTATGTAGGCAATTACGATGACTGTGATGATATTGTTCAGGATACATTTGTGAAAGTCTATACATCAAAACATCTGTACAAGGAAATTGCGAAGTTTTCAACCTGGATATATACCATCGCAATTAACCTGGCGAAAACGAAGTTAGTTAAGGCGCAAAAGTATAAAACATTTTCTATAAGCGATGTTTACGATGACGAAAATAAAGATTTTGACCTGCCTGATGAAGCATACGGCGGACCCGAGGTAGACGTAAACTCAAAGTTCTTAAGCGCGCATATTCAGAAAGCGCTGGAACAGATTAACGAAAATTACAGGGAGCTTGTTGTGTTAAGGGATATAGAAGATTTTTCATATGAAGAAATTGTGGATATGACTGGATTGCCGATGGGAACTGTGAAATCAAGGATCAACAGGGGCAGAGAGAAACTTCAGGAGCTCCTGAAAGATATTTACAAAGAAGAGTAAAAAAGGAATCGACCATCTCCTATAAAGGAGGAAAAATGTTACAGGAAGACGAAAAATATAAAGCGTTAAGAGACCAGCTCAGAACACTGCCGCGTATTAAAGCAAAGCATGATTTTGAGGACAGGCTCATGAGAAGGATCAAAGAAGCCGAGACTTCTTCAGTTAAACTACCGGTTACTGCTAACCGGCCGGCTGTATTACACCAGCCTGCGAAGAAGAGCTGGTTTGAAAGCCTTTTCAGGCCTGCGTTTGTTCCGGCTCTAGGGCTGACTGTAGTCCTGCTGGTTGCTGTAGTTGTTTATTTTGGTTATTATTCAAAACTTAATCAAAGTGATACATCAAATACACAGCAGTTTGTTTCTTCCACTAACCAGGGTGATCTTATTATCTATGTTAAAAAAGAGGGTGAAGATATAAGCAGCAATTACCCTAAGGAATACAGCGCAGTGGATCCTGTGGATACCAGGAGCGGTGAATATGCACCTGAACCAACAGAAACATCCACTGATTTTTTCGCTAAACCTGACCCGGGCAGGACTGTAGCTCCCGAAGTTAAACCGGACAGGGTGAGCGAAGAGCAAAAGATTGAAATGCAGCGCTCAGTTGACCTGGATAATGACAAAGGTGTTGATGTTAAGGGTGAAAGAAAAAGCGAAGACGGCATACTGAAGAAAGAATCAAAAGGCTATTTTAAAACAGAAACCAAGAGTGAAATGAAGAAGGAAACTTCTGAGCCTAAAAAAAAGGTTACTGACGAGAAGAAGAACATTCTTATTGATGAAGAAATCCCGAATATACAGCAGGAACAGAAACCTAACGAAAAGGTTGATGATAATTTAGGCAAAGATGACGGTACGGGAAACAGGATTAGCAGGGCAACCAAGAAGGATTCAACTAAGAATAAATCTGAAAGCGAAGCTGACGAAAAGGAAACAATTCAGCAGAAGTAAAATCAGTACGATAAAAATTAAGGACATAAAAAAAGGATACTTGAAAAAGTATCCTTTTTTGTTAAATCAAATTTTGAAGTTCTATTTTTTATCTATAATTCTTTTTTCAAGGATGTTATCTATCAAGCCGTATTCTTTTGCTTCTTCGGCAGACATAAAGTTATCACGGTCGCAATCACGCTTAATTGTCTCAAAATCCTTGCCTGTATGCCTTGATAAAATATTATACAATGCATCGCGGGTCTTTATCATTTCCTTTGTGTATATCTCAATATCAGTAGCCTGACCCTGTGTGCCGCCTAAAGGCTGGTGTATCATAATTTTTGAGTGAGGAAGTGATGTCCTTTTGCCGCTTGTACCGCCTGCAAGCAGAACAGCACCCATTGATGCCGCCATTCCGGTACAGATAGTAGCTACATTAGGTTTAATGTACTGCATTGTATCATATATTGCCAATCCGGCGCTTACGCTGCCGCCCGGGGAGTTAATATATACCATTACGTCCTTATCGGCATCTTCTGATTCCAGGAAGAGAAGCTGCGCAATCACAAGACTTGCAGTATGGTCATCTACAGGGAAGCCAAGGAAAATTATTCTTTCCCTTAACAGCCTTGAGTAAATATCCATGCCTCTTTCACCCCTGGCAGTCTGTTCAACCACCATTGGCACTAACTGATTTGTAACATTGAGGCCTTTTTCAATTTCCAGCTTATTGCCGGATATTATTTTCTGATAATTCATTTATTTCCTTCTAATTATTGAATTATTGAAATTCTGATCTTATTCTTATTACTGAATGACTTATTCAGTTTTCTTTTTTCTTGGTTTTTTCGGTTTTGCTTCCTTTTTTGTTTCTTCACCTTCATGTTCATGGTCATGGTCATCGTGTGAGTGATCGTGTTTTTCAACATCCTTTATCTTTGCATTCTCAATCAGGAAGTTCATAAGCTTATCATCAAGAACCCTGTATTTAACATCAGGGTTATTTTCATAAACGCTCTTTATTTTATCAACAGGCAGGTTATATTTCTTTGCATCAGCTTCAATAACCGGTTCCAGGTCCTTATCGGTAACTTCCATCTTTTCAGCTTCAATAATTTTATCCCTTATGAGATACCATTTTACCTGAAGTATAGCATCTACGCGTTTTTGTTTCCTGTATTCTTCTTCATCAAACTCCTTCGGAAGCTGGCGTTTCGGGTTCTGGTTCTTAACATCTTCTATATAAGAATTGAGAATGTTTTCCACCAGTGCATCCGGAGCGGTGATATCATTTAATTTAATCAATTCATTAACAATATTGTTCCTTATTTCCTGGTCGCCAATGTTTTTATATATACCTTCAAGGTCATTTTTTACTTTTTCCCTGAAAGCCTCTATAGTTTTTATCTCTTCATCTTTATAGATATTCTTAAAGAACTCTTCATTAAGTTCCGGGAAAACTACCTTTTCGACTTTTTTGCAAAGTACTTTATACTTTTCTGTCTTTCCTTCTTCCTGTGCGGGCAGATTCAGTATTCTTTCTTCGCCTACTGCAACTTCTTCAAGCTGTTCTTTGAATTCCTTGTTAATCTGCGGGTCATTGAGGTAAAACCTTACATCCTTATCGCCCTGGCCAATAATCTCAATTCCAGCATCATCCAGCTTCTGCACATCCATTGTGATGGTGAATTCATCGCCATCAGCTTTCGGGGCTTCTTCATATGTGACGTGTTTGGACTGCAGATATTTTACTTCGTCGTCAATCATCTTTTCATCAACGCTGTGAATAGTCCTGTTAACTTCAACACCCTTATATTCAGCAAGCTCAAAATCAGGTCTTATTTCATATTTTATTTTGAATTTGAAGATCTGTTTAGCTTCATAATCCATATCAACCATCTGGGCTTCGCCAAGAGGCTGTACCTTATTCTCATCAAGATAATTTTTGTAAACATCATTGGCAACATCTTCCAGGGAAGCCTGTTCTATCATATCGCCGTACATGCGTTTTATCATTGAAACCGGCGCTTTACCCTTTCGAAAACCGGGAATTTCAGCCTTTTTTTGATATTTTTGGAAAGCCTTTTCAAAATGGGGAGCCAAATCAGCGTATGATAGTTCAAACTCGACTTCCTGTTTTACCGCGTCAATTTTATTTACCTTAAATTCCATATATATAAATTAGTTATCAGCAAATATAGCTTTAAATTGATTTTCGTTCAATGCACTCTTTTTTGTCATAAAATATCAGAAATTGAAAATACAGAAATGAACTTATTTGTGTAGTATATTCTTCATTTTATGGATAAATTTGCAGTATTATGAATAAAAGGATGATCAGTTTACTCAGAAAAAACAGGAGAACTGTAATCGGTTTGCTCTCCGGAACCTCAGTAGATGCAATTGATGCCGTATTGCTGCAAATTACCGGTAATGGTATAAATTCAATAATTAAGGTTATCGATTTTACAGAACTTGCTATTCCGCAACAGGTCAGATTGGCAATTTTTAAGAATTCTGATATAAAAACAGCCCGGATAGAAGAGATTACCAGATTGAATGTTATAACTGGAGCTTTATTTTCTGACGCTGTGCTGAAACTTTTAAAAAGGAATAATATAAATGCAGCTTCAGTTGATCTTATCGGTTCCCACGGACAGACTATACACCATTTGCCTGAAAAAGATAATTACATTGGGTATAGAGTAAAATCAACGCTGCAAATAGGCGACCCGGCAATAATAGCCAACTTAACAGGTATTACTACTGTGGGTGATTTCAGGATCGCTGATTGCGCTGTTGATGGCGATGGCGCGCCGCTGGTACCTTATCTTGACCATATACTTTTCACCCACAAAAGCAAAAACCGCGCATTGCTGAATATTGGCGGTATTGCAAACATCACAGTTTTAAAAAAGAACGCCCGTAAGCAGGATGTTTTTGCTTTTGATACGGGTCCGGGGAATATGATAATCGACGGGCTGATGTATCACCTGTTTAAGAAAAAATATGACAGGAACAGTCAGGCTGCGAAGAAAGGCATTCTGAATACAGAATTATTCAATTACCTGCTCAATGATAGCGCCTATAAAGCTGAACCGCCCAAATCAACCGGGCGGGAGCATTACGGAATGGAATTCCAGAAGAAGATACTGAATAAATTCAAGAAGTTGAATAAATTTGACACGATAAGGACAATTACGGAATTTACTGCCTATGCTATTTGGTATAATTACAAAAATTACATTGAATCTGATTGTAAAATTGATGAGCTCATTGTAAGCGGCGGTGGAGCAAATAATCCATTGCTTATGCAATCACTGAAAAATTATTTTAAAGGCGCACAGGTTAACAAGCTGAAATTAAACGGTATAACAGCTCAGAACAAGGAAGCTATTCTGTTTGCTGTATTGGCAAATGAATGCATTGCCGGCAACCCAACAAATATGAATCGCGTTACAGGCTCAACCAGGGATGTGATACTGGGGAAGATTTGCCAGGCATTATAGATCTAAAATAGCCGATATAATTATCATTTTGGATTTAATGTTTTTGAATAGCCACAGTCTTCAGACCGTGGGTTTGATTAACAACAGAAATCGGGCTTTGGCCCTGATTTCTGCGGCTTTATTAAAGACAGAAACAGTTCAGTTATCATTATCATATCTTTATAACTACCTGAATACATTTATGCACAGACAGGAATGTCTGTGCTACTAATTGGAATAAAATTTATGTTCAAAGATAAAGTAGCGATTGTAACAGGCGGCACGGGAGCATTAGGCAGGGAAATCGTTAATCATTTTGCGGCGCAGGGGATGAAAGTATACGTTCCCGTTCGCTCAATGCCTGAATTCATGAAAGTTTTTGAGCAGGGCGATGAAACAGAGTTCCGCGGGCTTCCAAAGCGTTACGGTCTGCCTTGTGATGCCACAAATGAGGAAGAAGTAAAGGAATTCTGCGATAATGTTGTAAAGCAGGAAAAACGCATCGATTTCCTTATTAATACCGTAGGCGGATACCATCCCAAAAAGCTTGTTGCTGATACTGTTAGAGAGCTCATAGAAAAGCAGCTAATGCTGAACTTTTATACAACATTTAACTTTACGAAGCACTCTTTAACATATTTTAAAATAAGTAACTTTGGGCGGGTGGTTTCAATCGGAGCAAAGCCAGCAGTTGAAACAACTGCCGGAAAGTTTGCATACTCGTTCAGCAAAGCGGGAGTCGTAAACCTGATGCAAACTCTAGCCGAAGAGCATAAGGCAGATAATATCACGTTCAATTCTATTATTCCAAGCGTAATAGATACTCCGGCGAACCGGGAAAGCATGCAGAACCAGGATTTTTCAACATGGGTAACTCCACAAGAAATTGCTGAAACCTGTCTATTTTTGATAGGGGATGGAGCGAGATCATTCAGGGGTAATGTTGTAAAGATGTATGGAGGAGTATAGTTGAAAAGCTCCCCTCCTGAAAACAGGAGGGGAGCTTATAATTATGTGGCGGTAATCAATACTTGTAATCAATCCTCAATATCTTCAGTTTATTTTCGTTTGTTGTGGCATAAATATATTTGCCGTCAATAACTGCAATCCTGTTCAATTTATCTTTAAATTTATAGTTGCCGGCAAAGTAATAAGAACCCGGAGCATCGTTGTAAAATCCTTCTATTGACTTATCATCTGCAACCCAAACATAAAAATTAGAAGCTATCACCTGGTGTGAATTCCTTCTGCCGAAGAGATTAAATTCCCATTTTGGATTTGGGAGCTTTGAAACATCAAGTACCTGCACTCCTGTAGAGCCCTGTGGAATGTATGCAGTAATACCATCTACAAATGGCTCAAAAAAGTTTGAGCCGGAGCTGTATGAACCAACTATCTGGAGAGTTGACTTATCTGCAACATCGATAATTGATAGATTACCGCTATTACTTGAAATATATGCTTTATTATTAGATACAAAAAGCCCGTTGGAATTAAACGGAATTATCTGAGTGTTCTTGTAAACAGGGAAATCAGCAACATTTACATCATAAACCTGCAAACCTGCATCATCATTCAGGGCATAAAGATAACCGTTATCAATGACAATTTTCCTTACTGATCCGTTCGTACTAATGGATGTCTTCTTCGCAATAGGGGATCTGGAGAAATCATATACCCCGATAGAATTATTGGAAAAAAGTGCGTAACAAAAATGACCTATGAACGCAATACTCTTAGCTCCGCTTATTTCGCTTAATTCTGTAGATGTAATATTATAGGGGTCTTTAATTGAAACAGCGTATACTGACCCTTGTGTGAGTACATAAGCATTATCATACAAAACGATATCATAGGGTTCGTAAGTGAATTTGACTTCATTTATCTGTTCTAAGTATATCTTACCGGCCATTGAATTACTGAATAAGGGCGAGAATAATAGAATTACAAGTATTGCTAAGAGAGCGTTTTTCATAATATTTTTCTATTTAGGTGTTGTACAAAGTTGCAGAAAAATACAAAAAAATCAAATACTAAGTTAATACGGGAATTGTAACAAATTGTAAAACAAAAACCCTCCCGTTTCGCGGGAGGGTCCTTATGATAAGTTTATGCTAATACTTTTTTAATCCTTTTTATAGCTTCGTTGATATTTTCAACTGAATTTGCATAAGAGAACCTTATATAGCCTTCGCCGTATGAACCGAATGATGTACCCGAAAGACATGCTACGCCTGCTTCATAAAGCAGCTTATCAGCCAGTTCCTTTGATTTGTATCCGGTACCGGTTATGTTGGGGAATGCGTAAAAAGCGCCATCAGGGGTTGAGCAGTTGAATCCTTTGATTGAATTCAAACCTTCAACAATGATATGCCTTCTTCTGTCAAACTCGGCAACTATTGCATCAACGGCATCCTGGGGTCCGGTTAAAGCTTCAATGCAGCCTTTCTGTACAAAAGCGTTGTTACAGGAATTACTGTTAACCATAAGCTTGGTTATTACCGGGGCCAGCTCTGTATTCATAATGCCGTAGCCTGCTCTCCAGCCTGTCATAGCATATGTTTTTGAAAAGCCATCGAGAATTATTGTCCTGTCTTTAAATCCGGGTAACTTTGAAATTGAAAATGATTCGGCGCCGTCATAACATATCCTTGAATAAATTTCGTCAGAAAGTATCATGCAGTCCCTGTTCTTCAGTATTTCAGCCAGGGCTTCTATATCTTTCCTTGGAATTGTTTTGCCAGTCGGATTGCCCGGTGTATTGATAATTACTAGTCTTGTTTTATCTGTAACGTTCTTTTCAAATTCTTTAAGGTCTATATTAAAATTATTTTCCTGTGTTAAAGGTATGGGAACAGCTTTTGCACCGGTGAAATTGATCATTGATTCGTAAATAGGGAAGCCCGGATTGGGGTACATTGCTTCATCGCCATGCTGTAATAATGCAAGAATTACAAAGAACATAATAGGCTTAGCGCCTGGTGTCATTACAACATTATCAGCAGTAAAATCCACTCCGCGTGTTCTTGAAACATATTCAGCAATAACTTTCCTGAGTTCAGGTGTTCCTGCAGCGCCTGTGTAATGAGTATCACCTGCCTGTATCGATCTTACTGCCGCATCACAAATATTTTTCGGGGTAGGGAAGTCAGGTTCACCTATCTGTAAATGTATAATACTTTTGCCTTCAGCTTCAAGTGCTTTGGCTTTTGCAAGGACCTCAAATGCAGTTTCTGTTCCCAGTCTGGATATTCCGTCAGCGAATTTCATTGTAGTTGTTTAATTAATTTTTGTAAAAAGTGTTTTTATGTAACAATAATTTAAAATATTCATTTGCATAAATCTAAGTTTCTCCAAGGTAAGCTTTTCTTACTTCCGGATTACTTTCAAGCTCCTTTGCTGGCCCCTCGAGAATTATCTTACCTGTTTCCAGTACATACCCGTAATTTGCCACTGATAGGGCCAGGTTTGCATTTTGTTCAACTAATAATATAGTCATTCCCAGGGTTGTATTGATCTCAACAATTTTTTCAAAAATTGTTTTTGTCAGCAGCGGAGCAATTCCAAGTGATGGCTCATCAAGCAGCAGCATTTTGGGCTTTGACATCAGTGCGCGTGATATTGCAAGCATTTGCTGCTCACCGCCGGAAAGTGTACCGCCGGGCTGCTTAATTCTCTCTTTAAGCCGTGGGAAAATGGCGAATATAAAATCCAGGTCTTTCGCAAAATTCTCTTTATCTTTCCTTAAGTAAGCACCCATATCCAGGTTTTCTTTAACTGTAAGATTGGCAAAAATCAGTCTGCCTTCGGGTACCTGGCACAAGCCAAGCTCAACAATCTTGTGGGCAGGCAGCTCTGTTATATCTTTGCCGTCATAAATAACCTTGCTGCCATCGGCTGCTTTAACGATATTGGAAATTGCCCTTAATGTAGTTGTCTTACCGGCTCCGTTAGCGCCTATTAATGTAATAATTGATTTTTCGGGAACGTGAATTGATATTCCCTTAATTGCATTAATTGCACCGTAATTTACCTGCAGGTTTTCTACTTTAAGCATCTTATTTTTTCGCCGGTTCTCCTAAATACGCTTCGATAACTTTGGGGTCTTTTTGTATCTCAGCGGGTTTTCCTTCGGCAATTTTTTTGCCGTAATCTATTACATATATGCGCTCACAAATACCCATAACTACGTTCATATCATGCTCTACAAGTAATATAGAAATATTGAACTTATCCTTAACTGTCTGAATCAGTTTCATCAGGTCCTTTTTCTCTGAGGGGTTCATACCCGCTGCCGGTTCATCAAGTAAAAGCAGCTTAGGTTTGGTAGCAAGTGCCCGTACTATTTCCAGCTTCCTCTGGTCGCCGTAAGGCAGATTCTTAGCATATTCGTCTTTATCTACATGCAGGTCAAATATTTCAAGCAAAGAGTGGATCTCATCATCAATTTCCTTCTCTTCAGTATGGTACTTCTTTAGCTGGATTACTGAACTGAAAAGTTTTGACTTACAGCTATTATTGTATGAAACTCTTACGTTATCCTTAACCGATAAACTCTGGCACAGCCTTATATTCTGAAATGTTCTTGCAATACCTTTATGGGTTACCTGAAAAGGTTTATACTTTACAATGCTTTCTCCGTTGAAGAGTACATCACCATCAGTCGGATCGTAAACCCCGGTTATAATGTTAAATACCGTAGTTTTGCCTGCACCGTTTGGTCCTATCAGGCCAACGAGTTCGTTCTGCCGCACTACTGCATCCAGTGAATCAACAGCGGTTAAGCCGCCGAATCTTATAGTGCAATTATTTAATGTTAATATATCCAATATAGCTTTCTAGTCTTTTAAAGTTACATCAGGCGCTTCTTCAGGGGAAATCTTCTTCTTTTTACGCTCAAGCTTAATGCCAAATAATCCCTGGGGTCTTAGAAGCATCATTATAATCAGCAGTAATGCATAGATTATCATTCTGTACTGCTGAACATCTCTGAGTAATTCCGGTAAAACAGTGAGCACAATCGCAGCAATTACAACACCAAGTGTACTTCCCATTCCGCCAAGGATAACCATCGCGACAATTTCAACTGATTTCAGGAAGTTAAAATCTTCAGGGTTGATATACTGCAGGAAGTGCGCATATAAACCGCCGGCAACTCCCGCAAAAAACGCGCCGATAACGAAAGCTGTAACTTTGAATTTAGTCGTATTGATACCCATTGCTTCTGCAGCTATCTCATCATCTTTCACGGCTATGAAACCGCGCCCGTAGGTAGATTTCATCAGATTTGTTATGCCGAAAATTATTATTGCGACAACCAGGAATGCCCAGAAGAAATCTGTGTATTTAGGAATATCGTAAAACCTGTATGTAACATTGCTAAGTTCCGGAACCATTTCCAGGCTTCGTACGCCGTTTTCATATATATAAACACCGCGGAAACCCTGAGAAGCACCGATAACACTCAAATTCTGAATCACAACTCTGATAATTTCACTGAAGCCAAGTGTAGTTATGGCAAGATAGTCGCCTTTTAATCTGAGTGACGGTACTCCAACAATTATTCCTGCCAAAGCAGCTCCGCCTCCGCCTATTGACAATACTGATATGAACCAAATTGACCTGCCAAGCACACCATCACCGAATAATGAAAACAGTGTCGGCGCGAAGTAAGTACTAAGCGCGGCGGAAACATATGCGCCAATAGCCATGAATCCGGCGTGACCAAGAGAAAACTGACCTGTGTAGCCGTTTATCAAATTCAGACTTGTTGCAAGTACAATGTTGATGCCGCAGTAAATTATGATTTGATAGTAATAAGAGTTTATGGAACCGGATAGTAAGTTAACTCCAAATATCACAGCTATAGAAATTAGTAACAGTATCTTGGTATTCTTCACTTAATCACTTAAAAAATGAATGAAATTAACTTTACATATATACAAAATTAAGGGTTTTTAGGTCATTTTCAAGGTGTTAATTCTATCAATAAGTCTGGTTTATGAAACTAAATTCAGACTTAACAGGTTATTGATATTAGTTGTTGTTTTGTTTGAGAGAAATAGTTAACTTTATAATGTGAAAAAGGCTTTTAGAAAATATTTTGTTGTTTCGCTTTCGTTTATGCTCATTTTATCAAATTTCAGCTTTGCGACCCAATTAATGTATTGCGAAATGACTGGTGATAGCAGCAAATGTGAGTGCAGTCACAATGACAAGTCTGTTTACCCCGGTATCAGCTTAACACAGGAAAAGACCAAATGCTGTGATGAAAAAACCACAGAACTTACTAATTCAAACACACTGCTTAATCATAATATTACTCAAGAGCATGACACTTATATAGATATAGGGCTATTCTATATTTCAACTATTGATCTTAGTATTATAAACAGCATTACATTCGGCTATTTACCACAGGATGCTTACCATCCCGAAATTGACATCCCTGTTTTTACTTCATCACTTCTCATCTAAATTAATCTCGTTTCGATTCCTGGTTTTACTGTAGAATAATTTATACACAAATTATTTTATTTATATTTTTTCAAAAAATCGAGAATATGAGATCATGTCTAAAATCATTTTAATTGTTACGGCAATAATCGCCTTAACAGGATTCAAAATCACAGCTCAAAACGGTTTTGATAACTACCTGAAAAAGGATTCAACATACTTGTACAATTCATCTTTAAAAGTGCTGGATTCCCTGTTTAACTTGCACAATCAGAAAATTGTAAAAGACACTTCTTTTTATAATTCATTTGGAAAATCAGAGGTATTTACTTTAAATCAATTGCTGTTTGCTGCCGTCAATAATAATCCTGAGCTTACTGCAATGCAGACCAAGATCGAAGCATCAAACTCAAAGGCTGAAGGGAAGACATATCTGCCTGACCCGATGTTTGAATTTGAGCTGGATGACATCATGAGCGATTTCAACCGTGTGGGCATGATAAATTTTTATATATCCCAGATGTTCCCGTTCCCGGGCAAACTGGCTATAGAAAGGAAATCAGTACTGGATTCAAAAGCTATGATGCAGAGTGAAAGACTTTCTATGGCAGTTGAAATAATGAATATGATAAAGATGAATTATTATGACCTTTACCTTGTAAATTATAAAATTCAGATCAATAATGATAACCGTCTTTTAATTAAGACTTTCATAGCCGCAACTGAAGCCCGGTATATGGTTGGTAAAGGAATGCAGCAGGAAGTATTTAAATCTCAGATAGAGATGTCCCGGCTGGAGAACGAAGATTTTATCCTAAAACAGCAGAGGAAAAATATATTTTCAGAGCTTACAAAGCTCACAAAAATTGTTGTTGATGAAAATACAAGGATTAATTTTGCAGATATTGATAATCAATACCTGCTTGAGCAGGGAAGTTTTAATGTAAACGCATCCAAAACCGAAAAACTTATTGAATATGCATTTGAACACAGACCCGATATCAAAACTCTGAACAATAAGATAATAATGAATCAGACTGACCTTGAAATGGCGAAAATAGAAAGGCTGCCTGATTTTAATTTAAAACTTGGATACAAAATTCTGCCGTTTGAAGAAAAGAACGCTTTTGCTTTTATGGTTGGTGTCAATATTCCTTTTGCGCCATGGTCAAGCGGTAAATATGATCATGCGATAAAAAGGAATGAAGTCATTATAAGGAGTACCACTGATGAATTGAGCGCCAAGAAAAACGATATAAGAAACGAAATAACAACTATTGTTAATAATATGACATCCCTTAAAGAGACAATGAAATTCTATTATGGCGTACAATTGCCTCAGACTGAAAACACCATGAAATCTGCACAGTATTCATACGAAACAGATATGGGCAGTTTCCTGGACTTGCTGGACGCATACAGGATGTACCAGGAATCAAGAATAATGTATTATGAATCAGTAACAATGTATTTGAAAATGATAGCTGAACTTGAAAAAGCAACAGGATTAAATCTGAAAAATTAAGCATTTAATAAAGTATTATGAATAGAACAATAAAAATATTAATTGGTGTACTTGCAGCAGTAATTGTAATTGCCGGCGGGTATTGGGGATATGTCACTTTCATTCAAAAAAATGATACTATAAGTTCCGGCAAAGAAGTCTATACTTGCCCAATGCATCCTCAGATCGTACAGGATAGGCCCGGACAGTGCCCTATATGCGGTATGGATCTTGTTAAAGAAGAAGAAATTGGGCAGGAGGACCAATCCGACCATGATCTCGGTGGTGCGGATATCAGTTCCGTAAAGTTATCTCCATCACAGCAGGTACTTGCAAATGTTCAGACTGAAAGAGTAAAAACCATGCAGTTCCAGGGAGAAAAGACATTTAACGGATACGTTAAGATTAACGAATCTAAGTTTGCTCACATTTCAACTGCTGTATCAGGTAAAATTGTCAATATGTTCGTTTCTTTTGAAGGAGAAATGGTCAGAAAAGGGCAGAAAGTTCTTGAGATATATTCGCCTGAGCTTGTTTCCACACAAAAAGAATATCTTTTAGCTCTGGATAACTTTAACCAGGTTAAAACAAGCGGCAACAGGCTTGCTATAGAACAGGCCCAGAGCCTTGTATCTTCTTCAAGAGAGAGACTAATACTTTGGGAAATGACCTACGCGCAAATAGATGAACTTGAAAGAACAAAGAGTGTAAAAACTACCACGATCCAATACTCTAAATATTCCGGAATCATTACTAAGAAATATGTGCACGTTGGTCATTGGGCTATGGCTGGCGAGGATATTTATGATGTTGCGGATCTGTCATCAGTCTGGGTTATTGCAAATGTATATGAATCCGATATGCAGTATATCAAAAGCGGTCAAACCGCGGAAATCTATTCAACTGCTTATCCCGATGAAGTTATGAGGGCAAAGATAAATTTCATAAATCCTGTTTTTAATCCGGAATCAAGAACACTTGAAGTTCGTATTGATGTTTCAAATAAGGATATGAAGCTAAAACCTGATATGTACCTTAAAGTAAAGATAAATACATACGTTACTCAATCGATTGGTGTTCCCAAAAACGCTGTGATCAGAACGGGTGAACATAATTATGTTTATATAGAAAAAGAAAAAGGCGTTTATGAGCCAAAAGAAGTGCAAATAGGATATGAGCAGCATGGATATTACGCTATAACATCCGGTTTAGCTGAAGGTGATCTTGTAGTAACATCCGGTGGTTTCCTTATCGACAGTGAATCGCAGATACAGAAAGGATTTACATCAGGACATGAAAATCATGATGATAATACCAAAAAAGAAGACAAAGATGAATTAAAAATTAATCCTAACCAGGATATTTTAAAGGATATGAAAGATAAAAAGACTGAGACAGAACACAAACATTAATTAATTTAAAAATACCGCATAACAGCGGAAGGAGCAATAAAAATGAACAAAACAATATTCAAAACAATCAGCATAATCGGGATTATCCTTATTGCAGTCACATTGTTTTTTGGCTGCGGCAAAAAGGAAAGTACTGAAAACCAAAACGATAAACAGCAAACAACCCAAACTAAGGAACAGGACATGCAAAAATCAACTGATAAAAACGCAGAACATGTAGAAATAAAACTTCCGTCAATGCAGTGTAATATATGCAAGAAGAATATAGAAAAAGCTGTCAATAAAGTTCCGGGAACTATTGATGTCAAAGTTGATAAAAATGAGAAAGTGGCTCATGTTAACTTTGATAAGTCTAAAACAGATTTATCCAGGATAGAAAATGCAATCACTATGGCGGGATATGATGCTAATGACAAGAAAGCAGACCCTTCTGCATACCAGAATCTTGACGATTGCTGCAAACTGCCAAAAGACCAGAAAGAAAAATCATCACATTAATTTAATTATTTAATATTATGAAAAACAATAAAGCTAAAATATCTATTCTCGCGGCTGTGATAGTATCTCTAATGGGAATTTACTCGTACAACTTAGCTTACTCATTTGAAAAAAATACTATATCAGCAGGCAATTCTGTTACAGATTCAACACTTACCAAAACATATATATGCCCTATGCATCCGGAGGTCATTTCAGATAAACCGGGAAAATGTCCAAAGTGCGGAATGGATCTGGAACTAAAAGATGATGAAAGCAGAAAAGATGAAAAAAAGGACGAAGGTAATAATGATAAAGGTCACCATGACTGTATGGGTCATTAATAGAAATTTATAAATAAAATAAAATGCAGGCAGAAATAATTAAGATCTCAGGAATGTCGTGTGATCACTGTATTAAATCAGTTGAAAATGCAGTTAAAAAGCTTCCGGTTGAAAAGCATGAGGTGAAGATGGGTTCGCTTTATGTTGAGTACGATCCCTTAAAAGTATCTAAAGAGCAGATCGTACTTTCCATTGAGGATAGCGGTTATGAAGTAATTCAATGAAAAGTTAACTACCATGATCGAAAAAATAATAGAATTTTCCGCCCGAAACCGTTTCCTGATATTGATTGCATACCTTGTAATAGCTGGTTTTGGAATATGGTCAGTATATAATACTCCGGTTGATGCTATACCGGACTTATCTGAGAACCAGGTTATTGTATTCACTGAGTGGATGGGAAGAAGTCCGCAGATTATTGAAGACCAGATAACATATCCATTAACTCAAAATCTGCAGGGTATTCCAAAAGTAAGAGCTGTTCGTTCGCAATCAATGTTTGGTATGAGCTTTATTTATGTGATATTTGAAGATAATGCAGAAGTTTACTGGGCAAGAAGCCGTGTACTTGAAAAACTGAACCAGGTACAAAATACGCTGCCGCAGGGAGTAACGCCTGTTATGGGTCCCGATGGAACCGGCGTTGGTCATGTATTCTGGTATCATTTAAAAAGCGATAAGTATGATCTTGGTGAGCTTAGAGCATTGCAGGATTATTTCCTCAAATACCAGTTAACCTCCGTTGAAGGTGTTGCAGAGGTCGCTTCCATTGGCGGATTTATCAAGCAGTACCAGGTAGATATAGATCCCGCAAAGCTATCATCCTATGGAATTGGAATAAATGATGTTGTAAACTCGATAAGAAACAGCAATAAGGATGTTGGCGGAAAAAATCTGGAATCAAGCGATAAGGAATTTTTTATCAGGGGTAAAGGCTATATCCAATCACCTGAAGATATTGAAGCAATTACGATTAAAAATACAAAATTTGGCGTACCTGTTAGAATAAGGGACCTGGGTACAGTTCAGATTGGCGGTGATACAAGGCGCGGACTACTTGATATGAATGGCGAAGGTGAAGTTGTTGGCGGTATTATAGTAATGCGTTATGGTGAAAATGCTTCAGTGGTAATTGAGCGGGTAAAAGAAAAGCTCAAAGAACTGGAAAAAGGTCTGCCTGAAGGTGTAAAAATTGAGACATCATATGACAGAAGTACATTAATTGATAGTGCAATTGATACTTTAAAGCATTCATTAATAGAAGAAGCAATTGTTGTAAGCTTGATAGTTTTGATATTTCTCTTTCACTGGCGAAGCGCTATCAGGATAATTATTGAAATACCTGTATCAGTCTTGATAGCTTTTATTTTGATGAAACAGTTCAACATTACATCTAACATTATGAGCCTTGGTGGTCTCATAATTTCAATTGGCGTGCTTGTGGATTCATCTATTGTTATGGTTGAAAACGCCTACAGGAATATTGCTATTGCGTCTGAGCGGGGAGAGACTATAGACTATACCGAAATGTCAATCAGATCAGCTAAACAGGTGGGCAGGGCAATTTTCTTTTCAATCGGTATAATTGTTGTGTCATTTTTGCCCGTATTTATGCTGGAAGGTCAGGAAGGAAAACTGTTTCACCCGCTGGCATTTACAAAAACATTTGCATTGGCAGGTTCCGCAATCATTACCATAACACTCGTTCCAATGCTTATGACATTATTCATGCGCGGCAAATTTTATCCTGAACACAAAAACCCGGTTAGTAAATTCTTCAGAATGCTATATGAACCGGTTTTAAACCTTGCTCTAAAATACAGGAAAACAACTCTTGCCATAAATGTATTGGCATTATTGATAACTGTTCCCTTAGTTATGAATCGCGGTTCTGAATTTATGCCATCGCTTGATGAAGGAAGTCTTTTATTCATGCCTACGACCCTGCCTAATGTTTCAATCACAGAAGCTAAAAGAATAATGCAGATGCAGGATAAGATAATTAAATCAGTTCCTGAAGTTGCCCATGTATTGGGTAAGGTTGGCAGGGCGGATACACCGACTGATCCCGCGCCAATGAATATGATTGAAACCATTATTATTCTCAAAGATAAATCAGAGTGGCGCGAAGGTTTAACTAAGAATGATATCATTGCAGAGCTTAACTCAAAAATGCAGATACCCGGTGTTGGTAACGCGTGGACTCAGCCAATTATCAACAGAATAAATATGCTCTCAACCGGTGTCAGGACTGACCTGGGCATAAAAATATTTGGCGATAATCTTGATACACTTGAAAAACTTGCCATAGATGCAGAAGAAATAGTTAAGAAAGTTAACGGCGCAGCCGATGTATTTGCTGAAAGAACTCAAGGCGGTAAATATATTGATATAGATATCAAACGCGATGCAATTTCAAGGTATGGGTTGAATGTTGGTGATGTGCAGGATGTTATAGAAACAGCAATTGGGGGCGAAAATATTTCCAACACGGTAGAAGGCAGAAGAAGATTCCCGATACGTGTAAGATATTTCAGGGATTACAGGCAAGATATTGATAAATTAAAAAATATACTGGTAACCGTTGGTTCTTCCGGACAGGGTGATGGCAGTTCGGGAATGGGCGGTGCTCCAACCGGCAGTTCAGGCAGCAATACTTTCCAGATACCGCTTGGTGAATTGGCAGATATAAGGGTAACATCCGGACCGCCTATGATCTCGAGTGAAAATAATATGCTCCGCTCAATTGTATTCCTTAATGTGAGAGGACGTGATATGGGCGGCTTTGTAAATGATGCTAAAGAAGTGCTGGATAAAGAATTCGCCCCAAAACTGCCAAAAGGGTATTATTACTCATGGAGTGGGCAGTGGGAAAACCAGATCAGGGCAAAAGAACGCCTTGAAATAGTTATGCCGATAGTTTTCCTGATAATATTTGTTATGCTGTTTATGGTATTTAAGAATTTCCTTGAATCAATACTTGTAATGCTTTCAGTTCCCTTTGCGCTTATAGGCGGAGTGTATCTAATGGCAGTACTCGATTATAATTTCTCGGTTGCAGTATGGGTTGGTTTTATTGCTTTGTACGGACTTGCTGTTGAAACTGGTGTTGTTATGGTAATTTACCTACATGAAGCGCTTGATAAGAAAATGATAGAAAAAAATGATATAGTGACAACACAGGATATTATTCAGGCAACCAAAGATGGCGCTGTATTAAGGCTTAGACCTAAACTGATGACTGTGGCGGTAAATTTAATAGGGTTGATCCCTATTATGTGGGCAACCGGTACAGGTGCTGATCTTGCAAAACCAATTGCGGTTCCAATGATAGGCGGAGTTGTTACGTCTGCGATTCATGTACTTTTTGTAACACCTATAATATTCGTAATGATAAAAGTATATCTGAATAAAAAAGGTAAGTTGCATAAATCCGAAATGGCAAAGTTTATGGTGCATTGATAACTTTTCATCCGATGACTCTAAGTCATCGGATGAATGTTATAACAAAAAAGCCCAAATCTTTCGATTTGAGCTTTTTCTGTGGGCAGTGAGGGATTCGAACCCCCGACATCTTGCTTGTAAGGCAAGCGCTCTGAACCAGCTGAGCTAACCGCCCGTACTTTTGGTAAAGTCATACAAAATTACAGCTTTTTTCAAAACCTTCAAGTCAGTTTTTAGTAAGTTTTTTGCTCTCTTTCCACATCATTATTCCGCCAAGCATGAACAAAAACGCAGAAAGATAGAAGGAATATTCAATTTCAAATATCTTCATTACGGCATAACCAAGGGCGGGACTGAAAACTCCCCGCACACCCGTTAAAGTAATATGAACTGCCTGGTAATTTGATACCTCATTTTTGGGAGCGTAGAATATTGAGCTTAGTGTCCATGCAATGGTAACTCCGCTCATGGCAAACCCAAAGATAAAGTAGGATATATAAACTGTAATTTCAGTGTTTGTTATGAGTCCCGCAGCAGCAAAGTATTTAGCCGAAACCAGTACCAACGGAAATAATGCCAGCATGCTGAAAACATATCCGCAGAATTTCGTAGGATTGCCCGTGCCGTGATACCTTCCCATTATAGGGGTGACGAGAATTAATGCAGTATGAAATATCATTCCTTTCGCAAATGAAATAGGGGAGTATGATAGTTTCAGATCATCAACAAGGAAAACAGGTATGACAGGTGAAAGCACCATGAACGCCATTCCGTATAAAAAGAAATAGGCTTCAAATCTAAGGAACGCTTTATTCTCCTTAAATATCCTAACGGTATTTCTTAAAGGGAGTATCGCAATATCTTTAATAAGCCTATAATTGTAATGTGACTTATGAACTTTATCTTTGCCGGAATAATCATCAAGGCTTAATGTGATCATTTTGGCAAGGCTCCAGTAAACCAGTATGCCGAATACTCCTGCAATTGGGAATATGAGCTTATAGATATTGCCGTTTATATCAAGAAAGTACCCTGTGACCGTTGTTACAAGGACAACAAAAAGAGTCTGCAAAGAAGATGCATATGAGTATAACTTACTTCTGTTCTTATCGGTGTAGTTATGTTTAAAAACTATGTTCCAAATTGAAAGCAGTAACGCATCAAGATAAGCTCCGATAGCAATACAGGCGATGTAATAAACCGGATTATCGAACAACGGAATAATTATAAGGAAGAACTTTGCAGCTACGCCTATTATCAGAATCGTTTTCGCCCTGCTTCGCGAGCGGTTAACAAGCTCACTGCCGTAAATGGAAAACAAAAATGATGAGCTAACAAGGAAGGTAAGTATCATTACCTGGAAATTACTTCCTCCAAGGGTCTTTTTTAATATGACATCCTGAAGCAGGATAATACCTATGGCTATCCCGTTAAATACCTGTGAAATTAAATGTAGTGTAAAGGTTCTTTTTTCCAGTATCTGAAGGCTGGAACTTGTTTTATCCAATCTTATGAATTACTTTCCGGTAAATAGTTTTTCTGAAAAAGTGTGAAACTTTGAATCAATTGTTTAATTCGGGAAATTCATTATGCGTAACAGTCACCCTGATTTTACTGCCATATTTTTCATTTAGAAATGCTGCGAGTTTTTCGGCGGAGTAAACTGAGCGGTGCTGCCCGCCTGTACACCCAAAGCTGAACATTAAGTTAGTAAATTCACGGTGAAGGTAATTATCTACTGCAGCAGATGAAATAGAAAATACGCTGTTAAGGAATTCCTGCATAACATCATTTCTGTCAAGAAATTCAATGATATCTTTATCTTTACCTGTGAGCATTTTAAATGATTCTTCACGACCCGGGTTGTAAATAAACCGGCAATCGAAAACAAAACCACCGCCGTTTGATGAGTCATCACATGGAATGCCGCTTTTTTTGTAGCTGAATGAGTATATCTTTACGTTGAGCAATTATTGTCAGGTCCTGTTAATTTTGAGCGGGAGACGAGACTCGAACTCGCGACGTCCACCTTGGGAAGGTGGCATTCTACCGCTGAATTACTCCCGCTTAAATCAAAAATTATATTTTTATAAAAATATAGCAGGCATTCGGACTTTACCCGGCTTAGACGGGACTGAATTA
>JAUQWQ010000027.1 GCA_030835085.1 Ignavibacteria bacterium
CATACGGCAATATTTAAGCATCAGAAAATCAGCAAATATTCAATAAAATCAACAAAAACTAAAGAATAATGAAATTCAAGTTAACAGCAGCTCTATTTTTTACATTTTTGGCAGTTTTTTCAATCAGTTCACAATCAGTAAATGATGTTAATGGGGGAGTACCTTCATATGAATTGAAATCCCGCGGAACTATGGGTTCAAACAAGTTATCCGAAGAAAAAGTGAATACAGAAAAAAACATCAATTCTGATTTTACTTCGGCTGGAGATTATTACAATTCACAATCAAGCCTGAATGTAATATCATTTACTCTAACAAGGCCGGGTTTTGTGAATATTAAAATATATGACGAAAAAGGTAATACTATCGATGAACTCGCAAGAAGCAGCTTCAGTGAAGGAGATCATGTAGTAAAGTGGAACAGCTCAAAATTTTCAGCAGGTACATTTTACTATTCCATAATTACAGGTGAGTACTCTATAACAAAAAAAATAAATAAATAATATAAATATTTAAATTTTCCAAAAATGAAAACAACTAATAAATCGATCAGGATCATTTTAGCAGCTGCGCTTTTTAACATTATTCCGTTTCTGATAGCGGGCTGCGATATTGGCGGTGATATTGTTATTCCCAGCGGAGCTACCGAGCTTAGTGTAAATATAAAAGCTGATGACAATGCTTCAGATAATCCCATGGATGTTGTGGTAATTACCGAAGCAAAGGCTCTAATAACCGATATTCAGTATGAAAGAGAAAGAGACGGCTTGAATCAGCTTCACCATACGGGTCCTTATGTTGTTAACCTGGACCTGAACGGGAGCCTGAAAGAAATAATGAATGGGTATGTTGTAAGGGATATTTACACAAAGGCAAAATTCCAGGTGCATAAAGCAGAAGACGGTCAGCAGGTATCAGACCCCGAGTTCAATGAAGGATCAGGCGAAAACCAGAGGTATTCATTTATCATTAAAGGCACATATAACGGAGCGGCATTTGTTTACAAATCAAAAAGATCAATGGATATAGTTATTAACTTTAATTCCGCAAGCAACATAAAATTAAAGAATCAAAACTTCACGATACTTTTTAATAAAACAGGCTGGTTCACAAACGGAAGTACAGTACTTGATCCGAATCTTCCACAGAATGCCGATATTATTGATAACAATATAAAAGCTTCATTTAAGAAAGCGTTCATTGACGATAACAAAGACGGAATTGAGGACTAATACTCAATATCAATTATTAGAAAAACAATTGGGAAATATCAAAATGAAAACTTTAAAATGGGATAGCAAGCTGTTAAATGAATCATCGGCACACATATGGGTCTATTATAACGGATTGCTGGTTGGCACTAATAACACCAGAAGCAGGGCATTTATTATAAGTGGTATGAATAGCGGGGGAAACATAATCAGCAGCAGGAGTACTGAAGCGGCGTTCAAGGAAAACACATTTACAAATAACGGATATTCTAAATACTAAAAATTACTGAAAATGAAAAAAAGATCCGGATATGTATGCTTAAGAAGTTTATCGGTTTTAAATTTGATTCTTCTTTCATTCAATCTGCCGTTGTATGCCCAATGGAATCAGGCAGGCCTGGATGGATATTATATCAGAACAATAACAGTTTCAGGTTCAAATATATATGCAGGCACAAGCGGTGACGGTATGTTCCGCTCAACGAACAGCGGTGTAAGCTGGCTGGCCGCAAACACAGGACTTATCGGACTTGAATTCCCTGCATTTGCAATATCTGGTACCAATTTATATGCAGGATCCGAAGGTGAAGGAGTTTTTCTTTCTGTAAATAATGGTGCAAGCTGGAACGCGCTTGCACCTTTGACGAACCAGTTTGTTTTTGCCCTGGCTCTTTCCGGGACAGATCTTTACGCAGGAGTTGATGGCGGCGGAGTATTCCGCTCAACAAACAACGGCACAAGCTGGACCAATTCAACGAGCGGGATGACAAATACACGCGTTAGCTCACTTGTTGTTTCAGGAACAAATCTGTTTGCAGGAACATTCGGCGGCGCAGGTGTTTACCTTTCAACCAATAACGGCACAAGCTGGGTTGCTGCAGGTAACGGATTAACAAACACTGAAGTACAGACTTTAAATATCACGTCATCTTTACCGGGATATATATTTGCGGGTACCGCAAATGGCGCATTTTATACAACAAATAACGGGGCAAACTGGAGTTCAATCAGCAACGGGTTAACAGATACATATGTTCATACTTTTGCATTTTCAGGTACAACAATATTTGCGGGAACAGATATGGAAGGAGTGTTTCGTTCAACCAATTTGGGAGCAAGCTGGACAGCAATGAACCAGGGTTTGATTAACACAACAGTCTGGGTTTTAACTGCTGAAGGCTCAAATCTATATGCGGGTACCAACGGCAGCGGAATATTCAAAAGGCCGCTTTCGGAAATGGTTGCGCTTGAACAGGTATCATCTGAAATGCCAAAACAATTTATTCTAAGCCAGAATTTTCCGAACCCGTTTAACCCATCAACAATTATTCAATTCGGCATAATAAGATCAGGAAATGTTAATATAAGCGTGTATGATATCAGCGGAAGAAAAGTTGAAACATTAGTAAATGGTTCACATAATACCGGTTTATATGAAGTTCAATGGGATGCAGCAAAATATTCAAGCGGAGTATATTTTTATACAATTACAACAAGTGAATTTATTGATACAAAAAAGATGCTGTTAGTAAAGTAATCAATTATTATACAATTTCAAAAACAGAGTAATGTTCTTCAAATTAACTAATTCAAAAAATAAAAAAGAAAATAATCAAATGAAATTAAAACTTCTCCTTATGGCCCTCGTAGCAGTAATTTTTACAGCTTCATCATATGCCCAGTTGAACGATAACTGGAAGTGGTTAAATCCAAGTCCACAGGGCAATACGCTTAACAGTGTGGATTTTGTAGATAACAATACAGGTTATTCTGCGGGAACCTATGGTACACTTCTCAAAACAACAGATGGCGGAGCAGAATGGACCCAGATAAGCACAGGAACTGATAGAAATCTCATAAGTATGTGCTTTGTGAACGCAAGTACGGGTTACGTAGGCGGAGCAAGGCAGCTTTTAAGAAAGACAACTGACGCAGGTCAAACATGGCAAAACTTACAGCTGCCTGTCCAGGGGCAGTGGGATACAGCATATTATGTAATGGATATTAATTTTGTTACACCGAATACAGGATATGTTGTTGGATTTTTTCAGCTGGAAAGTAAGATATGGAAAACCACAGATGGCGGCAGTTCATGGGTAACACAGGGCACAGGCGGGGCAGACTATCTTAAAAAAACATACTTTCTTGATGAAATTACCGGGTTTGCATTTGGCGGACCCACATACAGCGAAGTAATTAAAACAACTAATGGCGGAGCAACATGGCAATCAGTAAGCCAGGAAAGCTACATTGCATACAGCATGTGTTTTATAAATGCAACTACCGGAGTATACGGCTGCGCAGACGGCAGAGTTTACAGAACGGTTGATGGCGGCAACACATGGAATTTTGCCATGTGCCCGAGTTCACTTGATATCACGTCAATTCACTTTATTAACGCAACTACAGGTTTTGGATTTGGTTCAGGTTCTGTTTATATAAAAACTACGGATGCGGGTCAGACATGGAATGAGTATTCAATTGGTGTTGGAAGTGTAAATCAGTACTTTGATGCAGATATGACAGCAAACGGAAATCTGCACGCAGTTGGTACATACGGAGCAATGATACGCTCAACAAATTCAGGTACGTCTTTTGTTTCACAGCCTTTTGTAACTGAGCATTCAATTACAGATATAGAATTCTTAAACCAATCAACTGGTTACGCAGTTGCAGGCTTTGGCGAAGGCGATATATTGAAAACAACTGATGCAGGTGAAACATGGGTTTCGCAGGTTAATACTTATACACTTCCTTTGTACGGAATCGCATTCACAAGTCCGGAAACAGGATATCTTGCAGGCAGCATAAATATCAAAAAAACCACTAACGGCGGTACAAACTGGATAGATGTTTATACAAGTAACCAGAACGAGATATTTGGCGATATATTTTTCACTAATATGAATACGGGATACGCAGTTGGCTCATACGGTAAACTGCTGAAGACTACAAATGCAGGTTCCACCTGGAATTCTTCAACGATCCCGAATGCAGGAACATTTTTAAATTCAATATTTTTTGTGAATGACAACACGGGTTATGTTGTTGGCGGTGAAAGTAAATCACTTAAAACAACAGATGCAGGCGCGACATGGGAAGTTATGAATATCACTACAGGCTTTCTCAATTTAAATAATATTTACTTTAACGATATCAATTCCGGTTACGCATCACATGGCACGGGTATTTTTAAAACAACAAACGGGGGCACAACCTGGTTTCAGTTAAGTACGCCTGCAGGCGGGTACAATAATGTACAGTTCAGGAATAATTACGGGTATGCAATAGCCGGTGACGGAAAAATAATTAAGTCTATTGATGGCGGCAGCAGCTGGATAGTTCAGCCAACAGTAACATCAAATCCTTTATATGCGCTGTATTTCAATTCAGATAATTTTGTATATGCCGGCGGAGTACGCGGTAATATGATGAAGACAATTCCTCAGGAATTGCTTGTAACACCCGTTTCAGGTAATAATAATGAAACACCGGGCAGTTTTTATTTACAGCAGAATTATCCCAACCCGTTCAATCCTGTAACTACCATTAAGTTTGGTATTGTCAGCTCGGGCAATGTGCAGATAAAGGTTTATGACGCGGCAGGCAGAACAGTAGAAGAGCTCGTCTATAACTCATTTATCCCCGGTTCATATGAAGTAAAATGGGACGCTTCAAAATATTCAAGCGGTATTTATTTCTATAGTATAGTTACAAAAGATTTCACTCAAACTAAAAAGATGGTATTGGTTAAATAGCAATATTTATTCTATCGGGGCTTCGGGTAGAAGAGTTTTCGAAGTCCCGGATAGTTATAAACAACTTAAAATCAATATATTACGTTCAATTAGATATTAATTAATAGGGTATTGACAAACAGAACATTTTATATTATAATTGCCGTAGTTAAACAGACGGCAGAAATTCAATGAAAGAAATCATCCAAAATCTCGAAGCTTTAGGGTTCACAAATTATGAATCCAGGGTATTTTGCGTGTTGTTTGAAGGCAACTTACTTACAGCCAGCGAAATAGCCAAGAAAGCTGAAATAGCCCGTTCATCTGCATATGATATACTAAAATCATTTACAGAAAAAGGTATATGCAACGAGATACAAACGAGCAGTGTGGCAAAGTATGAAATTATCGATCCTAAAGTAGTACAGGATAAGATAGAAAAAGAGATACATGATACATATGTAAGCAAGTCAACAAAACTTAAGGATTCTTTTGATAAGCTTACGCCGATCTTCAAAGCTAAGGAGCTTGAGGGGGAAAAGGTCGACGTGGAGCTTATCAAGGGATTCAATAAACACCGCTCGGCAAAGTTCATGCAGTTGTGGGAAGCTTCTGCCAAAGAACTTTTACTGATGAATAAGCTGGAAGTTATGGCTGATACATCTATTGATGAGTTTACAGCGAACTTTGTAAAAAATGGCGGTACCATTAAAACTATATATGAAGTCAGCGAGAATTTCAGAATTAACGAAGGCGGCAAATGGATTGTGGTCGGAGCTGAAAGGCTTATTGATATACTGAAAGAAACAGAAGGCGAAGGCGGAGAAGTTAAACTTACAAAAAAAGTATATCAGAACATGGCAATTTTTGACCGTAAGGTAGTTTATATCAGCCTGGTTGACCCAACAGTTTCAAGATATAACAGAAGTGATATAATAGTAAAGAATCAGAATTTTGCTGAAGCAATGGCATTGTATTTTGAGCAATCCTGGCGCGAGGCAGAGAAGCCGGAAGATTTTAGGGATAAATTTCTAACGGCAAATAACGGATAATTTAGAGGGAATACCAAATTGAAGACAATTATTAAAATATTTTTTATTGCAGTTATATTTTCATTTTCATCAAAAATTATTGCACAGGCATATACATGGCAGTCTCTGGGAAGCGGACTTTTAAACGGAACAAACAATTCTGTAAAAGCAATAACATCATTTAACGGCAAAATTATTTACGGCGGGAATTTTTCAATGGCAGGCGGGGTAAATGTTCAGAACATAGCAGCATACGATCCCGTTAACAATACATGGTCAGCATTAGGTGCAGGTGTAAACGGTGAAGTAAAAGCATTATTTGTCTCGGGTTCAGATCTGATAGCAGGGGGAAGTTTTACCCAGGCCGGAATAATAAACGCCAGTCATGTTGCAAAATGGAACGGAACAAACTGGAGCGCAATGAGCAGCGGTTTAAATGACGATGTAAACGCGCTGATTGTGTATTCGGGAAGCATTATTGCAGGCGGGAATTTTTCAATGCCCGGCGGCAGTAATAATGTTGCCAGGTGGAACGGCTCAAGCTGGGTTACAATGGGTAATGGATTAACGGGCAGCGGAGACAGAGTAAATGCTTTTACAGTTTTTGGAAGTAACCTTGTTGCAGGCGGCAGGTTTGAAGAGTCAGGTTCCACTAACATAAGCAATGTTGCCAAATGGAACGGTTCGAATTGGTCCGCATTTAAAAATGATAATTTTGATGATGACGTAAACACTTTAATTGTCTATAATGGTGATCTTTATGTCGGAGGTGACTTCAATCATATAGGAAGCAGTGACAGAAATTATATTACTAAATGGAGTGGTTCAAACTGGTTAAGTGTTGGCGGCGGACTTGATGATGGTCCGGTTGAGTCTTTCAGTGTATACAGAAATACTTTAATAGTCGGGGGAAATTTCAGGGTTACCGGTACCGGATTATTTGTTGACAGAATTGCAGGATGGAACGGCAGTTCTTGGAGCAGAATGCTAACAGGACACAATGACCATGTTTATTCTTTATATACAAGAAATTCAACAGATACAATTTTATATTCAGGCGGCGAGTACACCACTGCAGGGGGAAAGTGGTGTTATCACGCCGCGATGTGGGGACGATTTGATACGGTTTCCGTCAGCGGACAGGTCAGATACGCTGATAATAATACTGTTGTAACCGGAGGCCGTATCAAAATTTTAAGAATGGATGTAGTAACAAGGGAAATTATTACAGTCGATTCAGCAGATGTTGATAACCTGGGTAATTATAACCTGAGGAGAGTTCCCCGCAGGGATAGTTCCCTGAGGGTAATGATCTTTCCTGATGACGAATTGAACGATTCTGGAATTGATACAGGATATGTTCCGACATATTATCCTTCAACAATTGACTGGCTCTCAGCAGGGGTTTTGTATGCTAATACTAATTTGGCAAATATCAATATTAACGTCATCAGACGTAATACGATAGCATTACAGAATGGTATGGCGGTAAATTTAAGCGGAAGTGTTTTTCTGAACATACTTCCGCCAATGAACAATAACGATCTGCTTGCCGGGCCGTTCCCGTTTCTTAAAGGTTCGATACTTTATCTGAAAAAAGATACCAATTTTGTAAGATCAGTGATAACAAACGATAACCAGCAGTATTCAATAACCGGACTTAATGCTGGAACATATACATTAACAGTTCAGAGGCTGGGGTACGAAACCGAATCAAGACAAATAGTAATAGGAACGGCAAACCTGGATACCGTGAATTTCTATCTTGATACTCTGAATGTAATAGGTATTGTGAATATCAATTCTAATGTACCTGATAATTTCAGCCTGGGCCAGAATTACCCGAATCCATTCAACCCGGAGACAAAGATCAAATTTTCCGTAAAACAATCATCATTTTCGGAGCTGAAAATTTTTGATATTCTTGGGCGGGAAGTAAAAACGCTGGTCAATGAAAATTTAAAAGCCGGTGAATATGAAGTATCGTTTAATGCTTCCGGTCTTCCAAGCGGTATATATTTTTACAGGTTAAATATTGCTGATTTCACGCATACTAAAAAGATGGTTCTGATTAAATAATTAAAATTAACAGTACAGGGAAAAACAAATAAACAATACGGTTCATCTAAATTAAATTAATAATAGTTCAAGGGGGATACTATTATGGATCTAAATTCAGTTATCATCAAATCATTCAAAAACATTTTATTCGCAGTCGCAGTACTTGCTATGACGCTTCCGATACTTCTTTCTATGCCTGGATTTTCAGGGTATATAGTAAACGCTTTAAGCATTTTCGGTATCGGGGATTGAAACAGGCAGGCTCAATAAAAGCAAAATGGGATAAGCTCCACTTTTGGAGCACAACAACCTACATGTGGGTATTTGTAGAGGGGAAAATGTTCGTGATCAATGAGGCAGCATATGAACATAAAAACGATAAATTAAATAAAAATATTTATGAAGGGACTTTCATAAATAACGCGAAAGAAAGAAACAAATGAAAACAAAAAAATCAATAGCATCAACAATTTTGCTTGGAGTATTATTTGTGATACTTCTTGCATTCACGAGCAGCTGCGGTGAAGACAGCTCAATTACCAATTCAAACGGAAACGGTAACGGCACAGATAATACAAGTTTAAGCGTAAAGCTTGATGAAAGTGTAACCGGTGCTAATTACCCGGTTATAACAGAAGCCAAAGCATTAATTACAGAAATTGAGCTTGAAACAGAACCTTCCGGAACAAGCCAGGAAGTACATATTTCACCTGTTGTGATATATTTCAATACAGGCGGTCAGATAATTTCTGTTACTGCAGCTAACCTGCCCTCAGGAACGTGGAACAAAATCAAGCTCAAAATTCATAAACCTGAAGATTCAGAACCTATTCCGGACCCTGAATTCCGCGAAGGAACAAGCGGCAACCAGAGGTATTCATTCATAATTAAGGGTTCATATAACGGCAGCGCGTTTGTTTATAAATCAAGAAAAGGTGCCAGCATAATTATTAATCTTGCCGCGCCTATCAACACTGGAAATGGTTCCAGAAATATTACATTATTGGTAAATCCGGCATTATGGTTCATGAATAACGGCAATGTGCTGGACCCCACAAACTCAGGAAATGACGACCTGATTGATGACAATCTGAAGAATTCATTCAAAAGAGCTTTCAGGGATGACGATAAAGACGGAAGATCCGATGATAACTAATTGAAGAATAAATTTTTATAAACATATTAAAGGGATATTCTGCAGAAGCATTATTTGAAAAGATTGTTTCAAAGGTCATGGTGACATGATTCTCCTCTAATATCCCATGGGGTATGGCTGTAAAAGGCTGTACCCCTGTTTTTTTTACATTGCTGATACTTTGCGGCAATGTAAAAACATTTTGTTTTTTTGTTTATCAGCTGAAAAAAAGAAATAATCATTACCGCCATCTGTCAGCCTGTAGTTTCTCCTAATTTCATCAGGCTTCAGGGGAAAATTCCTGCAGGAAATATTCGCTTGTGAGATCTCTGTATCAGAAAGATATTTTTTAAATGCAGAACCTGAAAACGGCATTTTCGCTATAATGTAAAAAGACCTGCCCATAAGTTCTTTTGGCTCATACGCAGCTGTATAATACAAGCTGCCCTCAAAAATATTTGATAACCCTTTATTAGCAGCATATTCACCGGCTAGCCCTGATTTTATGAGGCTTGCAGAAGGTACAAAAAAATATTTTTGTTCACCATTAATGTGATTTGCCGGGCTATTGTATATGCATGAGAAATATTCTTTTATATTTCCATCTTTTGAAATATCTACAGCCGCAATTTGTGTTTCACTGTCCGGATTTCTATCAAGCAGTACAAGTATTTCTTTTACCTCGTTTGCGAGTGATATTGCCCTGATCTCTTTTATGTTTTTAAGTGATTTCCTCAAGTATGTTATATCTACCAGTGGAGAGAGCTTTAACAGTACCAGCGGGGATATTTCATGCAGCCTATCCAGAATCTTCAGTATATCAGGCGAAGCGTTATGAAGTGTAACTGATCTTTTACCTGAGCTGTCACTTCTCCTGTCTGCATCAACAAATACCATATGTGCAGAAATATCATTTAGGATATATTCTTCGGCTTTGGCTGTGACCCGTTCAATATTGCCAATTCCAAGTTTGGTAAAATTAACCTCGGCCAGTAAGTTAAGCTCTGTATCATAATCAACAGAGATTACTTTGCGGAATTTGCGGGAAAATGCGATATCATCTATTCCTAATCCCCCTGAAAGATCAATTATCAGATCACCCGAAAATAGTGAGGCTTTATATTCAGCCAACACTTCAGAGCTTGACTGCTCATAGCTTTTAGTAGTTAAGTAACAGTAACTTGAAGTAAAATCCGGAAGTTTAACAGATGCTTTGGGGTACAGGGCGAGCTGTGAAGCCAGCAGTTTATAGTCTACCGGGAAGGTTTTTTTCAGTTCAAGCGATGATAAGCCTGCATATTCCTTTAAGAATGATTGGAAATCAAACTTTAACAGGTTATTTTTGTATTCTTCCGGTGAGCTCATCACTGCAATATTTGTAATTTCCGCAAACAATTAAATACATAAATTTTGATCATGAAAACGTTCCTCTTGTTGATTTTGTTTATTTCAATAACTGCTAATTCACAGGATGTGAAGAAATATTTCGATGAATATGATGTGAAAGGCTCGTTTGTTATGTATGATATGAACAATGATAGATTTTTTTATTATGATTCATTAAGGTGCAATACAAGGTTCACACCTGCATCTACATTTAAGATACCAAACAGTATAATAGGGCTCGAAACGGGTGTGATAGCTGATGAGAATTTTGTTATACCCTGGGATAGCACTAAAAGCAGGGAAACATGTGATAAAGATCTTTCATTGAAGGATGCTATTAAGTTTTCATGCGTGTGGTATTATAAGGAGCTTGCCAGGCGCGTTGGCGCTGAAAAAATGCAGGCGATGCTGAACAGTTTTGATTATGGAAATAAAGATATATCCAGCGGAGTTGACAAATTCTGGCTGGAAGGGAGTTTGAAAATATCCCAAAAAGAACAAATTGAATTCCTGAAGCGATTATATAAATATGAACTGCCGGTTTCAAAGAGATCAGTAGATATACTCAAAAGCATAATTGTGCTAGATTCGAACAGTGAATATATTATGCGCGGTAAAACAGGTTGGGGTTTAGAAGATAAAAAAGATATTGGCTGGCTGGTCGGCTGGATCGAAAAAAGCGGTAACACTTATTTCTATGCCGTAAATGTTGAAACTGAAAAGGATAATCCGCGTTTCGGTGAATCAAGAAGAGCAATAACAGAAAATATCCTGCGGGATCTTGGTATTTTGAATAAGTAATGGCAAAAACAATTTTAATTACGGGCGCAACTGGAATGATTGGCGGACATTTGATCCGTGAGATCAATAAGCGTGGTGATAGGTATTTTGCCGTTACCACAAACCCACTGGCAGCTGAAAAAAAACTGAAGAGTGCATTCAGAATTACTGCTTCAAGTGAAATACTATCGTTATATAATGAAAAAATTGACGCAATGATAAATCTGGCTGGCGCTAACCTTGGAGCAAAAAGATGGACAGATACCGCCAAAAAGGAATTTTATGATTCCCGTATGAATTCTACAAACAGCCTGATAGAACTAATCCGGGAAATGGAAACCAAACCTGAAGTGCTTATCAGTACTTCAGGGGTTGATTACTATGGCGATACAGGCAGCAAAGAAATGTTTGAAGATGCGCCGCCCGCGAATAGCTTCCTCGGGAAATTAACTCATGACTGGGAACAGGCAGCATTAAAAGCAGAGGAACCGGGGGTACGAACGGTAATATTCAGAACGGGATTTGTAATGGCGGCAGATTCTGAAGCAGTGAAAAAGCTTTTAATGCCGGTAAAGTTATTCGTCGGGGGTCCATTAGGCGGCGGAAAACAATATATGTCTTGGATCCATATAAGTGACCTTATAGCATTATACATGTTTGCAATAGATAACGTTAATGTTCGGGGTATCTATAACGCATCGGCACCGAATCCCCAAACAAACGAGCTATTCACCAAACACGCAGCGAAGCTGCTGCACAGACCTGCATTTTTGCCTGTACCGGCGTTTGTAATTAAGACAGTGCTGGGCGAAATGTCAACAGTTGTTCTTGACGGCAGGCGGGCAATGCCAAAGAAAATTATTGATGCAGGCTTTAAGTTCAGATTTGAACACGATACTGATGCATGGAAGGACATACTGTTTTAGAAATGATAAGTTATCAATATGATATTTCAGGTCTAACAGGCTCAGATTTGGATCCGTTTTTTGAGGGCTGGCCGAAAAAACCTGAACCCATAAAGAGGATGGAAATACTAAAGAACAGCGATTACGTAATAATAGCCAGAGATGGAGCCAATATCATTGGATTCATAAATGCAATTACGGATAAAACTTTATCAGCATATATTCCTTTGCTTGAAGTAATTCCTGAATACAGAAATCAGGGGATTGGTACAGAGCTTGTTAAAAGAATGCTTGAACAGCTGAAAGATTATTATATGATAGACCTTTGCTGTGATGAACAACTTGAGGGTTTTTACAAAAAGTTTGGAATGAGTAAGGTTACCGGTATGATAATACGAAATTATAACAGGATCTGACAATCAGTCAAAAGCCAAAGTTTCCCAAAGCGGAGTTTGTCTCATGGACTCCTTCGGAGGGAAACAGCGTGTGCAGGAATATACGGCTTACTTTCGTGCCTTAGGTTCCACTATCAATCCCGCGGGTCCGTACCATTTTTTTATTACTGCTTCAAGCCTGCCGTTTATTATTGCGGGGTCACGGTCCATTTGCTCACGCGCTTCCTCTTCTGAGGCTACATCCAGAATTACTATTCCGCGCATTTCGCCGCCATCCATAAACGGTCCGGCAAGCTTTGATTTTCCTTCAAAGTACATTCTTTCCAGGTTTGCCATATGACCTTTCTGAATTTCCATTGCGGTTACAGAATCAATTACCGGTCTATCTTTTACGGCATTCAGGAAAACGAAATAATATACCTTCATTTCCCATTCAGCTTTTTCGCTGTTTGTCTTTACCGAGTCTTTTGATGTTTGCGGGTATGCAGAACCTGTGCAGATCAGAACAGCAGTTAATAACATTAATGTGAATAGCGCTTTCATATAATTGAAGTTTTATATTTAAGTAATGTTTGTTTTCTTTATAGCTTCAAGCATCGTGATACCTTCTGATTCAGCCTTTGCCCACATTGTAAAGTTAAGCATGCTGTATAGATTCTGGGTATTGTTATCCATCGGAAGTTTATTCAGGTTAAAATGAAATTCATTAAAAAGTTCTTTATAGTCTTCCGGTTCAGCCTTTATGAGCCTTTTGAAATGAGCAAATATTACACTCTCGGCTTTTCTGAGCGCGTTTTTTTCTCTGAAGAATTTATATGTGTTTTCAACATTATATTCCAGCAGATCATAATTCCCCAGCCCATAATGAATAACAAGGTTCAGCAGCCTGCCGAATAAGTAAACATCACTCTTAAAATTCAGCCCTGATTCTTCAATGAGCCTGTTGTTGAATTTCAGTGCGCTTTCATAATTGCCATCCATCACAAGAAAAGAGGCAATGTTGCTCAAAAGAGAGATCCTTAACTGAGGAGGTATTTCATTGCCGTACCTGGGCAATTCTTCTTCAAGCCGTTTAACCAGGTTTCTGCCCCGTCTGGTATCAGCAGAATTTCTGTAAACAAGCATTTCGGAATTTGCTGCATGAAACGATATCTGCAGCTGGAGCGAAAGCGGTACTTTGTTCTTCAGCTTCTTTCTGAGAGCATTGAGCTTTGTTATAGCAGAAAGTACATCACTGCGGAAACCGGTTAGCTGCGAGAACATAAGGTAGTTGATAAGCGCGCTGGAATAGTTCCTTGGATTATCCTCAATAAAATGCCTGTTTTCTTCCAGCAGCTCAATTTCCTCCTGCAGCAAACCCTTCACACTAATCAGTTCATTTCTTCCTAAATAATAAAATAGTTTTGTATGTAACATGTAGAATTTCATATTAAGGTCTTCAGCGCTGCTCTCTTTACTGATAAGAGGCATCTGCATGATCTTATCCATTTCTTTACTGCGCTCGGCATCCGTGAAATCACCCTTTTGTTCCACACAAATCACCATTTGGTCAGAAAGCCAGCTGTAATCAAAGTTTTTCTTCAGCTTCCTTGTAGTATCTATTTCCTCTTCGTAGAGTTGTTTCCTCATTTCGGAAATATTTTTATCGGGCATTACTGCCAGTATATTTCTTTCTGCTATCAGAGCATCAAGCAGAATAAGATAATTTGAAAATTTCCGGGCAAGCTCTTTCGCCTTTTTCAGCTGCTTTAATGCTTCACGGTACAGTGCTTTGGATGAAAGAACCCGCGAGTTTTCAATATACTCCTTCATCCTGGTTCCGGCATCAGCTGATACAGAATTCGGAGCCAGTGACTTCAGTATCAGGTTAAAAAGATATACTTTGTAAACAGGAAGCTGTTTTATAAAAGATTCGTTCTTAAGCTTCTTTTTAAGGAGTTCTTCATCGTACCCGCTCATTGTGTCAATGGCATCAAATAAATGAATGTAGTTCTGCTTGCTGCCGGCTTCATTTTTAGCAGCATATTTCTTAAAATAACCTTTTTCTGATTTGTTCATAGCTTTTATAAGCCTGAACAGATCATCACTTACTGTTTTCATTGGTTTTGGGTCATTTTAGTTTCATTCAGATTATTCTTCAGTACATCTATCAGTCTTTTTCCTTCAGTGTGTGCTTTTGACCATGATAAAAAGTCGAAGTAATTTAATATTCCGTTTGAATCCGGAGCCCGTTTCAGGGCAAAAGTAAGTTCATCAAACATCGACGGGTGTTTTTCCGCGGGATGTTTGATAATATTGCCGAAAAATTTCAATAGGACCTGTTCAAACTTTGAGAGTTTGCCGCCAAAGAATTTTTTTGCCGATACATGCAGGTATTCCAGAAGATCGTAATTTTTCATTTCGTAATGTATGACAAGCTGCAGTATTCGTGCAATTTTGTTTACATCTGTTCTGATGCTGAGCTCAGGAGTGTTCAGGATCGAATTCAGGTATTTTATTGCAGCCTGGTAATTTTCATCTATGATATTAAAACATGCAAGGTTCAGCAGCATCAATGCTTTAATGTGGAGCGGAACTTCATTACCGTAAGTTTTGAAATCCTGCTCTATCTGTTTGGCTTTTGCCCTTCCGGAAACAAGGTCACATGTCTTTTCAAATATTATCATTTCAATGTTCGAAGCATGGAACATTATCTGAATCTCATTTTCCCTGGCAATTTTACCTTTCATTTTTTTCTTTACTGTTTCCAGCTTTTGGAGGGTTTTTTCAATTTCATTATTATCTTTGGCGTAATGCGAATACAGAAGCAGGTTTATGAGAGCATATACATAGTTCTGCGGATTTTCTTCAATGAAATGTTTATTTGCTTCATCAAAAGCTATCTGCTGTTTCAGGTTTTTAAGTATTTCAGCATTATTGCCTTTTGACCCGCTGTAAATAAGATGCGTATGATAATAGTTCATCTGTGCGTAATAGCCTTTTAGTTTTTGCCCCGGGCTTAGCATATTGTTCCTCATGATCTCTTCCACCTGCGCGGATTTTTCATCAGACCTGTAATCGGCTTCGTTATCTACAAGTATTGTCATCCGGTCACACAGCAGGCTTACATCGTAAAATTCTTTCATTCTTTCAACAAGGTCCCGTTGTTCTTCGTACAATGCCAGACGCTTTTCCGTGATATTTTTCACGGGTGAAAGCATAAGTATATGCCGCTCAGCGGCAAGAAGCTCCATCATGAATTTATGTTTATCAAAACGGTAAGCCATTTCTTTGGCTTTCCTGATTATTTTTCGTGCCTCGCGGTAATGATGCTTCGAAGTAAGTATCCTTATATTGGCAAGTAGTTCGTTTAGCTGGCTTTCCGAATTATCATAAGCCCCGTATAAATTCAGCGCTTTTAAGATCAGATTGAACAGGTAAACCTTATAAACAGGAAGCTGTTTTGAAAGCGAAGGATCCTTAAGTTTCTTCTTCAGCAGTTCCTCGTCATATTCTGCCATAGCGTCAATCGCATCAAACAGGAAAATGTAGTTCTGCTTGCCGCCTGTGGCATTTTTGGCCGCAAATTTCTTAAAATAGCCCTTTTCTGACTTATTCAGCGATTTTATGAGCCTGAACAGGTCATCACTTACTGTTTTCAACCGGTCTTAAATTTATCCTCTCTGAAATTAATCAATTTTCACGAAAAATAGCGAATTTAATGCATTTTTGCAAATTAAAACCACCCATTAACGTCATCGGCCTTTAATTTATGGAGAAATTCAATTTTTCCCGCCGGTCATTAAAATATATCTTTGCTTCATAAGAGATCAGAAACAATCAAAGAGAACAAGAAAATATAAACAGAGCAGTAATAAGTATAGCAACAGAAAGGACAATAAATAATGCATCATAAAATATTAAAACACCTGTTATCACTTTTTTTCGTGCTGGTGCTGCTCACCATCCTGGGACTCCAGTGGGCGGTCGTAGAAAACGGTCCCCTGATGAAGGAAGCAATGCAACAGGATATAGAGAACTACAGGTTCGTAATGCCAAAACATCCGGAAAATCCGCAGATACAGGTAAAGATCTACTAAAAGCAAAAGGCAAAAGTGAAAAGCCGAAAAAACAGCAAATAGAATTTAAGACAAAAAGTACAAAAACAAATAATAAAAAATCAATAAATAATAAAAGAAAGAAGTAAAACAAAATGATCACAGTAATAGCAATATTTTCAATAGTCATAACACTGGTGGTAAGTGAGCTTTATCTTGTTTACCGCAATTACAGAGTTGGCGCAGAAATAAAAAATCTGAACAACGAAGTTAAGAATTTAAATTACTCCTCCAGGTAATTTCTTTTGGAATCCCCCTTTGATGAAAATATTAAAGGGGGATGAAAAAAGCTTACAAACAAAAAAACAACTAAACTAACTAACTAATAAGATCTGCAAAATGAAAATAATAAACAAAACAATTTTAGTTTTACTGCTGACAGTATCAGCAGTGTATTCACAAACATGGGAATGGGTAAACCCCAAACCGCAGGGTAACAATCTCCAGTCAGTGGTAATGAACAGCAACACCGAAGGTTTTGCCGTAGGTATGCTTGGAACAGTTATGAAGACAACTGATATGGGGAGTAACTGGCAGGTACTGAACGTACCCACCAAAAAACATATGTATGATATAACTTATTCATGGCTTAACGATGTATTTGCATGCGGCGATAGCGGTACAGTCATAAATACATGGAATCTGGGCACAAACTGGGCGGTAACACAGACACCGGTAACTACATCTTTGAGGGGAATATTCTTCCCTTCACGTGATACAGGTTTTGCAGTTGGTTTCGGCGGGAAAATTGTACGCACCACAAACCAGGGTGCGGGCTGGCACTTAATAACGGTGCCATATACCAGGAATTTTAATGCCGTACATTTTATCAATAAAACAACCGGATTTATAGCCGGTGATATGGGATTCTTTGCCAAAACAACAAATGCAGGACTTAACTGGGATACTGTTTCAACGGGAACAACATCATCACTTTTCAGGATGTATTTCAATACTCTCGGAACAGGTTACATTGTCGGAACCCAGGGCAGAATACTGAAAACCACAAATTTCGGAACAACATTTGAATCAAGTATTTCTATTACTACATCCGGTCTCTACGATGTATCATTTGTAGGAAATTTTGGTGCGATCACAGGCGAGCAGGGTGCAATATGGACAACAACCAACGGCGGTGTAAACTGGATATCTTCAAATTTTGGACACACACCTTTCAGGGGAATAACAAATAATTTTACAAACAGCTTTATTGCCGTTGGTGAAGGCGGAAAAGTATATACATCAACAAACGCAGGTGCAAACTGGGTGGGGAAAGTTACTTCTCAAACGGGTACAATCTATTCCAGCGCTTTTGCAGACGCTAATACAGGCTTCATTGGAGCATTTGGAAATAAATTTCTTAAGACAACAAACGGCGGAGAAAACTGGACAGAAATTCAGAGTTTAAACAGTTCTTACATTTATGAGCTCAAATTCCTGAATAGCCAGTTTGGATACGGAATTCATTCAAGCGGGTATTTTATAAAAACAACGAATGGCGGTGCAAACTGGCAGGGAAATCAAATAGCTGCAGGAATGTACGGTTGGTCAATTCATTTTTCAACAGAGCAAAACGGTTACGCAGTTGGCTCGCCCGGAAAGATCTATAGAACAACCAACGGCGGTGATAACTGGACTTTAACAACTCACAGCTCTAACGTCAGCCTGACAGGCATAACATTTTTGAATGCTAATACCGGTTTTATTTCGGGGTATAATGGTTTGATCTTAAAAACAACAAATGCAGGAAACAGCTGGGATTCACTTGCAACGGGAACGACTTCAATCCTAACAAAGGTCGTTTCTAATCAAAATGGTGTAATTCTGGTATCAGGCATTTTCGGCAGAATAATGAAATCAACGAATCTCGGCGATAACTGGGTTTCAATTACCGGACTAACACCATATACGATCAATGATGTGAAATTCCTGAATAACAATACTGCATATGCTGTAGGTTCAGGCGGAGAGTTGTTCATCACCCACAATGCAGGTGATACATGGGTGAAAGAGCAGTCAAAATCAGGAAATATTATCAGGACTTTAAGTATAGTATCACCTTCTAAGCTTATGCTTTTTGGCGAAGAAGGTAACATGCTTAAGTATACCCCGGATTTGACATCGACCGGTAACGGAAATAACAACCAGGTGCCTTCAGGGTACAGCCTTGAGCAGAATTTTCCGAATCCATTCAACCCCGCAACAAACGTTAAGTTTTCAATCCCGGCAGAAGGAATAGTGAAACTGACAGTGTTTGATATCACAGGCAGGGAAGTAAAAGTACTGGCTAATGAAAAAATGAATGCGGGCAGTTATGAAATAAGCTTTAATGGTATGGGAGTATCTTCGGGCATATATTTCTACAGGCTTGATGTAACAGGCAAAGAAGGATTAAGCTTCAGTGAAACTAAGAAAATGATACTAGTTAAATAAAAAATAAAAAGTAAAAAGGCAAAAAAAAGAATAATAAATAAAATGAACAACTTAAAATATATAATAACGATCTTAATAATAGCTGTAAGCGGTTCATTTGCTCAAAGCTGGCAGTGGGTTAACCCGCTGCCGCAGGGCAACCCGCTGAACGCAGTAAGCTTCATTAACGATAACACCGGCTTCGCGGCGGGCTCACTTGGTACCATGCTAAAGACAACAAATGGCGGTACAAACTGGAACACTGTTAACGTGAATACGCAGCGTGATATATGGAAAATATTTTTCGCAACATTAACAACAGTATATGCCTCGGGCGATAGCGGTCTTGTGCTTAAATCAACCGATCTTGGCAGCACATGGAGCCAGGTTAATATTAACACTCCACGTACCATGAGAACAATTCAGTTCTTTGACCAGAATACGGGTATAGCTGCAGGCGCTTCCGGGCAGATGTTCAAAACCACCAACGGCGGCGTAAACTGGACCAACTTTAATTCAGGCACTGGTACTGATATATGGACAATTTGGTTTACCAGCCCAGATGCAGGATACATTCCGGGCTCAATGGGTACAATCCAGAAAACCAATAACGGCGGTGCAAACTGGACGGTTATCAACACAGGAAGATCAACTTTCATAACTAAACTTTTCTTCGCAAACGGAACAGGTTACGCCGCTTGTACACAGGGTGAGGTTTTAAAATCAACCAATGACGGTCAGTCATGGTTCCTTGTGGGGGGTGCGACATCAGCAACGGTGAATGATATATTCTTTACTGATGCAAACAATGGCTCATTAGTTCTTGAGCTTGGAAGGATATATAAAACCACAAACGGCGGCGTTAACTGGGAGCAGACTTTAGGAGTGCCGCTTTCAGGCAGAGCGTTAACTTTCATAAACGGTAAAGGATTTATGACCGCAGCAGGCGGAAGAATATTCCGTTCAACAGATTCGGGGGCTAACTGGAACTCCATTGTAAATAATGTCATAACAAATATCAGCGGTCTCGCTGTTGCGACACCATTAGTAAACTACATGATAGCGGAAGACAGGATAGTTTATAAATCCACAGATGGCGGTAACAGCTGGAGCTTATACCCTACACCGGTAAATATGAGTTTTCTGAATAACATTGCTTTCGCAGATGCGAATACAGGAATAATAGTCGGATCAGTTCCTAACATGAAAAGAACAACCAACGGGGGATTGAACTGGGTGACTGTTGACCCCGGTACAACTTCTGATCTATACGGCGCGCAGTTCATAAACGCAACCACAGGATTTGTAACGGGCGATATGGGCGTAGTAAGCAAAACCACGAATGCAGGGCTTAACTGGAATCCGATAAATACCGGTACCAGCCATTCATTTGAGTGTGTTTACTTTCTTGACGAATCTACCGGTTTTACAGGCGGCATGAACCAAAAATTATTCCGTACAGTGAACGGCGGTCTGAATTGGTCACAGATCACAAGCGTAACATCTTCAGTTAACGACATTCATTTTGTGGATGCCAATACTGGATTTACCGCAAATGATTTCGGTATGGTATTCAGGACTACCAATGGCGGTGCTAACTGGCAGGGTCAGCAGATCGGTTTCTTTTCACACAATTCTGTGACATTCCTGAACAGCACAACGGGTTATACTGCTACTGATGAAGGTATGGTATACAGGACAACAAATGCGGGAGTGAACTGGACAGCAGAACCAAGAATAACAATCAACCCGATAAGAAGAATGAAAGCTGCTTTGGGTTATAACATCATTGCGGCAGGGCAATACGGCACAATAATAAAATACGGACTGAATATGACATCAACCGGAAATAACAATACCGGCGTGCCTTTAAAGTTCAGTCTTGAGCAGAACTTTCCGAACCCGTTCAATCCGAATACAAACATAAAGTTTTCAATTCCCGAACGCGGAAACGTAAAACTTACAGTATTTGATATAACCGGCAGGGTAGTTACAGAGCTTGTAAACGGCAATATGAACGCAGGCAATTACGAAATGAATTTTAATGCAATGGGAATCTCATCAGGAGTATACTTTTACAGAATTGATGTAACAGGTGATGCGGGTCATAACTTCAGTGAAACAAAGAAAATGATCTTAGTAAAATAGAATTTAAACAAATCAACTAACTAAAAAACTTAAAGAAAAACAATAAAGATGAAAAAATTTAAAAAAATAATGCTCATATTCCTTGGACTCGTCGTAGTTCTCGCAGTATCAGGTTATGTGTATTTCAACCAGCAGTTCCCGAAAGAATTAAAAGCAGAAGATATCAAAATTGAAGTGACGCCGGCAAGACTTGAACGCGGTAAATATATCTTCAATCACGCCGCAGGATGTATTGATTGCCACTCAACCCGTGATTTTTCCAAGCTATCGGGTCCCATAAAACCGGGCACTGAAGGCATGGGCGGTGAAAAATTTGACGAAGAGTTCGGTCTGCCCGGCACCTTTTATTCAAAGAACATTACACCATACGGTGTTGGCAACTGGACTGATGGCGAGCTTGTCCGCGCGATAACCGAAGGTATAAGCAAGGATGGATCAGTATTATTTCCTATAATGCCGTATCTTGTTTATGGCAAGATGGATAAGGAAGACATTTATTCTGTGATAGCGTATATAAGGACACTTCCTGCAATTCAGAATGATCCGCCGAAGAGCCAGGCCAACTTCCCGATGAGTTTGATTATGAAAACCATTCCGACGGAAAAACAGTTTACTCAGAAACCTGACAAAAAGGATATCATAGCATACGGTGAATATATGGTGAAAGGCGCATCATGCGGTGATTGCCATACTCCATCCAATGAAGGGGCTCCCATTCCGGGCAAAGAGTTTGCCGGAGGAATTGAGATCAAATTACCCGGAAATACGGTTGTAAGAACGGCTAACCTTACACCTGATAATGAAACAGGACTAGGCTTGTGGACAAAAGAGCAGTTCATCAAGAGATTTAAACAGTGCAGTGACCCCGCATACGGCAACACACCGTATAAACCGGGGGAATTCCAGACAATAATGCCATGGACAGTATATGCAGGCTTAACAGAGGAAGATCTTGGAGCAATTTATGAATATTTGAGAACTATCCCCGCTGTAAAGAACCAGGTTGAAAAATTTTCAGTGAGGCAGCAGTATTAAGATATACTGAAGGAAATTATATCTCATAATTTTTTCAACAGAGTTTACCTTTACAAGTTAGGGGGTTAGTTGATCAGCAGGGAGGGTAGTGCCTCCCTGTTTTTTTATGACCGATAATATATTGACAAGGGGCTACAGCCCCTTGTTCTTAAAAAAATCCTTATTTACATACATGCTCAAAGGTTTGATTTATACCGCTTCCTCATAGTGAAGATTAACGGTTAACCAGAGATTCATCATCAAAAAGGGTTTCACGGAGATCAATGCCATGCTCAAGTACAGATTTGAGATTTGTAATGAAAAATACCCAGCATGCGCAGCAGTTGATATGTGCAAAATCATTTTTTTCTGCCCCGGCAGAGTACTTCTGATGCAAAGTCAGTAATACCCGTCCGTTTTGTTCTTTAAGGGAAATTACTACTTCAAATGATTGTCCGAATGTAAAAGAAAACAGCTCATTATTTATTGCTTCAAGTACCCTTCCTTTGATAGAAAGATCTTTTTTAAGCCAGTGCCAGTAGAAAGTATCATCCTTACGGGCAGTATCTGCGGAATTTAATATATTACCATCAGTATCAGTATATTCAGCTTTGCCCATAAACCACCGGCAAATGCCATCACCTGATGCAATATAATAATATACTTCACTCAGGTGTGAGTGCAGGTAAATTGAATGGTGAAATTCCGCTAAATTAAAATTGTTTTCCGTCATTTCAAAATTTCTCCAAACGAAATATCATATTCATCCGGGTCGCTTATTCCAAATTCCTTCATCCCGTATGGTGTATTGTATAACGAGTAATCAATATCAGCGCCGTTAACTATAAACTCTTTGTAAATCGCCTCAACATCATCTACCCAAAAATAAACATTGCTTGTTTTATTAACAATTTTCCAGTTTGGCATGATCTTATCAGGGGGAGCTTCTGCGAACATAAGAATACAGTCATCCCGTTTCACCATTGCAAAACCGCCCGTTTTGGTTTGAAGCTCAATTATTGTGAAACCAAGAATATCCCTGTAATACTCTGCGGATGATTTTACATCCTTAACTATCAGTATCGCTGCAGTTCCGGTTAATTTTGCTTTCATACTGTTTTGTTAATTTTCATCTTCGCACATAAGCCAGTTTACTGCTTCTTCAAAGTCATCAAATGCGTTTACGTTATACCCGCGGTTTGAAGCACACATTTCAAGGAAACGGGCTTTATCAATATCATGCTGCGCGCCAAGCAGTATAGCTATCTTCTTTCTGAATGCTTGCCGGTGATTGCCTACTTCAGTCACAAGCTCATATATATCCGAAAGCGAGAGTCCGGGACGGGTATCGCGTATATCAACAAGCAGATCGTGGAGGTCATCAGGTGTATTAAGCCGCGCAATTTCTTTCAGGACTATTTTGCTCTTCTCCAAACTAAGCTGCCCGGAAGCAGTTGTTTTGATGAAATCCTTTGTTTTAACGAATTTTATTTCTGCTTTCATAGTTCTAAAATTGAAGTTAGTCAGAATTGTAAGCTATTCAGGTCGACATTACCTCCTGATAAAATAATACCGACATTTTTATACTTAAAGACTGCTGAATTATTTAACAATGCCGCAAACGCCACCGCACTTGAAGGTTCAATTATTATCTTCATTCTTTCCCAGACTAGCCGCATTGCGTTTACTATTTCATCTTCTGTTACAGTGAATATTTCCGAAACAAATTCCTTTATTATCGGGAAAGTAATATCTCCCAGTGATGTTCTAAGTCCATCTGCAATTGTATCGGGATTGCTGACAGGAATGATCTTTCCGGCTTTCAAGCTTTGGTAGGCATCATCAGCACTAGCGGGCTCACCCCCGTATATTTTTGTATCAGGACTGAAATTTTTAAACCCCAGCGCTATACCGCTTATCAAGCCGCCTCCGCCAACTGGTGTGAAAACCGCATCTAGTGTTTCAGTATCACGAAATAATTCAGTAGCACAAGAGCTGTGACCCATGATCACATTTATATCGTTGGAAGGATGTATGAATGTTGCGCCCGTCTCGTTGCGAACTTCTTCGCATTTTGTTTCCCTATCAGCAGGTTTGCTGCCTGAATATATTATTTCTGCTCCGTAACCCAGAACGGCATCCCGCTTCGCGGGCACTACAGTTTCAGGCATTACAATTTTCGCGTTAATGCCGGCCTGTTTTGCAGCGTAAGCAAGTGCCTGCGCAAAGTTACCTGATGAATGTGTAATTATTCCTTTGGATTTTTGTTCATCATTCAAAGAAAGTACTGCATTCATAGCGCCGCGTATTTTAAATGACCCGGTTTTCTGGAAATTTTCGCATTTAAAGAAAATATCAGCGCAAGCTATTTCATTTATAAGCCGTGATTTCATAACGGGGGTTCTGTGAATATACGGCTTCAGGTTATCCGCGATGAGGTCTAATTTATCTTTTCCGGGGAGTTCAGTTGGCATTTTTCTTTGAAGATGATCTGTAAATATTAATTATTGCAAATATAGCAATTATGAGCCAAACAATATTTACAAATGTTGAGGGATATGCACTGTAAAAAAGAGTGTTGATTATCAGGCAAAGACTGCCGAGAATATTCAGTGCCTGGTAAAGCTTTGAGCGGGCAGTAATTTTATGAATGCTTAATAATCCATATGCTGCCAGTACACTAACAGAGCCTGCCCAACCGGTGATATCTATTAGTAGTTTTTCGATGTCATTTCAATTTATGTTCAAAAAAATGTATCCTTTTGAAGATCAAAAAGGGATTCTTTTTTACCAGCCTTTGGATTTCTTTAGATTTGTAATGTGTGCTAAATGATGGTCACAATGCCAGGTGTATAAATGCATCAGTGACGCAATGGTCATTTGCTGCTTGCTGCCGGGGTGATATAGCCTGCGCTCGGTATCTCCCGGCTTCATACCCTTAAGCATTACGACCCATCTTTTATGCAGCGCTTCAAGAAGGGGAAGTGAAAGCTCAATGGCACCGGATTTAGCTTCAGGCAGCTCTGCCCAGTCAGCTTCTTCATACGG
>JAUQWQ010000216.1 GCA_030835085.1 Ignavibacteria bacterium
AAAATATCCGTAAAAAAGGCAGCTTCTAAAAGCTGCCTTTTCGGGTATTATCAAAATATATACTTCAGAATCTTTGTTATATCAGTGAAAGAAGTAATATAACTATGTTACTTTATCAACCTTAAAAACAAGTCGGTCAAATAACTTTGTTATTTAACCAGCATCATTTTTTTGGTTTCAACAAAATCAGCGGTTTTTAAAGTATAGAAATAAATTCCGCTTGAAAATGATGAGCCGTCAAAATCAACATTGTAAACACCGGCTTTTAAGAAACCGTCAACATAAGTAGCAACTTCCTGACCCATTGAATTGTAGAACTTCAGACTTGCGTTCTGATCCTTTGGAATTGAGAAGTTAATGTTAGTTGTTGGATTAAACGGATTAGGATAATTCTGGCTAAGACTGTATGAAGTTGCTATTTCATTTTCGTTTGTTACCCCTGTTGGGTCAATAACATTTGTTTTCATACTCTGCTGTATCTGCTGATCAGTATGTGAAACTCCGCCGCCTTTGAAAACAACTATATTTAATTTGCTGTTAGCTTCAAGAATACCTGCAGGCAGTACATAGTTGAGAGGTATGGTTACCTGCTGCCCCTGTGTCAGATCTGTTCCAACCAGCTGACCGTTTGCGCCTGTAATCAGGCCTCTTGAAACATTGTAATGAACATAATTTCCGCCTCCGGGGCAGGTACCATTTCCGGTCTGAGCGTAAACCAGGTTATTTTCTGTTATTACCATGTGGATATAATAACTGCCGGTCAGCCCTGTGAGAGCTGTTACTACTATACTTCCTGTCAAAGTTCTTGAACCTGAATTATAGCTCTTGTTATTCAGCTGTATACTAACACCGGGTTCAACAGTATTTGATTGTACAACAACCCTGTTATTCCATCCTGAATTTGAAATAATTCCGGTAGTTCTGCCTACAACACCGGTTGGATAAGAATTTGCACCAAAATATTGGATCATAGGCAATCCGGTAGATGTCCATGGATCGTTACTTGGTCCGTGATATGCCAAAATAACAGTATTTGGATAATTGGCAAGAATATTTTCTACTATCGCATGACTGCACGGGCACCACTGGCACCATGTGCCGGTAAAATATTCTACTGCAGTATTAAACCCGGTCTGTGAATTTGCATTTGGTTTAAAACCAACCAAAGCAACTAGGGCAATTGCAATAAGTAAATGCTTTTTCATTTTTAATATCCTCTCTTAAAAATATTAAATTATTTGAAATTAGTTAACTTGTGACAAGAAACTAATTTAATATGTATTAATTTTCAAGTCTAATTAACTTAATTTTGGTATTATTCTGCATTAAAAAAGCTTAAAAATTAAGGATAAATGCAGTTTATTTTAAAAAAACCATTTTCCTTGTTTCCGAATAGTCACCGGTTGAGAGTCTGTAATAGTAAATACCGCTTGGGAAGGTAGCGCCGTCAAATTCCGCTTCGTAAGTTCCGGGGGCTAGTTCAGCATTAACCAGCTCCGCTACCTGCCTGCCTAATATATTAAATACTGATAATTCTATTTTTGTCTTTTCACTTCTGCCTACTGCTTTAATATCAAATTTTATTTTTGTTGTTGGATTAAAAGGATTTGGATAATTTTGATGCAGAGAATAATTCTGCGGAATGACCTCACTTACATGTTCTATGCCAATAGGAAAACCGGGACCGCCGCCATTTGTGGTTTTTAAAATTGTACCGAATCCTCCGACTGCCCAGCCTGTATTGTTGTTCAGCATTTGGAGTGAATACAAAGTCTGGTCAGTTCCTGTTACCGTTGAATCCCAATAAATGCCGCTGCTGGTTGTGCGGTACATCATACCATTACTGCCGGCACAAAATCCTGTAGAAGTATTTATAAATTTGAGTGAATGAAAAGTAAAACCAAGAGAAAGATAATTATTATCAGCCCAGTTAACGCCGCTGTTTGTTGTTACCATGAACATACCGCAGCATCCGGTGGCAAAACCCGTTGAGCCGTTAATAAAATCAACTGTAAACAGAGGGTTTACTTCTCCGTGTGTATACGGTATCCAGTTCGCTCCGCCGTTTGTTGTTCTGATGATGTAGCTATCGGTTCCTGTTGCGTAATAATTATTTTCATCAATAATTTTTGAGGAAAGAAAATCCACAAACCATATGATATTTGAAATTGAAAACCAGTTAATTCCGCCATTGGTTGTTTTAAGCAGGGTTTTTTCGTAACCTGTAATAATTCCGGTTTGTGAATTGACAAAATTAACCAAAGTTAAATTACTTACAGTGCCTGAATTTTGAGTTATCCAGTTAGCACCGCTGTTTGTTGTTTTAAATATTTTTCCGCTATCTCCCGCAATATAACCGGTATAAATATCAGTAAAGGTTAATGACTGGTGTTCACCCTGCAGAAATGTTTTTATCCAGTTGGCTCCTGCATTGGTTGTTTTTAAAACGGTATTATATCCGCAGGTGTAGCCTGTATTAATATCGGTGAAGTGAACTGATTTCAATGCGTAATTTGTACCTGAAGACTGCGCATACCACTGTGTATAAATGACCGCATTAAGAGTCATCAGTACTAAAACTAAAATATATTCTTTATTAATTTTCAATGCTGCTCTGATTAATTGTTCGGTTACAATAAAGATAACAATAATTTCTATTCATTAAAACTATAAGTGATAAAATATCACTTTAACAGTATAATTTTAATTGATTTGCTTGTTCCGCCAACCTGCAGTTTACAGTAGTAAATACCGCTCGGGTAATTGCTGCCGTCAAATTCAGTTTCATATGTTCCCGCTGGAAGCCCGGTGTTTACAAGCATGGCAACCTGCTTTCCGAGCACATTATACACTGATAAATATATTTTTGGCTTTTCACTTTTGACTTTTGCCTTAACATCAAACCTGATCTTTGTTACCGGATTAAACGGGTTCGGATAATTCTGATACAGCATAAATTCTTCGGGCACTTCGTTTGATACGGATACAATGCCAATCGGCTCGCTGTATTTAATAGTAGCTATATCATAATCCGTTGTGCTGTCAAAGCTTATTCCCGTAACGTAAACGCCGCCCCGGTTATCGGCAACAGCAGTGTACACAAAATCCTCTGAGTTCTCTATCACACTGTATTCTTCAAGCCAGTTAAAATCACCTGTGGGGCTGAATTTAAGCAGCGCGTACTGCTGATGGAAATAATGCTTATCGGTTGTGCCGCCAACAAATACATTCCCCCGGTTATCGACTGTAACTGATGTACCGTAATCCAAACCCTGCCCGGAGCCGTTATATCTTTTTCCCCAAAGCAGCCCGGCAGCCGGATCAATTTTCATTGTATAAATATCTTCACTGCCAAGCGTATCATAATTTCTTGAGCTTCCGGTAACATAAATATTATTCGCTGAATCACAGGCAATATCGTACGGTATATCCTGGTCATTGCCCGTGCCGTTATAGAAATACTGCATAATCATGGCAGAGCTTGTATCAAACCTGTAAATTCCGTAATCAAGTGTACCCGGTAAATTGAACACTGCGGCAGTAACTGCAAGCTTGTTATCATTAGTAACAATCATTTTAACCGGCATATCATTTCCAAATGCAGTTCCGCTGAAAGTGTTCTGCCATTTGAGCGAAAGCGAGCTGTTATATTTCAGTATTATAATATCATTAACTCCCCCAACAGCGTTTGATGATGCGAGGATATAAACGGATCCCGCGTTATCTGCGCAAACCGTTAAGGGTGTTTCACTGCTTGCAGTTGTTTTATTGAAGAATGTATTTTCCAGCAGATCACCGTTTGATGAGTACTTTAACAGGGCAATTGAATTTGTTCCGTTTGGTCTCCTAACCGAGCCGCATGTGTAAATATTACCGGAATTATCTTTCGTAATACTGAGGCCAAAGCCCTGGTTATAAACAGGGGGCAGAAAAACCTTTGACCATAAAATACTTCCGGCAGAATTTATTTTCAGTGTTACAATTTTAACAACCTGGTTAGTATCACTTGTAAATCCTGTAATGTAGGAGCTGCCGTCTGTATCCAAATACGCGTCTTTGCATTCATCAAGCTGGCTGCTGTACCCGTTAAATGATGCCTGCCACAGCACTTCCCCTGATGAAGAATATTTTATCGCTGTAATATCACTGAAAGATCCCGCCAGATTGGCATTACCGTAAACTATGGCGTTTGAATTTATGTCAACCTTCAAAGTTGTTACAATATCAAACCTGTTTGCTGTTCCGTTATACCGCTTGATCCATTCAACTGAGGGCTGACTGAACAAATTATGGCTATAAACAGTAACTAATATCAGTAACACCCAAAATTTACTAAAAAACACACTTTTTCCTCTCATAACCTCAATTTAGCTCTTTTTTGCATATATTTAAATGAAATTATAGCCTTGTTTAGCCCGGGATGAACTACAAAAAATAATCGGTTTTTACTATGTTTTTTATTGTTATGGATATGTATTTTATTAAATATTTAGAGGAGGACTAAATGAAAAAGTATTACTTTTTCCCTATGATAATTTTTATAATGTTTCTGATTTCCGCATATACTGTTAAAATAAATACACAGGTAATATACAATTACAATAACAATAAAAGTATATTAAATGGAAATTACGGATGTTACAATGCAGGAATAGAATCATCTATTTCGGAAATAGTTAAAAAAAGAACATCAAATCCTAATGCGGAATTTACCGGTTCTATGGTAAGTAAAACCCCGATTGAAGGACAATTTTTAAGAATACTCATTATTTACGTAAAATTTCCTGATGATGATACCTGGGGTGATAATATGAATGGGTATGCTGTGTGGGATAGTCCTAATGCACCGGGTCCCCGTAACCCACATACCAAAAACGGCAAGTTTATCGATTCTGTTGAAGGAAATCCGGCTGTTGATTTCACAAAACGATACAGGCAATATACCATATCAGATTATTTTTCAGAAATGTCACTAGGCACATTTGATGTTATAGGTGATGAATACACAGTGGTTTTACCTCAAACATCAGTATTTTATAAAGAAAGCGGCTTTAACTATGCACAGATAAACGAAGTAGCCATCAGGCAGGCGGACCAGCAGTATAATATTGATTTTTCCAGGTACAACAACTGGACTTTTTCACCGGATGGCTGGGTATGGTCACCTGCCAGCGGGGATAATTATACTGATATGATAGTAACAGTATACCGCAATGCACCGGGCTACCCGGAAGATAACTGGTTCTTCGGCTTAGGTTTCCCGATCTCAGGCCTTGCTGATCTTGGCATTGGTTCTCCTATAGTTTTGGATAATACAGGAATATTCGGAGGAAGCGGTGTTACATGTATGAGTGTAATGCAGAACTATTCAAAAATGACCCAGATAATGATTCATGAAATGACTCACAGGTACACCGGAGACCACTATGAAATAGGTCTCATGACCGGTGTTGAGCATTCATGTTTTAATTACTCTCCTTTTGAAAGAACTAAATTTGATTACGTTACCCCGGTTGAAGTGCCGTTTCCTTACACAGAACAATCCGCTGTATATACATTACGTGATTATGTCTTCACCGGTGATCTTCTTTCAATAGATATTAACTCCTCCGGCGAAAAATATTTTATTGCAAATCACCAGAAAAAATCTGTGTATGACGGGATATCCAGAGGCGGTACAATATGCTGGGATGTAAACAAAGTTCAGCAGGACCCATACTGTGATGATGGAAAAGGATTATTCATTTACCAGCAAATGGTTCCATCCAGATGCAATAACTTTAAAGATGTAGCACTTGTTCAGGCAGACGGCAAATATGACTGGTATATAGAAAGAATGGTGCCGTATTTTAACCCTGAGTTTAACTTCGAGATCCCGCTTTATGAAAGACTAAGCGGTAACCCTCTTGGGAAATCGGAATTTCACCAGCCGCTTGACCTGGTACTAACCAATATGCAGGAAGTTAATGATGACCCTTGCTCGGATAGGAATGAAGATTATTTTGTAACTTATGACTGGCTAGGTGACGGCAAGGATGGTTTTAACATTGGGTATGATGAAATTTTCAGTCCATACAGCAACCCCAAAACACTTACCTGCTCAGGGGAAGAAACCGGGCTTACCGTTAAACTGCTTTCACAGGATATTATAACAGGCGATATTACTATTAAAGTATATTTCAATGATGCTCTGGCAGTAACAGAGCTTCCTCCTGCGAAACCAAAGAACCTAAAAGTTACCAAAGATATTTTTGAACCTCTAAGCGGCGGATTCCATCCTTCATTAAGCTGGGATATGAATTCAGAGCCTGATTTCAGAGGACCGGGTAATGAAAACGCTCATTACAATATTTACAGAAGCGTAATAAGAACCTGTCAGCCTGATTCAGGCGTTGAATTTGAAGTTATCGCGGAAATTTCTCCTGATTCCGGGAGCTACATTGATACAGGTATAACATTATATCCTGAAGGCACAGGTTCAGTTGTATGCACAGATCTTTTCAGAAGCGTTATGTATAAAATTGAAGCAGTAGATAATACAGGGCTTGCATCACTCAATTCCGATAGATCTTTAATTAACGGTTATGCTGCACAATGTGATGATTCTTCGTTAACCGGAATTACCCATAACGGGCTTCCTGTGAAATTTTCAATTTACAATTATCCTAATCCGTTCAATCCTGCAACAAAAATTAAGTTTTCACTTCCGCTGGCACAGTATGTTGACCTGAAAATTTACAATATTACGGGACAGGAAATATATTCGGCATTCAATAATGAATACAAACCTGCAGGGTTTTACAGTATCGATTTTGACGGCTCGAATCTTCCTTCAGGAGTGTATTTCTATGTGATAAGAACCGATAAGTATTTTGAATCGAAGAAAATGGTACTGATAAAATAAACCTGAATTAAAATTAAGCATTAAAAAAAGGCGTTCATATTATGAACGCCTTTTTTGTTATTTGCAATTTGGTTTTTGCTACTTGACTAACACCATTCTTTTAACACTGGAGAAATCTCCCGCGTCAATTCTGTAGAAATAAACACCGGAAGCGAAATCTGAAGCATTCCAGTCAACTTCGTAGAATCCCGCAGTAAGCTCTCCGTTATAAACGCGGGCAACTTCATTGCCGATAATATCATAAACCCTAATATTTACGTTCGATTGTTCCGGCAGATCAAATTTGATCTTTGTAACCGGGTTAAACGGATTCGGGAAATTCTGGTGCAGCTGGTAAACAACAGGTACGCCGTTATTCAGGTTCTGTATACCGATTGGCGGAATTGTATCATATACTGCCGCTTCCACTATCACGTTATTCATGCTTGTTATAGTAGGACTTGGGTTTGTTCCGGAATATGATCCGTTCCCGGTTCCATTCCATCTCTGGAAGTAATAATTCAATCCGTTATATACCAGGCTAAGCGGTGTTACAGAAAAACTTACCGTTGATGCAGAATCAAAAAATTGATTTCCGCCAATAACCGTAACAGGAAGACCGCCCGGTGTAACCTGTGAAATCAGTTTATACTGAGTTTTATAATTGACAATATAATTAGAAACAGTTGATAATACATTTATCTGATGTATGGTATCTCCCCCATCACTCCAGCTTTGGAACAGGTACCTGGTTGAACCGATTATCTGCGGAGTAACGGCCGATAATGTATGTTCAGCACCTACATCCCAGTTAAAAAATGCAAAGTTTGTATAATTGTTCCCGTCCACCTTAAACTGCAATGAAGGTTTATTGGTAACTACTGTTACGAAGTTTTTGCCTACCAGGTAGGATACCGATGTTTTGTGAACTTTATTGTTGGTATTTGTACCTGTTATAATAATACGGTAAGCGCCGGTTGGTACAGCTGCTGAAGAGTTTACCTGAACGTTAAAAGCTGCAGGGAAAGTACTTACTGTATTCCCGTTCGGAAATGAAACGGTTATTCCTGCATTCGGCGGATCAACTTCCGCGCTTAAAGTAACCTGCGAATTATATCCTGCAGTTGTAACCGGAATTTCCATCTGGTATGTTGCGCTTTGAGACTGCCCCTGAATAACAGATTTGTAAGGACTGTTGGGAATCAAAGTAAAATTGTTGGTTTTTTTCCCTGCATTCAGTATTTCCTGAGCCTGCTGTATGAAAACAATGGGCATAACCTCGGTTTGATTCCAAATTGGATCTTTATAAAATGTTTTTTCAAGAATAACCGTCTGGCCCGGGAAAAGCTGAACATTCTGTCCCGTTCCGTTATTATTCATTCTTCTCATTACATCATAAAAATCCGTTTCACCGTTGGTTCCCGGAGGAGAAGAGAAATGATTATGTCTTTCCTGCATTGAAAAATGAACCAAAACATTAGGGTTGGACATATATACTTCACAATATATCCTTGCTTTTACTTTAATTGTATCACCATATGTACTATCAGTTAAAATAACTGTGATCGGGCTCAACAAATTCGTTCTGGTGTTAAAATAAGAGGTAAGTCCGCCATTTGTATAAGGTGACTGAATATTTATCAGGCCATCCATCTGTGCCTGCGGTATAGCATTAATGCTGTAAAATGTTCTTCTGGCATTATTATCGATCGGGTTGTACAAATAATACCCGTCATTACCCGGAGCAGGCCAGTTCATATGGTAAGCAATACCAACTATCTTATCTGCATCTAGTCCGTTTATAAAAGCTTCCATTGTTGGATTGTTTGACGCGCAGGGGCCGCATGTCCAGCTTGTGAAACGTTCAATTAATACCATCCTGTCACCGGCATAAAATGTATTGGCCAGTACTAACAGTAATGTTAAAAAAGTAAATAACTTTTTCATTGTTTATTCTAAATTAATTTTGTTTTTGGATATATTTAATTAAAATAAACATACATTTATAATATTTCAAGATATAAGTTTCAATTAAAAATAGCTGAAATTGTTACCGTAAATTAAAAGGGTTGATTTTACATAAATATCCTTATAAAATTGTGAAATTTAATAAAATAAAGGTCAAATTCGTACAAAAAATGAAGAAAAAACTCAGTTTAAAGAAGGTTAAAACCACACACAGCAAAAAAGATGATAAAGTTATGGTTACCAGGTTTTCAGTTTCTCCGGTTAAACCAAAAAAAGGTGATAAGATTACTATCAAAATGACTATCAAAAATGTTTCCGAAAAATCGCTGAAACATATTCCGTGGCAGATCGTAAAAAACAAGAAGATATTATGCCATGGTGTCAGGAACGAAGTTCCAACTGGCGATAGTTTTTCAGTATCCGTTACGTGGACAGCTGCAAAAGGCGAACACTTTTTCTATGGCGATGCGGACCCGAAAAATCTATTAAAAGAACCCAAGATCAAACAATTCAATAACCTTCCACAGGGCGCTGACCTGAAGGTAAAATAAGTTTCAAAGCGCATAAAGTTTTATAAACAGAATAATCCGATAATAATAATTACTATTTAATACAGAGTATAACATTTATGAGTTCTAATAATATTTCATTCGGTCAGAAGCTTCGTTATAAATTTGATAACCTGATGGCTAAGGGTCCGAT
>JAUQWQ010000028.1 GCA_030835085.1 Ignavibacteria bacterium
CAACTTTTGCAGCTTCATCCATCGTTACAACCTGGTAGCCATCCATAGCAGCCTGCAGTGCGCAGATAGGATCGATTTCAGTTACCATTACTCTTGCGCCTGCGCCGCGTAATGACTGTGCAGAACCTTTACCAACATCTCCGTATCCTGCAACAACAGCAAGTTTGCCTGCCATCATAACGTCTGTTGCGCGCCTGATAGCGTCAACAAGTGATTCCTTACAGCCGTATTTGTTATCGAATTTTGATTTTGTAACAGAGTCATTAACATTAATACACGGAAGTGAAAGTGTACCGTTTTTCATTCTTTCATACAGCCTGTGAACGCCTGTTGTGGTTTCTTCGCTGATGCCTTTGATGCCTGCAATTAATTCAGGGTAATCATCAAGAACCATGTTCGTTAAGTCACCGCCATCATCAAGTATCATATTCAGAGGATTATCAAAAGAGCCGAAGAACAGTGTCTGTTCTATGCACCAGTTAAATTCCTCTTCGTTCATGCCTTTCCATGCGTAAACAGGGATACCTGCCGTAGCAATAGCTGCTGCTGCGTGATCCTGTGTGGAAAAAATATTGCATGATGACCATTTTACTTCAGCGCCTAATTCAATAAGTGTTTCTATAAGCACAGCAGTCTGAATTGTCATGTGAAGACATCCTGCTATCCTTGCGCCTTTCAGCGGTTTGGAATCTCTATACTCAGCCCTGATAGCCATTAAGCCGGGCATTTCAGCTTCAGCCAGACGGATCTCTTTTCTTCCCCATTCAGCAAGTGAAAGGTCTTTCACTTTGAATTTTTCAAGCTTTAAATTTTTTTCTAATGTTTTTGGCATTTTTAAGTTATTTTGTTATGGTTTTATTTAATTAATCTATTTCTTTTTAAAATTGCTTTCCAGTTCCTTCTTAAATATAGCAGTGGTGTTCTCATCCAATAAACAGAACACTACTTTTTCAATCGTGGTTTCTTCTTTGGCTTTTTTCTTTGAGTTAAAATGTTCTATTGTAGTATCAACAATTATCTTTGCGCTGTCTTCAATAGGGTAGCCGAATATCCCTGAGCTTATTGCCGGTATTGCAATTGATTTCAGTTTCTTCACTTCAGCAACCTTCAGAGAATTGCTTACTGCTGAAGCAAGTTTTTCCGGTTCACCTGATTTACCGTCTTTGTATCTCGGACCAACAGCATGTATAACATGTTTTGTTTTCATGTTGCCGCCCGTAGTTATTACGGCGCTGCCTGTCTGTACATTGCCAATTTTTTTTGATTCCTGCTGAATTATCATTCCGCCGCGTTTTACAATTGCGGCAGCCAGTCCGCCGGTATGCATAAGGAACGTGTTGGCGGGATTCACTATTGCATCGGTTTCAAGAAGGGTTATATCACCCTGAATTACTTCAAATTCTGTATTTGCTATTTTATGGCTCATCTTAATTATTTATTGTGATTCCCAGGTCTTTAAGCTGTCTAGCATCCACGGGACTTGGTGAATTATCCATCAAGCCAACCGCGCTGGTAGTTTTCGGGAAAGCAATTGTTTCGCGGATATCTTTTGTACCGCAAAGTGTAGCTATAATTCTGTCGAATCCTAATGCGAAACCGCCGTGGGGCGGAGCCCCGTATTTGAATGCACCCAGCAAGAAACCGAATTTTTCTTCCTGTTCTTCTTTGGTTAATTCAAGTACGTTAAATACCATTTCCTGTATATCGCTACGGTGAATCCTTATGCTTCCTGAACCGAATTCACTGCCATTGCAAACCATATCATAACAGGTAGCCCTTATGGATGTGAGCAGATCAACATTCTCTTTGGGAGATTTGCTTCCTGTTTCAAGCTTATTCATATCCGCATCATGCGGCATTGTAAATGCGTGATGCTCGGCTGCAATAGTACCTGACTCTTCATCATAACCAAAGAGCGGAAAATCATTCACCCACAGAAATTCATCCCGGGTTTCATCTATCAAATTGAATTGATCAGCTAGCTTCAGTCTTAAGTTACCTAGTCCATGTAAAACTTTTTTCTTCTCACCGGAAAGAATGAAAACAACATCGCCTCCGGCTGCATTAAAGCAATTTTTAATTCCCGCTTGTATATCTTCACTTAAAAATTTAAGCATTGGCGAAGCTGTTGTGCCATCAGTATTATATTTAATGTATCCAAGTCCGCCGAATTTTAATGTCTTAACATAATCAGTCAAACCATCAATAATTTTTCTGGTAACATCCTGCCCGGGAAGTTTTATTCCGGCAACAATTCCGCCAGCTGAAATTGCATCAACAAATACTTTGAAATCAGTTGCCTTGACAATTTCTGTTATATCAGAGATCTTCAACTCACCTTTTATTCTCAGGTCAGGTTTATCACTGCCATATGTTTGCATAGCCTCATCATAACTCATTACAGTGAACGGCTGTTTCAGCTCAATGCCTTTTACATTCTTCCAGATATCACAAATTACTCCCTCTACAACCCTGAAGACATCTTTTTCTTCTACAAAGCTCATTTCAAGATCGATCTGTGTAAATTCCGGCTGACGGTCAGCTCTAAGATCTTCATCACGGAAACATTTGCATATCTGCACATAACGGTCCATTCCGCTTACCATCAATATCTGTTTATAGGTCTGAGGTGATTGAGGAAGTGCGTAAAACTTCCCTTTGTGAACGCGTGAAGGAACAAGGTAATCACGTGCACCCTCTGGAGTTGATTTCATTAAGATAGGGGTTTCAACTTCAATGAATTTTTCACGTTCAAAATATTTATGTACAATATTGTAAACATCGCTTCTCAACACCAGGTTATCAGCTATTTTTTTTCTTCTCAAATCAAGGTAACGGTACTTGAAGCGAAGCTCTTCTGATGCTTTAACATCTTCTTCAACTACAAATGGAGTCACCTCAGAGGTGTTCAGGATTTCCAGCCCGGTTGCGAGTACTTCTACTTCACCGGTAGGCATATTTGGATTTACAGATGATCTTTTCTGCACCAGCCCCGTTGCGGAAACAACATATTCCAGCCCAAGTGATTTTGCAGTATCGTATATTTCTTTATTTTCGGAATTAACAGTTACCTGGGAAATACCGTATCTATCGCGTAAATTAACAAAAATAACACCGCCCAGATCACGTACCTGTGAAACCCAGCCGTTTAATGTAACAGTTTTACCTTCATCGGCAAGCCTTAACTCGCCGCAGGTATTTGTTCGTTTAGTAAATTTCATAGAACTACAAAAATACGCAAAATTTCGCAGGGTTTCAATGAATGAATAAATTACCCTTTTCAATTGAATAAGCCATCAATTAAACCTATATTTGCTTAATTTTATTCATTTTTGCAAAAACTATATTATAAATTGAATATTACAGAAGCAAAATTAAAAAACATATTCAATAAGGCAAAAGGCAGGAAAATTGCTATTATTGGAGATGTTATGTTAGATAAATATGTTTATGGCACTATTTCAAGGATTTCCCCTGAAGCCCCTGTACCGGTTGTTGATATAGATAAAACTGAGTATAAACTTGGCGGAGCAGCAAATGTAGCGAATAACATCAAAGCGCTTGATGCAGAACCAGTACTGATAGGTGTTATCGGAAATGATTATGATTCGAAACATTACCTTGATGTAATGAAAATACTTGGACTTTCAACAGCCGGCATTTTTAAAGATAACAGCAGACCTACTACTGCCAAAACAAGGGTAATTGCTCATTCACAACATGTCCTAAGAGTTGACAGTGAAATTAAAGATGATGTATCAGATAATACCAGAAGGAAAATAATCAATTTCTTTACAAAAAATATAAAGAATTTCGCCGCTGTTATTCTGCAGGATTATAATAAAGGTGTGCTGACCAAAGAAATGATAACACAGATCATTTCTCTCAGCAGGAAATTCAAAAAACCGGTGTATGTTGATCCTAAATTTCATAATTTTTTTGAATTCAGGGATGTTACAGTTTTCAAACCTAACAGGAAAGAAACTGCTGATATTCTTGCCATGAAAATTGACGGTGAAGAATCAGTGAAAGAAGCTGGAAGAATTCTTATTGATAAGCTGAATTGTGAGTATCTTGTACTCACACGCGGAGAAAAAGGGATGATGTTATTCGATAAAGAAAAAAATAAAACTGTTATCCTCAATATCCCGACAAAAGCAAGAAAAGTAGCTGATGTTTCAGGAGCGGGTGATACGGTAATTTCTACAATTGCCGTTATGCTTGCAGGAGGAGCAAATATAATTGAAGCCGTCATGCTTGCAAACCAGGCAGCAGGAATTGTTTGTGAAGAAGTCGGAATAATACCGATATATAAAAAAGCATTGATAGATTCATATAAAAGAAAAACGTGAAACGTCAAAAGTCAAACGTGAAATGTGAAACGTCAAACGTGAAACTAAGGATTCCTCCTCAGTAATTAGAAGAAATTGCAATTGAAAAATATATTTAAAGCCGGTGAAGATCTTGATTTTGTAAAAGATATAAAGGCTCAAAATAAAAAGATAGTATTCACTAACGGTGTGTTTGATATTATTCACCGCGGCCATGTTGAATATCTAACGGAAGCAAAAAATTTGGGTGATATCCTTATTGTCGGTTTGAATTCGGACAGTTCGGTAAAAATGATAAAGGGTGATAAGCGTCCGATAGTTACAGAAGAAAACAGGGCATTTGTACTTGCAAACTTAAAACCGGTTGATTACGTTGTAATATTCAGTGAAGATACTCCGTATAACACGATAAAAAGAATAGTACCGGATATCCTTGTCAAAGGAGCAGACTGGGATGAAGATAAAATTGTGGGTTCTGATTTTGTCAAACATTCCGGCGGCGAGATAAAACGCATTAAATTTGTTGAAAATAATTCTTCAACAAATATCATAGAAAAAATAATTCAGCTTTACACAAAGTAAATTATTTGGCTGAAGAAAAAAAAATAGAAACACAAAAGGAAATTAAAGCCCCGGAGATACTTCCCGGAAACGGCATTAAAAAACAAAAGAAAAAATTCCGGATTTTTTCTTCACTCATACTTATATTTTCAATACTATTGCTCTTAATAACACTTCTTGTTTCGGTAACACAAACTTCATATTTCAGGGATTTCGTAAAAGACTATCTGGTTGATATGCT
>JAUQWQ010000217.1 GCA_030835085.1 Ignavibacteria bacterium
ATGCACCGCGGAAGTTTTTCTTATTTAATGATAACCGGAAATAAAAAATCATAAACTATATATGAAAACAATATTACTGTTCCTGATACTTTCATCAGTATGTTTTTCTCAATCGTCAAAGGATCTTATCGGCTCCTGGCAGGCTGCTCCGCATGTAGCAGCGGGATATGATGATACTTTCACATTCAATGATGACGGTACATTTTATTATTTCAATAACCAGATGAACTGCGCAAACCGTGAAGTCGGTTATGGCGGTACCTGGCAGCTTATTGGTAAATCTGTATATCTCACAGTAACATATTCAGATATTGAAAAGGGCGGCTGGCTTGAGCCATCTGACGGAAGCTGCGGAAGTGATTCAATGCTGGTGGGCTCTACAATAGTTAAGACACTGATTTTTCCATTCGAACAGGAAGTTCTCAAAATTGCCAATTATAAAATTGAAACTGAAGATGGTGCAGATAGATACACCATGGAAATAAACAACAGGAAGCACTGGTATTTTTCTAAATTTGAATATTAATAAAAAGTGAAAGTAGTTAAGCTAACAGAAAAAAACATCCCGGCATTCAAATCATACTTTAAACAATTCTCACATGAGCAGGATGAGTCGAACCCGCCGCTTGATGATTTTACCATCAGCGAAAATGACCCTGTGTATTTGCTGGTAAAGGGGAATGAAATTCGCGGCGCAGCCGCTTTGATGCTGCAACCTGAATACAGGGAAGTCAGGCAGGCACGGCTAAGGATGTTCCATGCCGCCGATGGTGATTATTTATCCTATTTAAAGCTCTTAAACAGCATATTATTACATACTTCGGGGCTCACTTCTATTTACGGTTTTATTGAAGATAATTACAGCAATATTGCAGAAATATGGGAAGATCTTGGGTTTGAATCCCGCCGGTTTGCCTGGATACTGATAAGAGATACCAAAAAATTTACAGGACCGCAGTTTCCTGAAGGGTATGAGCTGCGCACTTTCCGCGAGGGAATTGATGAAAAGAACTGGTGCAGTATTATCAATGATGCATTCGGGCACTCTCTCGGTCACGTTCGAATGACGCCTGAGCGCTTGAAACACTGGAGGCTTGACCCTGCATATATTGATGGCGGAATGAAATTACTCTGGCACAATGATACTCCGGTAGCTACGCTGAGTATGACAAAAGAAGAACATAAAGGCGAAGATCTGATCTTTATTGAAACGATAGGTGTTGCAGGTGATTACCAGGGAAAAGGTTTAGGGAAAAATCTTTTAAGGACAGGCATTCAGTATGCTGCTGATAACGCTTCACCGGGAGTAATGCTTTCAGTCAACGGTGAAAATGAAAAAGCTGCCGATATGTATTTCCGCGAAGGATTTAAAAAGGAAGCCCTTTACAAATGCTACTATTTTGATATAAAAAATTAATTCAACTATATAATGGCTAAAGAGCAAAATACTGAACGTGATGTTAAGAGTGAATTCATGGAAACACTCAGAAGCTCACTGAAGGAGAATACATTTGTAAAATTTACACTTGGCAAATACCGCGGTAATGAAGACGGGCTTGAAAATATTTACGTAAATCCCGTGAAAATTAAAGATGAAGTTAAATTCGCGCTGCGTTACAAATACAAAACCCGCGATATCTACAAAAATCATACATCTGAAGAAGCGGTGAATATTATCAGCGATGAGATGGGGAAGAATTTTCTTTATGGGGGACTCTTCACTACAACAAATGATTTTGTACTGGAATACAACAAGAAACGCGTTCCAAGAACATATACACGTAAAGCATCATTTTCACGGGTTGAAATAAAAGAGCATAACCGCATTAAGACCAGATATATTGATTCAAAAGATAAATATCTAAACCTGCTTGGCATAACAAACCTAAAGGGCGAAGTAAAAGGCGATAAGTATGATAAGTTCCGCCAGGTGGATAAATTCATTGAGATATTGAACGGACTTATTGAATCAAGCAGCCTTGCCGATAAAAATGAAATTGATGTATTCGATTTCGGCAGCGGAAAATCCTATTTAACATTTGCGGTATACAATTACCTGAACTACAAGCTTGGATTGAAGACAAAGGTCACAGGCGTTGAGCAAAGAGAAGACCTTGCGCAGCTTTCTAATGATATATCAACAGCGGTTGATTTTAATGATCTTAAATTCATTAACAGTACGATTAACGATAACAAGATAAAGAAAGCTGATATTGTTATTGCGCTGCATGCTTGTGATACTGCTACTGATGACGCAATTGCCAAAGCAATTGCGATAAAATCTGAAATAATTATCCTTGCTCCGTGCTGCCAGAAATATGTGCGTAAGCATCTTCACATTCCCGAAGAATTAAAGGGCGTCTTCAAACACGGCATACTGGAAGAGCACCTGGCTTCTTTCATAACAGATGGCCTCAGGGCACTGGTGCTTGAATCATACGGCTATAAGACAAAGGTGTTTGAATTCATTTCAGGTGATCATACAAGCAAAAATATAATGATAACAGCCGTTATGGATGAATTCACCGATGATAACTACTTTGCCAAAGTTGTTGAAATTGAAAAGATGAAATCACAATTTGGCTTAAGCGATTTTTACCTGGATAAACTGCTCACAAAAACAAAATAAATTTTATGTTGGAACTGAACATTTCTCACATATTTGATACTGTTTCAAAGGATGAACTGGGCTCTTACCAGTCGAAAATTACAGAAGCGAATAATAAGCTTTATCAAGGAACAGGCAAAGGGAGTGATTTCCTGGGCTGGCTTGAGCTGCCTTCAAACATTTCCAGAGAAGAGATTTCACAGATCAAAGATTGTGCTTCGTCACTTGCGGGGAAGTCCGATGTAATCGTAGTCATCGGTATTGGCGGCTCGTATCTTG
>JAUQWQ010000218.1 GCA_030835085.1 Ignavibacteria bacterium
TTATGAAATATCTATACTTACGCGGTGCATAATAAATACACCAATCAAAGTGATAATTGAGCCTATGATAAAGAAAAAAGAAATATGCTCACCAAGAAATATAATTGAAAATAAAACAGTAAGCAGTGGAGAAATATTTGAAAGAGTTGTAAGTTTGCTTACAGCAATACTGCGCAAAGCGTAATACCATACAAAATAAGCAAGGTAAGCAACAAAAACTGAAAGGTATATGAAACCTATGATGCCTTTATATGTCAAATGCTCCAGTGTGAAGTTAGGCAGGTCATAAATGAACAGGGGAATATAAAGAACCGAGCCTGCAAGGAAAACAAATGTGGAGGTTTTAAGAGCTCCGTACTTTTCTATGGTCTTTTTTCCAAGAGTTAAATACATAGAAAAAGTAAGCACAGCAAACAGAAGCAGAACATCTCCTTTTACCACATCACCTTCTAAAGAAGATGATACAAATCCTTCATAGAAAATGAAGAATATACCTACTACAGTAAGCAGAATTGAAAATAGTTTGGAATAATAGAATTTTTCGTATCTGAAGATCACGGCTATTATATATGCATAAACAGGATTGAGTGAATATATAATCCCGCTATGCGAAGCAAAGCTGAGTTTTATTCCGCTTAAGAAGAAGAACTGGTTCAGGGGAATGCAAAGCAGGGCTAAAAAAATAAGCCTTGGGTAATCCTTTTTATCGAATTTCAGGTCAAGCTTTCTTACTTTGAGAGTAATATAAAACAGAATGGCTGCAAAGCCAAACCTGAAAAATCCCAAAGATAGCGGAGAGATTTCAGCTACTGTCAGCTTTGCGAATATGGGTGTAAAAGTTGCTGCCAGTGTTATAAACACCAGCAGCATAACATTTTTCATTATTTCTTTGTTGCTTTAGCTTTTGATTCTTTTATTTTTGCTTTGGCTTTTGCCTGTTTTTTTCTGTGTTTGCCTGCGACTTTTTTTAGTTTTTTGTTCATTTTTGATTTATTGTTTTTAAAAAAATTTTGATTTGTTATGCAATTGTAACATCTTTATCAAGATAAACATCCTGTATAGCATGCAGCAGTTCCACGCCTTCAGACATAGGTTTTTGGAAAGCTTTTCTTCCTGAAATGAGCCCCATTCCACCTGCGCGTTTGTTTATTACCGCGGTTTTAACCGCTTCTTTTAAATCTGAGTCGCCCTTGCCGGTTGATGCGCCGCCGGAGTTTATCAAACCGCATCTGCCCATGTAACAGTTTGCTACCTGGTAGCGTGTCAGATCTATCGGGTTATCGCTTGAAAGCTTTTCGTAAACAAGCTTGCTGGTTTTACCGAATTTAACAGCATTATATCCGCCGTTATTTTCGGGTAATTTTTGTTTAATGATATCAGCGCCTATTGTAACGCCTAAATGATTTGCCTGACCTGTCAAATCGGCGGAAACATGGTAATCTTTATCACCTTTAACATTGAATGCTGAGTTCCTTAAGTAGCACCATAATATAGTGGTCATACCGAATTCATGCGCGTATTGGAATGCCTGAGATATTTCCTGTATCTGCCTTGCAGATTCGTCACTGCCGAAATAAATAGTAGCGCCAATTGCCGCAGCTCCCATATTGAATGCCTGCTCTACACTTGCAAAAAGTATCTGGTCGTATTTATTCGGGTATGAAAGGAATTCGTTGTGATTTATCTTAAGTACAAATGGAATTTTGTGAGCATACTTCCTTGAAACAGAGCCAAGTACACCAAGTGTTGAAGCAACTGCATTACACTCGCCTTCGATTGCAAGTTTAACTATATTTTCCGGATCAAAATATATGGGGTTTGGTGAAAATGACGCACCCGCAGAATGCTCAATCCCCTGGTCAACAGGAAGGATTGAAAGGTAACCTGTGCCTTTTAACCTGCCTGAATTGAATATTGCCTGCATATTCCTTAATACCTGTGGTGAGCGGTCTGAATCTTTCCAAACACGGTCAACAAAATCGCCGCCTGGAAGATGCAATGATTCTTTTGGTATTGTTGTGCATTTATGTTCTAATAATGATGCATCACTTCCTAATAATTCTTTAATATTTACTGACATTTTATTGCTCCTGATGATTTTTGTTATATGTTTAAGTGGTAAAAGGCAGTTTCTTTATGCTGCAATCCAGCATGCCTTCTTTATACTTTATTTTGTATTCTTTGCTGTAATCTAAAAAGATAGTTTTTACAAATCCCAATGCAATGAAGCCATATTTTTCTGAATTTGTTATGCTTGTTACAAAACCGCACTCCTTGCCTTCGGTTGTGAGCTTGAGCTGTTCATCTATATCAGGCAGGTTTGCTGAGTTGATTTTTATCCCAACCATGTGTTTGCTTATCTTATCATATGCATCAAGTCTTGCTATCACTTCCTGGCCTATATAGCATCCCTTTGTGAAGCTGACATATTTGTTCAATCCGCATTCAAGCGGATTTATAAGTTCACTCATTTCCTTACCAAAAGCGGGAATGCCAAGCTCTATTCTTTTTATATCATAATCGGATCCTGATACTTCCATCAATCCGTATTCTGAAATGTTTTCATCCGAAAAAATCAGATTTTCCCAATATTCTTTATCATTAATTGAATAAAGGAATTCAATACCGCCTATACGGTTATCACTTAAAGAAATTATCGCTTCATGTGTATTTGTGACCAGAAATTCAGATTCATTCAATCCGGAGACATTACAACCAGTTACTCCGGAAAAGAACTCAACTGCCTTATCACCAAAGAACTGAATTGTATTATGAGTGCCGCTCAGATCTGCCGGAGTAAAATCATCCATGATTGTATATTTATCCAGATGCTCAAGAACAGCTTTGGCATTATTAAAAGAGCATGCGGCAAAAACAATATCACCCAGGTTATACAATGAGAGCAGATCAATTATTCTGCCTTTATCAGAAGTCAATACGGTTTTAACACATGAAAATTTATCAAGGGGAATAACCTGATTTGTTGAAAGTCTGTTTATCAGGTCAAGCCTGTCACTTCCTGAAAACTTTAAATAATCCTGTGGTAATCTATAGAAATTAAGCATTAATCAACAAATATACCTGTTTTTGATATGTGATTCAATTTAAAAAACAGTCATATATTAACAAAGTGAGAAGTATAAAATACTAAAGTAAGTTAGCGATAAGCAAGTTATGATGGGTTATACAGTTAAACTTTCTGCAAACGGTGGTTACAATTTTTTCTAAAAAAGTTTCGATTTTATCAATAAATCAATTGATATTAAAATAAAGTTGCGTTATTTTAGTAAAATTGATATTTTTTAACCTCCATTGAAGTAATGAATGCTTAAGGAATTTGGTCAGGACCTGAAAAAGCTTCGCGAACTCAAAGGAATTTCCATTGCGGAAATTTCTGCTGAAAGCAGAATTAATACTAAATTCCTGCAGCTGCTTGAAAACGGTAATTTTGACTTTCAGCCGGAAACTTACATCCGCTCATTTATTAAAGCATACGCACGTGCCCTTAACGAAAATGAAAACCAGGTATTAAACGATTACGATAAAGCAAAAGCGGGGTTTTACGCACGCAGGAAATTTGCAGACGAGAATTCAAAAGATATCAGCGCACCTGATGCGAAACTGAGGATCTCAGTACTTGAACAGCCGACCAAAACGGAAGATGAAACCGAAGAACCGGTCTATACAAAGAGTCTTGAAAACGATAAACCTGATTACATGAAAACTAAACCGGTTGAATATGACGAAACCCCGGAATATTCTAACAGGTCCATAACTCAAAAAATTCTGCTTGGGTTACTTATTGCTGCAATTGGAGTTGGTATATATTTCCTTATTGACTACCTGAACAACAGTGGCGAAAAGAAGTCAGATGTTAAGCCGAAATCATTCAACGAAATTTCAAGCGATTACGAGAATAAAATCTCGAATAAAACAGTTGATTCAGCCCGCATAAAGGATTCACTTAAGACCCTCGCAGAGCTAGATTCAATGACGCTGACTATTAAAGCTATTAAGGATATAAAGGTAAAGCTTTATATTGATGATGACACTGAAGCATATGATGAAAACCTTTCCGCCAAAGATTCAATTGTTTTTAAAGCCAAAGAAAAATTCCGTTTCAGCGCCAATACCAGCCAGAATGTTGACCTATACCTGAACGGTAAATACTTAAAAAAAGCAAACCTTACACCGGGTTCATCAATCAAAAATCTCATAATAACCAAAGAAGGCATCCAGCAGCAGTAATTCCAGGGGGATGCTTTGAATTAATATCATAAGCAAAACCTATGCCGGCAGATAAAAAGACCGCTGATAAAGCCCGAAAGCTAAGGGAAAAACTCCTTGATGCTGATTATAAGTATTATATTCTAAACAGTCCTGATATTGACGATTTTACTTATGATATGATGATGAAAGAGCTGCAGGGAATTGAGGCTGAATTCCCCGAGCTTAAAACCCCGGATTCACCAACCCAGCGCGTGGGCAGTGATCTCTCCAACGACTTTCCGACTGTAATTCACGATATACCAATGCTCTCGCTCTCAAATTCATATGACGAAAACGACCTGGATGAATTTGATAAACGGATTAATAACCTGCTGAAGGGTGAAAAATATAAATATGTGTGCGAGCTTAAGTTTGACGGTATAGCCGTATCGCTTACGTATAAAAACGGACTTTTTGTACAGGGCGCAACGCGCGGTGATGGTGTAAGAGGAGATAATATTACCGCAAATCTTAAAACCGTAAGGGCAATACCTTTACAACTTGATAAAAAAATTGATATTGAAGTACGGGGTGAAGTTTTTTTTATGCTTAAGGATTTTTTCCGCATAAATGAAGAGCAGGAAGCCGAAGGCAAGCCGCGGTACGCCAATCCCCGTAATACCGCCGCAGGCAGTCTTAAACTAAAGGACTCCCGTGAGGTAGCTTCCCGCAGGTTGAATATGTACTGCTATTATATGAGATACCTGAATGATGCAGAACAAAAGAAACAGAAAACCCATTCATCAAACCTGGATCTACTCAGGTCGCTCAGGTTCCCGATTAATAATTTTACAAAAATTGTTAATAATATTACCGAAGTAAAATCGTTTTGCGAAGAGATAGAAGCAAAGCGCGATAGCCTGCCATACGAAATTGACGGAGTTGTGATAAAGCTGGATTCACTTGAACAGCAAAGTAAAGTTGGCGCAATTGCAAAAAGTCCGCGCTGGGCTATTGCCTACAAATTCAAAGCAAAGCAGGCTACTACGAAGCTAAAAAGCATAACTCTGCAGGTAGGCAGGATTGGCACAATTACTCCAGTGGCGGAGCTGGAGCCTGTATTTCTTGCGGGTTCAACAATATCCCGCGCTACCTTACATAACATCGATGAAATTGAACGCAAAGATATCCGCGAAGGTGACTATGTTAAGATAGAAAAAGGGGGGGATGTTATCCCGAAAGTTGTTGAAGTTGTACTTGAGCAGAGACCAAAAAACAGCAAGCCTTTCAAGATGCCGGAGAAGTGTCCCGTATGCGGCACACCGCTTCACAGACCCGAAGGCGAGGCGAACCATTACTGCACGAATTCACTTTGCCCGGCACAGGTGCAAGGCAGGATGGAGCACTTTGTAGCGCGTACGGCAATGGATATTGAAGGGCTGGGATTCCAGATACTAGAAAAATTCATTCAGCTGGGTTATTTAAAAGATATCACGGATATTTATAAGCTGGATAGGAAAGTTAAGGAACTGAAATCACTCGATAGATTTGGTGAAAAGAGTATCGATAATATTTTAAGCTCAATTGAGCGCAGTAAAGAGCGGCCGTTTGAAAAAGTACTTTATGCTATCGGTATCAGGCACGTTGGAGACAGAACCGCAAGGGTGCTTGCGAAACATTTTAAGAGTGTTGATAATATCATTTCCGCATCAAAGGAACAAATTGAAAGCATTCATGAAATAGGCCCAAGAATTGCAGAGAGTGTATATGATTTCTTTCATACCAAGAGCAACCTGCAAATGGTTGATAAGCTTCGCAAAGCAGGATTGAATTTTGAAATGAAAGTGACTGCTAATGCATCTAATAAACTTGAGGGGCTGACGTTTGTGGTAACGGGTACACTGGAAAAATACAAGCGGGAGGAAGTCGAAGAATTGATTGAAACACTCGGCGGCAAAGCCGCGTCGTCAGTGAGTAAAAAGACGAGCTATGTTCTTGCGGGAGCAGAAGCCGGCAGCAAGCTTAAGAAAGCGGAATCATTGGGAGTAAAGGTAATAGATGAAGCTGAGTTTGATAAGTTGATAAAATGATGAAATCATTTTTGAAATCCGGCTTTGACGGATTGATTAAATTATTGGCATCCGGCAGAGCCGGATTTCAATCAAGTTTCACTTGATTTCAAAAAGTATAAAGGCAAAAAATGCTATTAAAAAAGGGGCTATCGCCCCTTTTTCTTTCTACCCGTTGTTGGTGTTGACACCAACAACAAGAAAACTTATCCCTACTTCAAAAAATTATAGCTGAAAACAAAGTATATCCCGCCAAAGTTTTTCATTTCAGTTGTTGATATACTCTGAATGCCTTCGCCAAAGAGTCTTAAATAATAATACCGCAGGTTAAAACTCAGACCCGAAGAACGGTTCGTGATGTAATCCAAACCAAAGCCTACATACCCGCCAACGGTGTATTTAGCCTTTGCGTATTTAAAACTGGTGAAAAATGATTCATTATACGGTGTGTACATAATGGCAGCAGGTGAAACTCCGAAATTTACGAATGGCCGCATGTTATCTGTTACATCTTCACGGAAAAGCCTGTACTGCAAGCCTACATTTATAACCGGGAACATGAACAGCCTGTTGACTTTAAAAGGAGTTACGGTATTCCCAAAATAATCTGATTGTTCAAACTCCCTGTCATCTTTCGCCCCGGAAAAAAATATCCCGGTCTGAAGCGATACATCTTTTGAAAGTGCAAAGTATTTTGTAGCACCCAGCCCGAATCCGTTATCGGAGAACGAAAGATTTATTGACCAGTTGTTACGGGGTTCTTTCTTGATCTTCATTTTTGGCGCAAGTGAATCTGCCCCCTGAGAAAATGTTAACGATGTTATTGCGAGAAAGGCTGTTAGTATTATGAGTTTTTTCATATTGGCAGCTGTGATTATGTAATTATAATGTTATTTTAATGAACTATGTTTGTAAAATCAATCCCTATATAAGGGAGAATTAAATTCACACATAACGTGGTTATAACCTCTTGTTTATAATGAATTGCATAATAAAATGCGTTGTTAAAATTGCTAATAATCTTTAATTTTGTTCCTAAATCTCAAAAACTTGAAGACAATATCACGCGGAAAAACCAAAGCTGTTAAACGTGCCAAACAGGATATAATCATCAGCAACGGCAATAAATCTTACAATTTAAGTAACAGCAAAGCTCTTTTTTTAATTGCAGGCCCGTGTGTGGTGGAATCAAAAAAGCTGTGTATGGATACAGCTAAAAGGCTGAAAGATATTACCTTACGTCTTAATATTCCTTTCATTTTCAAAGCATCTTATAAAAAAGCAAACCGGACAAGCGGCTCCTCGTTCCGTTCGATCGGTGTAATGGAATCACTAGATATACTTGGTAATATCCGGGAAAAGCTTGGAATTCCCGTGCTAACTGATATTCATTCAGAAGTTGAAGCGGAAATTGCCGCTGAATATGTTGATGTACTCCAAATCCCGGCATTCCTTTCCCGCCAGAGCGAGCTTTTGGAGGCCGCGGCTGAAACCGGAAGGATAGTAAATATCAAAAAAGGACAGTTTCTTTCTCCATGGGATATGGCTCACCAGGTTAACAAAGTAAAAGCAGCAGGGAATCATAAAGTGATGTTAACAGAGAGAGGTACAACATTTGGATATAACAATCTTGTGGTTGATATGCGCTCACTGGAAATTATGAAATCCTTTGGCTGCCCCGTTGTGTTTGACGCAACGCACTCCGTGCAAATGCCATCGAAAAATGCCGGTGTATCAGGCGGTAACCCTGAATACATCGAACCGCTTTCAAAAGCTGCTGTTGCTGTAGGAATAAATGGCATTTTTATAGAAACTCACCCCAACCCCTCAAAAGCTCTAAGCGATGCCAGCAGTATGCTTAAGCTTGATAAAATAGAAGTCCTGTTAAAGAAGCTGCTTGCCATACATAAAACAGTTAATTCCAAATTATAAATTGTACAATAAAGTAAC
>JAUQWQ010000219.1 GCA_030835085.1 Ignavibacteria bacterium
CATTACGTAATCAGAGCTTCCGGGAATATCCGTTAATTTACTTGTTATCAGCCCGCCTGTGCATGATTCTGCTGCGGCAATTGTCAGCTTCTTTTTCTTTAATAATTCACCTGTTGTCTTTTCAATTGAGCCTTCATTGAAAGAGTAAATATATATTCCTGCTTTGCGTTTGATTATCTTTTCTGCATCACTTATCAGTTTTTCTGCCCGTGAAATATTTGCTGCAATTGCCGTTATTCGCAGCCGTACTTCATAATTCGATGGCAGAAATGCAAGCTTCACTTCAAAATCTTTGCCCTTGCGTACAATTTTATTTATATCGCCAATTTTTTCCGCCAGCAGAGATTCGCCGATACCTATGGTATGAAGCGTTTTATGGCGTATGACCCTGGAAATTTTTTTCTTATATTTTTTTGTAAGGTAAGGAATCAGTCCTGTTTGAGTGATATACTTCATTTCATAGGGAACGCCGGGCATCACACAAAACACTTTCCCGGCTTTATCTATCAGCAGTCCCGGAGCGGTACCTGTTTTATTTTCAAGTACCTGTGCAATATCCGGCACGAGTGCCTGCCCGATATTTACTGCGGGCATGGTTATGTTCCTTCTGGCAAAAATACTCTTTACATGCTTCAGTACTTTTTCATTGAGCACAAATTTGCTTTTAAAGAATTTCGCGACTGTTTTTACGGTTATATCGTCATGGGTAGGACCCAATCCGCCGGTTACTGCAATTACATCGTAATCCCTGAATGCGGTTTTGAATTCTTTAAGGATATCCTTTTCGCTATCGGGAACGGTAACTATCCGAGCAGCCGGTATGCCGATTGAAAGAAGCTCATTGCCAAGCCAGGCAGCATTGGTATTCACAACCTGCCCTATTAAAACTTCATCACCAATTGAAATTATTATTGACTTCATGAAAGAATTTACGGGTAAGAAATAATTTTTATGAATCCTGAGGGATTCAGCCTTAAATCTGCAGGCAGATCAGTTTATCAGCCCAGGTATTTACGCAGGAACTGGTACCATGCAAGATGGGTAAATACTGCTGAAAGTATTCCCGCATAAATGCCCGCTGCAATATCATCCATCATAATCCCCCAGCCTGAATCTTTCTTATCAAAATACTTTGCAGGTTCAAGTTTGATAATATCAAAGAAACGGAATAGGAAGAACCCGATAATACCGAATACCAGTTTAGTATCAAACGCTGTAGCCGGGTCAAATGATTTAAACGGAAAGAATATTTCAAAAACAACCGAACCGACAAGATATGTAAATAACTGTCCTGCAATTTCATCTATTATTACCTGCGGCGGGTCTTCGCCGTACCGGCCGCGCATTTTTTCGGCGCAGAAAATACCAATTATAAATATTAGAACAAGAAGCAGCGATAAATAATAGAACTCTGACATTTTTGGCATCAGGTACAAACCCAGCCCGATTAGAGAACCAAATGTACCGGAGGCCACCGGAATGAATCCTATAAAAAATCCGCTGCCGAGCATTGTAATTATAAAAGGTACTCTTACCTCGTCGTTTACCGGATTTTTTTCTTTAATTAATCTGAATGCCATTTTATATTGTTGTGTTTTACCCCGTATTGAATAGTAATATCAATATTAATTATAAGTTTGCTTTTCAATGTTCTCACCGGATTCAAATATATAAGCTACCCCGCTTGCTGCCGTTAACACTGTTATTAAAAGCAATATATAATAATTAATTTGCGATTGCAAATAATTATTTATACTTACACTTATTCCGCTTCCTGAAGCCAGAGCAGATATTGAAATCAGTCCGATTATCAGGAAAATAAATGACATTTGTATGAATGTTTTGGTTTTTGAGATCATTGAGGTCCTGAACTCCCTGCCCCTCAGTTCCTGAACACTCCTCGCAATTGTTAACACAATATCCCTGAAAATTATTACAGCTATCAGAATTTCCAGCGGTACCGGTTCCGATGGACCTAAAAATACCGGGTTCTGCTGTTTCATCAGGTAAAACCCTATAAATGCCGCCGAAGTAAGTATCTTATCGGCAAGCGGATCTATGAACTGGCCCCATCTTGTTTTAAATCCATATCTTCTTGCATACCATCCGTCATACCAGTCTGTTAACGCCGCAACCGTATAAACAACAAACGATGCAGCCACAAGCCCGGTTGAGTCAGATAAGAACAGGTATAAAAATACCGGGGCAAGCAGTATTCTTATCAGACTTAATGTGTTCGGAAAATTCATCTATATGATCTCGGATTGCAGATTTTCGATTTCGGTTTTAAAACATTTTTTAATTAAATTATGATCTCAGAAATAATTAATTAATCCGCTTTCAACTATCCGAAATCCCAATTTTTTTAAACTCGTTCAATTATAGCCGCTATACCCTGTCCAACACCTATACACATTGCCGCAAGCCCGTATCTTAAATTCCTTTTTTCCATCTCATACAGCAGTGTTGTCAGTATTCTTGCGCCGCTCATTCCAAGGGGGTGACCCAATGCAATTGCCCCGCCGTTTACATTCACTTTGTTCATATCAAGCCCAAGCTCATCTATGCAGGCAATTGCCTGCGCGGCAAAAGCTTCGTTAAGCTCAATAAGGTCTATTTGCTCAAGCTTCAATCCTGCGCGCTCAAGCGCTTTGCGTGCTGCGGGTATCGGACCCAGTCCCATGCAGTCCGGCTCAACTCCCGCAACTGCACTTGATACTATCCTTGCGCGTTTGGTTAAGCCAAGCTCATCAGCTTTTTCTGCCGATGCAAGCAGTATCGCGCAGGCGCCGTCATTTACGCCGCTGGAATTTCCCGCCGTGACAGTGCCGCTTTCTTTTGCGAAAGCTGGTTTAAGCTTAGCAAGCTTATCAAGCGTTGTATCAAGCCTCGGGAATTCATCAACATCAAAAACTATGGTTTCTTTTTTATTTATAATTTCAACAGCTGTAATTTCATTCCTGAACTTGCCGCCAAGTATCGCTTCCTTGGCTTTCTGCTGGGAGTGCATCGCGAACTCATCCTGGCGTTCACGGGGAATATTATAACGCTTCGCAACGTTTTCAGCGGTTTCGCCCATTGAATACGGATAATACATCTTCGCAAGTTTCGGGTTCGTAAATCGCCATCCTATAGTTGTATCATAAACTGCGTTTGTTCTTGTGAATGCTTCCGTTGCTTTAGGCATAACAAACGGCGCGCGTGTCATTGATTCAGTTCCGCCTGCAATCATAATATCGCCTTCACCTGTCATAATTGCTCTTGATGCATCAATCACAGCCTGCATACCCGAGCCGCACAGCCTGTTAACTGTTACACCGCCAACAGTTACCGGTAAACCTGCCAACAGAACGCTCATTCTTGCCACATTACGGTTATCTTCGCCGGCCTGGTTGGCACATCCTAACACCACATCTTCGATGACTTCGCGGGTTATACCTTTATCGTCCAGGTTACGTTTTACAATCTCCTTAATTACTCCCGCGGCCATATCATCCGGTCTTACATCTTTTAAAGAACCCGAGTATTTGCCTATCGGAGTTCTTGCCGCATCTGTTATAAATACTTCTTTTTTATGCATTTAGCTGCTTAAATTTTGCAATAATTTATTCAAAACATTTCGCTAAATTACTTAAATATCACTCGTTAAACAAGGTAACAGAAATTACAGGCAGTATTTTTACAATGGTGCGCCAGGGTATGTAACTCTATGATATTTATTTAAAACATCATTAAAATTGTTTCTTTTGTATTTAAACCGCTAAGGGTTATTTTTGTATTAATATTAAACAGTATCAAATAAACCGGAGGCAAAATGCAAAAATACAGGTTAATTTCAGCGCTTGTTGTGATGTTTTTTATTGTAACTGGCTGCTCTATGGTTGATAAACTTAAAGAGAAACTGGGTTCAAAAGATAAAGGCAGTGATACAAAAGAAGAAACCACGAAAGAAGAAACCAAAGAAGTTACTTCCACGGCTGACCTTGAATTCTATAACAAGTATATAGAAGTATCCAACAAAGTTCAGGATGCAGGTGAAAAAGTGTATAAGGATTACATCAGTGACGTTCCCGCGCCGAAATCCATCACCAAAAGCACATTTGTGATGGCAATTTCCTTCAAGCTTTCAGCAGATAATCTTGAGCGTGTTTACAAAGAATATAACCGCTCGCTCTTTGATGGTGGGGAGCTCTCAAAGCTTAACGCAACACCTGAGATGAAATCAGAAATTGAAGGTAACTTTAAAGAAGTGCTGAAGAGCATGGATGAATTCTACAATACTTCAATTAAGGTTGCTGAGTATTACAGCAAAAATGAGTTCAAAGAGGACCTATCGAAAACAGAAACATACGATGAGCAGATGAAGACCGCTTACGAAAAATATAAATCATCATTCGATAAATTCTCAAACTCCGTTAAAAAATACAAACCGCAGCGCAAGGTAAGGGATATTGAATCGATCAAGAATCCTGATGAAAAATCCGTCGCAATACTTATGAACTCATACGAAAACACGCTTGATAAAGCTGAGGAATTCTATGATGCGTTCAACGGGCTGGAATACAAAGGTGACTACTCCAAAGCAAAAGATAAGTTCAGGGAATTTGAAGCATCATTTAAGGAAGATAAAAGCTCAGTGCTTAACGCTGAATTTTCCGAGAAGACAAAGTACATGAAGTACAGCTACGAGGATTATTTCGTGAAGATGACAAATATGTTCCTTGATGCAGGCACAAAGTTCTTTGACCATGCGCCATCAGCAAAAGATTTGAACGACTTTAACCGCACGTATGATGACGTTGTGAATAATTACAACTACATGATAACGGCGTATAATACCAATATCAATATCGTGAACAGCTTCAGAGTTTATTAGGTGAGTGGGTGAGTAGTTTAGTTGGTGAGTAGTTTAGTAGGTGAGTTGGTTAAGTAGGTTAGTAGATTAGTAGTTAAGTGGGTGATTTAATCAGATTGCAGTAAGGAATGCAAAAATGAAAATAGTATTTATATATGATATTTTAGATTTTTTGTGAATCTAACATAAAATATATCTAATTCAAGATAAGCATGATGGAAAACAATCGAAACAGGAAATCAGATTTCGAATCGCTTGAAGTGTGGCAGGAAGGCAGAAAGCTTAGAATCGAAATTTCTGCTTTAGTAAAGAAATTTCCGGCAGAAGAGAAATATAGGCTTAATGACCAAATGATCAGGGCGTCAAGGTCTGTTACTGTGAATATTGCAGAGGGTTACGGGAGGTTTCATTATCAGGAAAATATTCAATTCTGCAGAACTTCCCGTGGATCTCTTTATGAATTAATTGATCATTTCATTACAGCATACGATGAAAAATATATAGATGAAAAAACATGTAATATGTATAAAGATAAGATTGATATCATCATTGCCAAACTTAACGGGTACATAGCATATTTAAAGAAACGAAAATCTGAAGATTGAATTGACATATTTCAAAGAGTGGATAAACACGGGAAGCGATTTAGAATGTGAATAACCGGCAATTTCAAACAATATCTCTACTCACCAACTCAACTACTCACCAACTCACCAACTCACCAACTTACCTACTAACCTAATCACCTACTTTCCCTACTCACCCAACTACCCCACTCACCCACTTAAAACATAAATCCAATTCCGCCGCTGCCGAATATATCCGGAGCCCGCTCTGATACACCAAACCCTCCCTGGACAACAGCCATAACATTTTTTGCAAAACGGTAACTTAAGCCTGCGCCTATGCGGTGATCTGGTGTACGCCGGTGCTGAAAGTAACTGAAAGCTTCCGCAAATGCACCAACCCTTTTGCTTACATTTGTGTTCAGCGAAACCGAATAGCTGCCATATTTATCTGTGAAAGAATCATAAACATTCCACCCGTAACCGGCATTTGCGCCAACACTGAAATTTTTGGAAATGTTCTTCTGCAGCATCAGCCTGAATACCGGTGAAATATAATCCATGTGAAAATAGAAATCACCTGCGGGTATAAACACATCTGCCTTTATTGCGGTTGAAGGGATTATTTTATTTTCTTGCAGTAATTTTATTTTTACTCCCGCTTCAATCGGTCCGCCGGCATAGTTACCTTCCCGCTGGCTGTATACCAGCAGACTGCTAGAGCATACATAATGGAATTCCTGTTTGAACACTACTGCCAATCTGAATTCGATGTTTTTAAAAATACCGACCCTGAATGCCAGCGAGGGGAGATCAAGCATTAAATGATTGCTTCTGACATAATATTCCCATGATGTTCCCTCAAGGTATGTTTTGCTGTCTTCTGAATAATTGCTTGTACCGCCGACTTCAATTTGAATTTTCCATTGCGGTATAATATCAGTTGACAAGGTTACTTTTGAATGATCAACCGAAATAACGGAATCGTTTTGTGAATATGTACAGGCTGATGAAATGAAGAGGATAAGAAAAAGGATTGTTGTTTTCATGATAAGATTATTTCTAAGTGTTATCACAAAAATGTGAAAATTAGAAGAATTATAAAATGATGATAATCATAACATTGTATGAGAAAAAAAACGTTGATTTGAGCTAAAATTT
>JAUQWQ010000220.1 GCA_030835085.1 Ignavibacteria bacterium
GGAATTTTCGTATTGTTCTTCGTTTTAACTTCCGCTTTGTATTCATATCCTAAGTTTGCGGCTTATACAGGTGAAAAATGCCAGAGCTGCCATGTTAATCCAACCGGCGGGGGAATGAGGAATCTTTACGGCGTTAAATACGGCAAAGATAACCTGTATTTCAAATTCTGGGAAAAAGCCAACAAGACCACTGAAATCGATCCCCAGTTGACAAAAAGCATTTCAATGGGTTCTGATATGAGAATGGTATTCATTGATGACCAGACAGGCGAAGGAAATCCGAACTTTAATTCATTTTTTCAGATGCAGGGTGACTTGTATGTAAACGCTCAGTTGAATAAGTACATTAATCTAATGGTTGCACCCGGACTTTATATACCAAACACATACGGTCCAAATCCGCTGCCAACCAAATATGAAATTTACGGTATGGTATCAAATCTTCCCGCCGGGCTTTATTTCAAAGCCGGCAGATTTATTCCAAATTTTGGCGTAAAGATTCCCGAGCACAGAGCTTATAACAGGATATTTAACGATATGTACACTCCATATGCAAGTGATGCGGGAATAGAAGTAGGTATTGCGCCAAGCTTCTTTACGCTTTCAGCGGGATTTTCAAACGGTTCAAGCGTAAACATAAACAACCAGCGCAACAACAGCTTTGATTTTGATAACCAGAAACAGGTTACAGTTTCGGGTGATTTCCGCTGGGCAAGCAAAAAAACTAAATACACATTCGGTATCGGCGGTTCATTTTTAAGCAATCCGTTCAAATATGACCCAACCAATAATATCAACGCGCTTCGCCAGATGGCAGCAGGATTTTTATCCATCGGCTTATTTGAAAGAGTCGCAATTATTGGCGAGCTTGCTTATAACAGGCTTGATATCAGGGATTCTTCCGCTACACGCTCAGATTTCCGTACTATATTTGGTGAAATTGATATCAGAATTTCAAAGGGTGTTGAACTTAAGGTTCAGTACGAAAATTATGATAATGCGCTTGGCTTAAAGAACAGCGAAACTGAACGCCAGCGTTACAGCTTTGGCGCCGTGTTCTATCCGCTCAGCGGACTTGAAATCGAAAGCATATTCCGCTTAGTGCGTAACGGTAAAGGTGACCCTGAGCCGGCTAACTTCACTGATTTTAAGGATGATGAATTCCAGACAGTGATCAAGTTTTACTTCTAACAGTAATAAGTATCCGTTTCTAGATAAAGACACGCCCCCAAAAAGCGTGTCTTTATCATTAATAATATAAATCACAGAACCTAATTGGCTGTACATCTTGTTATCTATATAAATACTCCAAATTTAAAACTGCTTAATGCCTAAGATAATTTCCACTGCAACTGCTGATGCGCCATATATGCTGCCCCAAAGCGATATAAAAAATTTCATATTCAACCTGTTTTCAGGCAGTGATATTGATATCGAAAGACTGATAAACGTGTTTGATAACTCCGAAATTTCCCAAAGGCATATTTCTGTTGAACCCGATTGGCTTTCAAAAGAACACAGTTTTAAAGAACGCAGTGAAATTTTCAGCGAAGTATCTCTTCAGATGGCTAAGCAGGCAATAGTTGAATGTCTGGCTGGCGTTAATTTTACACCTGCAAAAATTGATAACATAATTTATGTTACAAGTACAGGCGTTATGACTCCAACCTTAGATGCCCGCTTGTTTAATGAACTTGGGTTTAACGGTCACATAAAACGCCTTCCCCTGTGGGGACTCGGCTGCGCCGGCGGCGCGGCTGGTATAAGCCGGGCTATGGATATTGCCAGAGCATACCCCAAAGAGAATGTGCTGGTTCTTGCTGTTGAGCTGTGCAGTCTGACTTTCCAGAAGGATGACCTTTCGAAAAGTAATGTTGTAGCAGCATCGCTCTTTGGTGATGGCAGCGCATGCGCTTTGATTGCTGGTGATGAAAATGAGCTTTCGGTAAATGAAAAATGCCCGGAATTGATAGGTTCACTTTCCACAATTTATGAAAACTCACTTGATGTAATGGGCTGGGATATAGTTGATACTGGTTTCAGTGTTGTTTTCAGCAGGGATATACCGGCAATTGTAAAGGAGAAAGTTAAACCTAATATCACTGAGTTAGTGACTATGTATGGAATTAGTATAAATGATGTTAAACATTACATAACTCACCCCGGCGGCCTTAAGGTTATTAGTGCTTATGAAGAATCATTAGGCGTGAAAAGCGGAACACTTGATATTTCCAGGAAAATTCTAAGAGAACATGGAAATATGTCTTCACCAAGCGTTATATATGTACTTGATGAGTTCTTGAAAAATATTAAAAGTATAAAGGCGGGAGAGTATGGATTAATTTCATCACTCGGACCCGGATTCAGTTCAGAACTGGTATTATTTAGAACTACGTAATGCTGTTTTATATAATAATCGGATTCGTAATAGTTCAAAGGCTGGTTGAGCTTGTTATAGCCAAAAGGAATGAGAAGAAAAGTTTGGCCGCAGGCGGAGTTGAATATGATAAAAAAGGCTATTCAGGTATAGTAATTATGCACGTAATGTTTTTCATTTCATTATTTGCAGAATACTTTTATTTTGAGCATTCGCTGAATAAGTTCTGGATAATTTTTCTTATACTCTTTATTGCTGCACAGGGCTTAAGGTACTGGGCAATCATTTCGCTGGGCAGTTTATGGAATACCAGGATAATTATTGTTCCCGGAAGCAAACTGGTTAAAAGCGGACCATATAAATACTTTAAGCATCCTAATTATATGGCAGTAATTACGGAGCTTGCTGTACTTCCGTTAATGTTTTCGTGTTTTGTTACAGCAATTGTATTCTCTGTTCTGAACCTGTTTCTGTTAAAGCGCAGAATTGCGATCGAAGAAAATGCTCTTAAAGAACTTTCATAAAGAAATTAATTTTAATTCATACTATCATGGAATGTAAATTCGGACACATTGAAGTATTTGTAAATGACCCCCTGGTATCGAAGGATTTTTACATTGATGTTTTGGGCTTTGAGCTTGAAACTGTTCAGCAGGATAAATTCGTCTGGCTTAAATCAGGGAATTATGTTCTGCTCCTAAGACCCGGAAATGCACCGGATGCAGCTGCAAATTACCAGTCAGCCCGGACGGGCTTTGTATTATATACAAATGATCTGGATAAAACCGGCGCTGAACTTTTAGGCAAGGGACTTATGTTCAAAGGTACCGATGGCTCGGACAGGTGTCTTACGTTTACAGATCCTGACGGCAACTGGTTCCAGCTTGTAAATCCGGATGAGCATTGATGAGAACGAATTAAAAATGAATAAATTTTTTAATTGATTTTTATCTACTCCATTTTAATTATTGTAATTGTTGTTGGTTTTTAACTATATTTACATAATTAAATCAATTTTTTATTGAAAAATTTTCTTTTTGTATTAGCTGCGCTGTTAATTTTTTGTTCGGTCAGTTTCTCACAAACTGATCCGTGCAGTATTGTATATAAATCAGGCTCAGGGATACCAAGGACAAGGCTCATAGGTATTCATCAAAACCTGCTGCTGGTTTCAGATACAGGCGCATACAAGATAGTTAATACAGATAAAATTGCGCGTATCAGGTTTGATAACGGCAAATACTGGAAAACCGGCGCGGCATTTGGCGCGGGACTTGGATTTGTCGGCGGTTTCATGGTTTACCAGATTTGGGGAAAAAAGAAGATAAAATTCCTGCCAAAAGATGCTACTCTTGGTGTACTTGGAATATTTACCGTACCATGCGCCGTTATAGGCGGGCTCATAGGTATGGCTTTCAAGAATATCGATGTATATGAGCTTGCTAAACTGAATTCGTTTGTTAAAGCTAAAGAAATTAAATTCATTTTAAGGGATCACGCTCAGTATAAATAGTATAAGATTTTATAAATTAATTTAAGATTATTTACCCGATAGCCAATTATATAATTGGCTATTTTATTTTTGAATAATTTATTTTGAATCTAACCGGAAAAGACGAAAATGAAAATTGAACTCAAACCAATTGGCTATGTCAAAAATTCCCGTAAAGAAATAGACGATGATTTCTGGGGAAAGGTTACATCAGAAATAATTCTGAACGATCTGTTTACAGAAGATTCTCTTAAAGGAATTACTGACTACTCTCACGCAGAAATAATCTTTTATTTTGATAAAGCTGATAAGGAAGAGATAAATTACGGTAAAAGACACCCGCGGGGTAATACAAACTGGCCTGAGGTTGGAATTTTTGCCCAGCGAAGGAAAGATAGACCCAATCACCTGGGTCACACTATAGTGAAGATAATTGGTACTGATGGGAACGTGCTTAAGGTACAGGGACTGGACGCTATTGATAACACTCCTGTACTTGATATCAAACCTGTGCTTAAGGAATTTCTGCCCCGGGAAGATGTCACTCAGCCCGGTTGGGCAAGCGAGCTGATGAAAGATTACTGGAAGTAAATGATGTTTATTTATCTTTGTATTCTATTTTAAAAATATCGTAATACAGTTTTGTATAATCACTGAAATTATCAAGAATATTCAGACTCTCGCTGTAAATGCTCTTTGAAAATTTTCCGCTTTCTATAATAACTCCCATTTCATCTCTGGCGCTTCTTTCTTCGAATCTCTTCAGATCATTTTTACCGAACCAGAATGAACGGTTTGAATTGCCGTATGCGCCTGTTGAAATTATATTATAAAGACCATTCTCTCCGTTTATATAGTACCTGGCAACAACAGTTTGGCTGTTTGCTATATTATACTCCACCATTACCAAAAGCGGGGGATTGTAGCGCGGTACAAAATAAGCTGTGCCCTCACTATCTTCATAAACTGAGTCATCTTTCTGGAAGAAATAGTATGTTATCTTTGTTTCCTGCACGCCTATTGCCCTGACATTCCGAATTGTATTTATGGAAATGCTGTAAACTTCGCCCGGCGCACCGGTGGTGTTCTTTATTAAATTCTCAACGCTGTCAGCATATGAATTCAGCCTTTCAACAACAGTTTCCTCATTTTGCGTAAAAACCTGAAATTGGACTAAAAACAGCAGGATTATTATAGTTTTCATAATTATTTATTTGTTTTATACAAAATTAGCTATATTCAATGATATATATTCAATATAAATTTTAGCAAATTGTTCCGTATACATCACTCCTTACATTGACATTAATTGAAAAAAGTGCTATTTTTGTATTCTTTTTAGGAAAATACAATGAAAAAAGCGATAGAAAAATCATTAAAAGCCACGCATTTTACACATAATGACGAGGTTAACAAGAAATGGTATGTTGTTGATGCCAACGGCAAAACTCTTGGCAGGTTTGCTTCAGAAGTTGCAAAAATAATTTGGGGCAAAAATAACCCCAGGTTTACCCCCAATGTAGATACCGGCGATTTTGTAATTGTTATCAATGCAGAAAAGGTCCGTTTAACAGGAAAAAGGGAAACTTTAAAGGAATATAAACATCATTCTTTATATCCCGGCGGACAGAAGATAAAGACTTTTAAAGAGCTTATCGCTTCCCATCCTGATAAAGTTATCACCAAAGCTGTAAAAGGTATGTTACCCAAAACTAAACTGGGCAACAAGCTTATTACCAAGCTTAAAGTGTATGCAGGTGAAACACATCCGCATACAGCACAGAACCCGATTGTAAAAAATATATAAAACAATATAAATGGCAGTTACATATCATTTAGCTACAGGAAGAAGAAAATGTTCAACAGCGCGTGTCTACTTATCAGAAGGCACAGGCAATGTTCAGATCAACACAAAAACCGGCAAAGATTTCTTTGGTAAAGATTCATTATTAAAAGAAGCTCTTGAGCCGTTATATACCGCTGATCTGGTTGGAAGATTTGATGTAAAGGTTAATGTTAACGGCGGCGGAGTTTCGGGTCAGATTGGCGCAATAAGGTTAGGCGTTGCACGTGCTATATTAAAGTACGATGCAAGTGTAAGGCCGGCGCTGAAAAAAGACGGACTTTTAACCAGGGACTCTCGTATGGTTGAAAGAAAGAAACCCGGTCAGCCTAAAGCAAGAAAACGCTTCCAGTTCTCAAAACGTTAACAGAAATAATTTTCAGTTTCGTTTTAAAGAATATACTTTTAAAAGCATTAAAATTTTCCCGCAGTTAATTCAGTATGAATTCATTGCGGGTTATTAATAATAAACCAATAAACATGTTTCCGGATCCGGCCCGACTTGTGTCCTTTAAAATAAAGGATGTTTAGGCAGGAAGTGAAGGAAGCAGAAGTGTCCCGGCTAAGAAAGGACAGAAAACAAAAGGAGAAAATCATGAGAAATGTTTCAATAGAAGACCTGTTATTATCAGGAGCCCATTTCGGGCATTTAACCCGCCGCTGGAACCCCAAAATGAAGAAGTATATCTTCATGGAACGTAACGGGATCCATATTATAGACCTCAAAAAAACACATGAGCTTCTGCAGGATGCTCAGAATTCCATATCCAAAATTATTGGTGAAGGCAAAACAATCATGTTTGTCGGTACCAAAAAGCAGGCTAAGGAAGTAGTTAAGCAGGAAGCAGCACGCTGCGGAATGCCTTACGTTACTGAAAGATGGCTTGGCGGTATGTTAACAAACTTTGTTACTATCCGCAAGAGCATAAAAAGATACAACAACATCGTTAAGATGGAAGCTGACGGCACTATCAATAACTACCAGAAAAAAGAGAGACTTATGCTTTCAAGAGAGAAAGATAAGCTCGAAAAAGTTCTTGGCGGTATTGTAAGCATGAATAAGCTCCCGGGCGCAATATTCCTGATCGATGTTAAAAAAGAGCATATTGCAGTTGATGAAGCCAGGAAATTAGGTATCCCTATTTACGCAATAGTTGATACAAACTGCGATCCTGATCTTATTGATTACCCGGTTCCCGCAAACGATGATGCTGTTAAATCAATTGAGCTTATTACAAGCTCTATTGCTGATACAATTGTTGATACCAAACAGACAATTGACGCAAAAAGAATGCAGCGTGATGAAGAAGCACAGGCTAACAAAAAAGAAATAGCAGCAGCCGATGAGAGCGAAGGAGTTGGAGTATCTTAAAAATTAAGATGCTTTGATAAGTTTTTTGTTTTAAAGCTGTTAACAAATAATATTTAAAGAATAGAATAATAATAAAAGGAGCATATTGTGGATATATCCTTAGACTTAGTTAAAAAGTTAAGAGAAAAAACAGGGGCAGGCATAGCTGACTGTAAAAAAGCTTTGATGGAATCTGATGGTGATATCGAAAAAGCTATAGAATACTTAAGAAAAAAAGGCGCTGCCACTTCACAGAAAAGAAGTGACAGGGTCGCAAAAGAAGGACTCATTTACGCAAGAGTGAACGAAGCAAGAAATGAAGCAGCAATTGTTGAAGTAAACTGTGAAACTGACTTCGTTGCAAAAAGCGATACTTTTAACGAGCTTGCAAAAACTGCTGTGGAAGCAGTGTTTGCTGCTAAATCAGGCGACGTAAATGATTTATTAAGTGCAAAAGCTGCAAACGGAAGCACTATCCAGCAGGTGCTTGACGGTACAACTGCCAGCGTTGGAGAAAAAGTTGAGTTCAAACGCGCAGCGTTCTTCTCATCAGCAGACGGATTTTTCTGCGATTACAATCATTTAGGCAACAAAGTTGCTTCACTCATAGAAATTACCGGTAAAGTTACCGATGAAGGCGTATCATTAGGCAACGATCTTGCAATGCAGATAGTTGCAATGAAGCCCATTACTATTGACAGAAGCGGCGTGAGCGCTGAGATGATAGAGAAAGAAAAAGAAATTTACAAGGTTCAGGCTATCAACGAGGGCAAACCCGAAAACATTGCCGATAGAATTGCAACCAACAAAGTTGAAAAATTCTACGAAGAGAACTGTCTTGTTGAGCAGGAATTTGTAAAAGAATCCGGTAAAACTGTTAATGAAGTCATCAAACAGGTTTCAGCTTTATCGGGAAGCGAATACAAAGTAAAAACAATGGTTCGCTACCAGCTTGGCGAAACAATCGGAGCTTAAACCACTTTTAACAGGCTTAATGTAATATTAAGCCTGTTTTTTTATACCCAATAAATTGGCAAAAAAAGAACTTAAATATAAACGAGTGCTTTTGAAGCTGAGCGGTGAGTCACTCAGCGGAGATGCCCACACAGGGATCGATGTAAACATTCTGAACTACCTTACCGGGGAAATTAAAAAAGTATATGAGCTTGGTGTTGATGTTGGCATTGTAATAGGCGGCGGTAATATTTACCGCGGACTATCAGCGCAGGCACAGGGCATTGATGCCGTAACCGGCGATTACATGGGAATGCTTGCGACCATCATCAATTCTCTGGCATTGCAGAACTCACTTGAAAAAGAGGGGATGCCGACAAGGCTGCTTTCTGCAATTGATATGAATAAGATAGCAGAACCTTTCTTGAGGAGAAGGGCAATGCGCCATTTTGAAAAACGCAGGATAGTAATATTTGGCGCCGGTACAGGTAATCCGTATTTTACAACAGATACTGCAGGCGCATTAAGAGCGCTTGAAGTATGTGCTGAAGTAATATTAAAAGGAACAAGGGTAGATGGTGTTTATGACGCTGACCCCGAAAAGAACAAAGATGCTGTAATGTATGAAAACATTACTTTTGGCGACGCACTGAATAAGAACCTGAAAGTTATGGATATGACTGCCTTTGCTTTATGCAGAGAAAATAATATCCCAATAATTGTGTTTAATATGAATAAGGAAGATAATTTCAGGGATATTGTTTTGGGCAAAAAAGTAGGGACATTTGTACATAATTAAGTTTTAGTTAACAGTATATTTTAATATTATTATTTATTATTTTTACAGGCAGCAGGATTAAAATTTATACAGAAATTCTATGATCAAAGATATAATCAAAGAAACAGATAATAAAATGCACAAAGCCTCTGAGCATTTGCGCAATGAATTAGTAAGAATAAGAACAGGAAAAGCAACAACCAACCTCCTTGACGGCATTAAAGTGGATTATTACGGCACTTTAACTCCATTAAGCCAGGTAGGTAATTTAAGTACTCCTGATATTCACACTATATCTGTTCAGTGCTGGGATAAAACAGCAATGCCTGCAGTTGAAAAGGCTATTCTGAACTCAAATCTCGGGCTAAATCCAATTAATGATGGCAATGTTATAAGAATACCAATTCCCACTTTA
>JAUQWQ010000221.1 GCA_030835085.1 Ignavibacteria bacterium
GGCGTGTATTTCTACTCGCTTATTACTAATGAGTTTACAGAAACTAAACGTATGGTGTTAATTAAATAAAAATTAATTTTTAATTACTAATAACAATATGAATAGTTTACATATCTTTATAGCATTGTTTGTTTTAAATATTGCTATTGTAGCTCAAAACAGTTTAAATTCTTCATATGATCCTTTATGTAATTTGTGGTTTGTAACCGGGGGGCGATTACAGACCTCCAGTAGTATGAATCCACCGTTTAACTGGCAATACGTAACTACAGCAGGCAATCATCAAATAACGGATGTTTTTTTTATTGATTCATTACGCGGATGGGTATCACATTCCGGAAACGGCGGATTCAGAACAACAGATAGCGGAATGAACTGGACAGGATTCACTTTCAATGATACAAACTTTTCTACAACATACAATGGAACTTATTTCCTGAATCAAAGTACCGGATGGTGTGTTGGCGGATCAAATCAGATAAGAAAAACTACTGATGGAGGGATCAACTGGTTTAAACAATATGGTGTACCGGTAGCGGGTATCGCCAGGTCAGTTTTTTTCTTTGACGCGAATACCGGATGCATTATAGGCAGTAAAAATTTTCCCTATGTGCCATTTGTGGAAAAAACAACAAACGGCGGAACTAGCTGGTCAGAAATTACTCCTTCAGGTTCCGGTCAGGAATTAAATGATCAATATTGGTTTGATGCAAATACCGGGTGGATTGCCGGTTATGATGTTCTGCTATATACTTCAAATGGGGGATCAAGTTTTGTTAACTTATTCGCAAATATTCCGCCAACCGGTAACGGACATTCTTCATTGCTTTCAGTTTATTTTATCAATCAGCAAACAGGATGGCTGGGAGTAGCTAATCTTGAAAGAAATAATATTTATAAAACAACAAACGGCGGAGCTAACTGGTTTTTTCAGAATAACCCTGTTTCCCAGGGGGGATGGAACCAGATCAATGATATTAGATTTATTTCTCAGGATACAGGTTGGGCAGTACATGGTACACCAACCACAGGTGCTATAATGTTTACAAGTAATGGCGGTTTAAACTGGGTTATGGATAATACTCAGAACAACTGGTATGACTGCATTGAAATTTACAGCCATTCCAAGATTTGGAGTGGCTCCAGCAACGGAAGGATTTGGTATGCAAATCTCAATGAAATTGTTGGCATTGGGTCAGAATCAAATACCTCACCGGAGGAATTTAAACTATATGAAAACTACCCAAACCCATTTAACCCTGTTACAAAAATAAAATTTCAAATTCCCCTACTGGGAGGGGTGACCGGCGAAGCCGGGCGGGGTGTGTTCACTAAGATAATAATTTACGATCTTCTCGGCCGTGAAGTAACAACCCTTGTAAACGAGCAGCTAAAACCCGGGGGTTATTCAGTTGATTGGGATGGCTCGGGATTTGCAAGCGGCGTATATTTCTATTCACTTGTAACTGATGGGTTTACAGAAACTAAACGTATGGTATTGATTAATTAAATATTCATCCGATGACTTTGGAGTCATCGGATGAATGAATTTTCGCTTAGGATAATAAACTACCCGCCAATAAGATTTTTATATTCTTCAGGTGAAAGCAGTGAATCAAGGTCACCCATATTTGAAATATCTATCTTAACCAGCCAGCCTGCGCCGTATGGATCCTGGTTTATACTTGCGGGATTATCATTTACCGCAGAATTGAATTCTGTGATTTTACCTGATACAGGCGCGTACATATCGCTTACCGTCTTAACAGCTTCAATAGTGCCGAATGTATCACCCATAGCTACATCACTGCCGACAGTTGTAACATCAATATAGATTATATCGCCAAGCTCACCCTGTGCATAATCTGTTACACCAACGGTGCCAATGTTGCCTTCAACTTTTACCCATTCATGTTCTTTTGTGTACTTTAAACCTTCTGGAATATTCATTTTATTAAAATATTAAATTTGTAAATGATTCGTTATTTTATTTATTGTTAAAGCTATTTAACTCTTTTTATCACAACAATTGTTTTATCATCAGAATACTTTCCGCGATTGGAAAACTTCTGAACATCTTCTATTATATGAGCGCAGATCTCTTTTGCAGTAAAATTCTTACTGTTTAAAATTACTTCCTTCAGCCGGTCCTCTCCATAGAATTCAAATTTAGTGTTGGCCGCCTCTACAATTCCGTCTGTATAAAGTACAACAACATCATTCTTGCTTAAGTATAAAGAATCAGTATTGTAATCCTGCTCAGGTGCAGGTCCAAGCACGGGACCCGTTGCATCAAGAGTTTCCATACTATTTGTTTCGTAGTTCAGATGTATCGGCGGATTGTGGCCTGCATTTACATATAAACACAAACCCTTGGTATCTTTATACAGCTCCATATAAAAGAGCGTTAAAAATCTTTCATCGGGGAAGACCCTGTGTACAAGACTGTTAATTTTTTTCATAACAGCGGTCATTTTCAGCTCATTTTCGGTTCCCATTTTAAGTGCGCCTGATACATACAGCGCCTGCGCAGCCGCAGAAAATCCTTTTGAAGCGGCATCGCCTATGGCAATTCCAAGCTTGTCTTTTTCATTGCCAAAGGTCAGGTAATCAAAAAAATCACCGCCTACTATTCTATCAGGTATAGATATACCGAAAATTTCATAATTAGCAAAGCTGTATTCATGTTCAGGCAAAATGCTTCTCTGAATATCACGTGCTTTGACGAGGTCTTTTTCTATTGCTCTTGCTTTGGTTTCTATTCCCCTGGTACGAAGCATGGAGCTGACTGATGTACTGATGATATTCATAGTATTCATCAGGTTTATGTTCATATCCCGGGAATTGAATGCCATAATGTACTGGTATAAATACTGGTCCTTACCTGAAGCGTCCTTGATCTTAAATCTATCGCCGATTCCCGTAGCAGAATAAAGATGAATACCCAGGTTACTTAGATATTTATCGGTCTCTTTAGCTAAAACAGAACGGTTCTTCCCGACTTCATAAAAGATAGGATAATCAGCAAGCTTTAAAGCGTAACCTTTTCTTATCTTTTCTACCTCACCATGCTGCTCTGCCATGATGTAATTCGTTTTACTGTCGTTTAGCTCCCAAAGCCTGCCGCCGGTAATTTCTATATTTTCGTGATTGATAACTTCTTTAAGCACATAGCTCAGCAGCTGTTTATCGCTTTCAAAATCAGGGAAGTGCTTAAACGCGCTTTCAAGTGTTTTATATAATTTACGCTGTTCCAATAAATTTATCTATGAATTAAAACCCGTTGGTTCTATGATGGATTTTTTTGTTTATTTGCTTAAACCTTTTTACTGTTTTAATCTTCCTTTATAAGTTTCTTTTCTTTATAAAGCTGCCCCATTTCAGCACCAATAACAAATGTAAATGATGAATAGTACAGCCAGAAAATTACTGCTACAATCGCAGCATATGCCCCGTAAACGCGCTGGTAATTGGCAAATGAAACCAGATAAAAAATGAATATGTATTTCAGTGTTTCGTAAAGAATTGCAGCAGTGATGCTTGAAATTAAAGCTACTTTCTGGCTCACAAAACCCTGCGGTACAAGTTTAAATATTAAATAGAACATTATAAATGTAAATATGAGTCCAATAAAATGCGTTAACAGGGTACTGGTAAAACCAAGATTCAGAATAGCATCCCCGAAGAAGGATTTATCGATTGCCTGGAAAATTGAAAGTATAAAAGTTGATGAAAATGACAGCAAAAATACAATCAGAATCAGAAAAACCATACCAATATCACGCAGTTTGACCCATAAATAGAACGTATCACTCCGGGTTTTGTATATCCTGTTCAGTACATCCCGGATTGTACTGAAAAGCCCGCTGGCTGTCCATAAAATACCTATGGAGCCGATTATAGCTGTTAAAGTAGAATTATTCGAAAGTTCATCTATTGCGCCGAGTATCAGGTTCATTATTTTAACTTTGAACTCGGGTGTTAAGCCAACAGCTTTGTTCAGCGCGTCATTTAGATAAACTTCCGCGCCTTCTCTTTGAAGGTAAATACCAAGAATTGATGTAAGTATAAGTGTAATAGGGATTATACAAATTATTATATTGAATGCAATACTGGCTGACATGATCCACACATGGTCTTCATCAAATTTATTGTAGAACCCTATGGCATAATACTTCAGCTCTTCATAGATCTTTCTGAAGTTTATCAGTTTTTTATTGGGGCCGGGTTTTTTCAAGAAAGTTTTCCTGCGGATTTTTCTATGTTTTCAATGAATCCTTGGCGGAATATTACATCACAAACCGCATTGATTTGCTCACTCATCAGTATATCTTCATCAATATGTTTCACATTCTGTCGGATTGCATTATATGCAGTTCCCGTACCTTTGCCGCATTTGAGCGGCTTTAAAAAATCAATACCCTGGCATGAACAAAGAATTTCAATTGCTATAATTTTTTCGGTGTTATTCAGTACTTCAAAACATTTTCTTGCGGCAATGCTCCCTAGTGAGTTATGGTCTTCCTGGTTTGCGCTTGTGGGAATGGAATCAACTGAAGCGGGATGTGATAAAACCTTATTCTCGGAAACAAGCGAAGCTGCGGTATATTGCGCTATCATTAAGCCTGAATTTAACCCGCCCTTTGCGGTTAAGAACCGCGGCAAGCCGCTGAGGGAGCCATCCACAAGCCTTGCTGTTCTGCGCTCACTGATATTGCCAAGTTCACTCAATGCTATTTTCAGGAAATCCATTACCAGAGCAACCGGCTCTCCGTGGAAATTCCCTCCTTCAATATGCTCATTAGATTTTGCAAAAATTAACGGATTATCTGTTGCGGAGTTAATTTCAGTTTCAATTACTTTATTTACATACTCAATTGTATCTTTCACCGCGCCGTGTACCTGCGGCATGCATCTTAATGAGTATGCATCCTGTACTTTTCCGCAATCAATATGTGATAGCCTTATTTTACTGTTCTTAAGAAGTTTTCTAAGATTAGCTGCAGTGTTGATCTGTCCGGTGTGTGGTCTTACCCGCTGCAATTTATCACTGAAAGCAGTATCAGTGCCCTTTAATGCTTCTATACTTAATGCTCCTGAAATATCAGCAAGCTTTGAAAGCCTTTTCGCGCGGTAAAGAACTTCAACACCAAATGCGCTCATCATCTGGGTACCGTTTATTAATGCAAGCCCTTCTTTTGCGCTAAGCCTGAATGGCCGCAGGCCATGCTCAGCAAGTACATGTTTTGCAGGCAGCAGTTCACTTCCAAAGTATGCGTAGCCTTCACCAATCACAACACCTGCAAGATGCGAGAGCGGAGCAAGATCACCTGATGAACCAACAGAACCCTGCGAAGGAATATATGCGGTTATACCGAGATTAAAGATCTTAATGAGCTGCTCAACTAGCTCAAGCCTTACGCCGCTGTAACCTTTTACAAGTGAGTTTATCCTTAACAGCAGCATAAGTCTTACAATATTCCTCGGCAGGGGTTCACCAACTCCGGCTGAGTGCGAAATGATCAGATTATGCTGAAGTTTTTCAATATCATTCTGCGGAATCTTTACATCCTTGAATTCACCAAACCCGGTAGTTACGCCGTAAATGACCTCATCATTTTTTATCCATTTTTCAATTACATTTCGTGAGTTTTTGATCTTTGTAATGGTGTTGTTTGATATGCCTATTTCCAGGTTCTTATCAACTATTTCTCTGGCTTGTGAAATCGTCAGATTTTCGCCGTTTAGCAGTATTTTCTTCATATCTACAAATATAATTTAATATGTTTAAACATTAAAGATAATAAGAATTTAGCTTGAAATATCAATATTATTTATTTAAGTTTAAGATAAGATAAATCATATTTATCTAGTTAATTAATTAATTTACTTATTAACTTAAAATACCTTGATCATGAAAATCCTTCTTTTAGTATTATCACTGTTTATCCTGCCAATTGTTAACTCTCAAACCAATTTAGATTGGGCAAAAGATTATAAATATTCCAATATTTCAAATGATGCCCCGACAGTTATGAAACTTGACAGGCATGGTTCAATTTATGTTTTAGGTAATTCTAATTTAGAAAATTCCGGTTATTTCAGCCTGCTAAAATATAATTCTGCCGGAAACTTGCTCTGGAGCAAAAACTACGGAATGCCTGTAACAGAAGGTTTGGTTTCTGCAACCTCAATGGTCATCGATACTGGGGGGAGCATTTATATTGCGGGTGAATATAATTCCAAACTTCTGACTTTGAAATATAACAGCGATGGAATTCTTATTTGGTCAAGATATTACAGCGAGCAGGGTAACGACTCTAATCTAACTGGTGGCAGAATAATTATCAGCAGATCTGGTTCACTTATAGTATCATCAACCATAGGATCTGACGGAAAAATCATAATTTTGAAATATGATGTATCCGGAAATCTAATATGGGCTAAGAAGTTAAATCAATTTTCCAGAAATTATTACGGTGCTTACAGGCTTGCGGAAGATTTAAATAGTAATATTTATGTAGCAGGAAAAACAGCTGCAACCATTAACACTACAGACTATTTATTGATAAAACTTGATTACGAAGGCAACTATCTTTGGTCAAAACGACAAATATCGGGTGATTATCCGGGACCATCGCCGAAAATGGTTGTTTATAATAATATGATTTATATAGGGGGTAATTATTTAAATGCTTATTCCCAGAAATTTTTAAAATTGGTAAAATACAATTCAAATGGTGAAATTGTATGGGAAATCACTGACTCAGGAACAATATTGGATGAAAATGAAACCAAAGATATCATTGTTGATGCATCATCTAACGTTTATATAACAGGCATTAACAGAAATAACGGTTCGGGGATTGACTGTGTGACTCTGAAATATAATGAATCAGGGGATTTGCTTTGGAAAAAAACATACGATTCCGGAATCAATAATTCGGAGTTCGGCGATAAAATTACGTTAGATATTGAAGGAAATGTCTATGTCGGAGGTTCTTCAATTAATTCTGTCATAAACGGTAACGACTATTTAATTTTAAAATATGATAACAATGGTAATTTTAAATGGAAGCAGATTTACAACGGTTCCGGAAATAGTACTGATTATTTAAGAGATATTGCAGTTGATGTTAACGGATCAGTATACATAACAGGTTGGACATCGTCGGGATTCTCCAGCTTTACTACTCTGAAATATTCTCAGGTAATTGGCATAGATCCTGTATCTTCTGAAATCCCTTCTCAATTTTCACTTTCTCAAAATTATCCAAATCCTTTCAATCCGGCAACAAAAATAAAATTTGCGATTCCCTTTGGCTATTCTTCTCAGACAATACTTTCTGTGTATGATATCCTCGGCCGGGAGGTCGCAGTATTGGTAAATGAGCAGCTAAGGCCCGGAAAATATGAAGTTGACTGGGATGCATCAGCCTTCCCAAGTGGTGTGTATTTTTATAAACTAGTTTTGTCAGATATAAAGGAAACAAAGAAAATGGTATTAGTAAAATAAATTGATATAATTTATGAAAACAATAATCTTTCTTTATCTTTTATTATCACTTCCCGTAAATCATTTATTTTCTCAAAATGGGTGGGTCCAGGTCAATCCTGGTTTCGGACATTCCTATAACTCTGTCCACTTTTATGATTTGAATTACGGAATGGCATGCGGTAACGGTGGTGCTATTGTATATACTACAAATGGTGGAATAAACTGGTTCAACTCCACGACAGGAACAGTATATACACTTAATGATATCAGAATGTTTTCTTCATCTGTTGCAATTGCAGCGGGAGATAATCAGTTAATACTTCGCACTACAAACGGCGGAAACAACTGGACCATAGTTAACCAGGGCTCTCCCGTGAATAATAGTATAACTAATTTAAGTATATTCAACGATGGAAGCGCTGCAGCATTTTCCACTTTTTATCAGGCGCCATATGAGTATACATATATTTACAGGTCTTCTAATATGGGATTAACATGGCAAATCTCCCAAACATTTGTTGCCAATAGATGGATCCATTTTTTGAATTTGAATACGGGCTGGGCATATGGTTCTACATCTACAGGACCTCCTTTAAATCAATACTACCTGGATGTAAACCAGACAACTAATGGCGGTCAAAATTGGTTTTTAATCAACAGAGGACCCGGGGTAAGTATTAATCCGGGGATGATTTATTTTTTTGATGCCTCTTTTGGTTTCAAGTATTCTCATATTGGCATTGTATATACTTCCCGGTCTCTTGACGGAGGTAACACCTGGATTTCAACCGGAATACCCAATCTTTATAACCTGGTTAGAAGTTTCTATTTTATATCCTCTCTAAAGGGCTGGCTCTCAGGTGATAATTCTATCATTTATCATACCACGAATTCGGGAGTAAATTGGATACAGCAGACTTCACCGGTAAGTGCAAATATGAATGAGATATATTTTATTAATGAAAATACTGGTTGGGTAGCAGCCGGTTCACAAGGTTTATTAAAAACTTCAAATGGTGGTGTTACTAATATAAATATAATCAACACTTCTGTACCTTCTCATTTTCAACTTTCTCAAAATTATCCAAATCCTTTCAATCCGGCAACTAAGATTAAGTTTGCAATACCAGCTGGATTTGAAGCAGTACAAACATTACTGTCAGTATATGATCTCCTCGGCCGGGAAGTCGCAGTATTGGTAAATGAGAAGCTCAGGCCCGGAACTTATGAAGTTGACTGGGATGCATCTGTATATCAAAGCGGAGTGTATTTTTATACCATCACTTCGGCTTCATTTAAAGATACCCGGAAAATGGTGTTGCTTAAATAGCTTTATTCAAAAAGTTGTCCTTTTATCCGGTTCTCCGCCAATGTTATTAATATCGTATGCAGTGCTGTCAATTGCTTTGCGATTATCCATTTCATAGGTTTCCTTAAGTATTTCATCTTCATCTTTATGATCACCGCGTTCCGGTTTAGGTTTTGTTGTTTCATCATTTATTACAGTATCTTTTTCTTCAGACTTTTCATCATTGGCTTTTGTTTCTACTTCCTTAAAATGATTTACTTTATGCTTTTCAAGTTTTCCCGGTTTTATCCTCGCGTGATATCTTTTTTCTTCGCTGATAAGCTTAACATCCTGTTTACTGATATCTGTTCTGTGTACTGATGGACGAGATATAATTGTTGCACGGTTTGTGTTATGTGATTTTGACATAGTTACCCCTTTTATATTCATTTAAGTTATAAATTTACAATTTGTATGCCAATTCTAATATTTAAAAATTCTCAAATTTTAGAATATTCGAAAAGTTATTTCATGGTAACCGTGTCACAATTGACAAATGCTCAGTAAGCCAAGACAAATAAAATTATACTATATATAATTTTATATAATTATATTACAAAAACAGATACTTAATTCAGAATACAATGAAAAAAATTACTATTGCTGCTGTTTTGCTTCTTGCTTTGAGGGTTGTTATATTGGCTGCGCCCGGTGATACAACATGGGTAACTGGTTTTGACCAAAGCTATCACAACTGGGCGACTGTAAATTATAATTCTGTAACTTTCCCGGATACAACTCATCACTACGAGAAAATATTAATGAAGTATACAATAGGCTGTCCCGCTGCAGGTTGTGACCCGTGGGACAGGCTTGGCTGGATCAAATTATATACCGATACTGCAACCGGACAAGGGTATGAAATAGCACGGGTTGTAACTCCATACAATATTGTAGGAGGCGGGTATCCGGGCACTTGCACTTTCTGGATCGATGTTACCGATTATATGCCTCTGCTTCATGATACACAAATTCTTGGAAATTACATCGAAAGCTGGATTGGAGGAACCCGCGGATGGCTGACAACAGTTAAATTCGCTTTTATTGAAGGAGAAGCGTATTACAAACCGTTTAAAGTTATTAATCTCTGGCAGGATCATTATATAGTATATGGTGATACCGCTGACCCGCACGAAAATTATCTTCAGCCTATGAGAGTATTTATTGACCCGCAGACAGTGAAAGTAAAAAGCAGAATGATAGCAACCGGACACGGTCAGGGTAATTCGCACAATGCAGCGGAATTCAGCGTGAAATATCACCAGGTTGTTGTAAATTCAGATTCACTTACTCATAATTTATGGCGCTCAAATTGCGGCCTCAATCCCTGCAGCCCGCAGGGCGGCACATGGCAGTATGCCCGTGCCGGCTGGTGCCCTGGGGCAGATGTTATTCCATGGGACCTTGATGTAACTACCCTGGTAACAATAGGGGATAGTGCAACAATAGACTATAATATAGAGCCTTATGTTAACTTGTGCCGGCCCACAAATCCGAATTGCGTGAATGGTGTAACATGTACTGACTGTAACTACAATTCTACGGGGCATACCGAGCCAAATTATAATTTTGAAGGTCAGCTGATATTATACAGGCTAAATCCGGCAATTGGTATAATCAATCAGGGTAACATTGCACCTTCATTATTCAGCCTCGAGCAGAACTATCCCAATCCTTTTAATCCTGTAACTAAAATAAAATTTGCTTTGCAGAAGTATTCCCATGTTACAATAAGGGTTTACGCAAGTGATGGCACTGAAGTTGCAGTATTGCTAAATGAAGATATGAAAAACGGCGAATATGAGATTGATTTTGACGGAAAGAATCTTTCAAGTGGTGTATATTTTTACCAGATGGAAGCAAAGGATTTTAAAGAAACAAAAAAAATGCTGATCTTAAAATGACAAAGTCATTTTAAATGATACTCTCTTGGTATGACCAGGATCATATCAGTGAAGCAGCTTTCGTTAATACCAGTTCAGGTGTCAATTCTTTCATGCATTTAAAATGCCCTTTGGGGCATTTTTCTTTGCCATAATGAGAACATGGGCGGCATTTAAGGCTGTTATTTTCAAGAACAACAGCTTTTTCATTCTGCGGGTAGAAACCAAACTCTTTTACACTTGAACCTGCCATCATAATAACCGGGATATTAAAAGCTTCGGCAATGTGCATCGGTCCTGTATCACCGCAAATAACCGATGAACTTCTCTTAACAAGAGAAATCAGGTCCTCAATTTCAAGTTTGTCGCAAAGATCGTATACAATCTTACTGCCGGTAAGTGTTCTTATTAACTTAATGTTCGCACTATCTTTACCTCTGCCTGTCAAAAAGAAAACAGCATCATTATCCGGGTAATTATTAATTATATGCGCGTAATTTTCAGCAGGGTAAGTTTTTGTAAAATGTCCTGATACCGCAGGTATACATACAATTCTGTTAGCTTTTGTAATATTGAGTGAAACCAGCATGTTATCTATAGAACGTTCTGAAACAGGGTCTGTAAAGAGTTCAGGGAAAGTGATATTGAGAAGGTCATCACCTGATGCATACCTGTTGATGGTTTCTTTATATCGTTCTGTTATGGGTTTTTCATTTTTAAGCAGATTGATCTTAAAGTTTACTAACAGGAATTTCTTAAATGAATGTTTATTGAATACATGCACTTTTGCGTCCTGTATCGATCTTAAATATAAAGTTTTCAGGTTGTTCTGAAGGTCAATTATCAGATTATAATTGCTCATTTTAATCAATTGCCTTAAGTCCTTTAAAGCGCTGTAGGTAAGCTCACTTTTTGCTTTTATAACTTTATGTATTTTCGGATTGGATTTGATAAGGTAAGTGAATTTTTCTTTTGTGCAGAAATCAATTCTTGCCAGCGGAAAAGTTTTGGTCATAAGCTCAATGAGAGGTGTGGTTAAAATTATATCACCCATTGATGAAAGCCTGATAATAAGTATCCTGCGAACCTGTTCGTTATTCATTTTAAGAGATAGGTTTATACTTCAATTACCTGGTGGTTAAAATTCCTTATATCAATTTCATGGAACAGCTTTTTTATGAAAGATTCATCATATTTGTTCAGGAAATAGATCACACTTATCACCCTTTCCTGAAGGTTGTGATTTGGATATATGTTGTTTGTAACTTTATCTATCTGTGTAGTAGTGGTTTCGCTTTTTTTAGCCTGGGCGTTTATTAACTTACTTTTAAAAAGTTCTAAATTCTGTTTGGTTTTTTCTTTCATGTTATCGACCGTGTTCAAAAGAGTTTGGTCGACTTTCACTGTCATATTGCGCATATCATAAAACACCTTGTTCAGTTCATCAATATATTTAGCGATCTCATCTTCAATTTTTACCTCTGAAAGCTTGTCAACAACTTTCGAAACCAGGAAGCTGTGATGAAATATATCTTCAAGCTTAACATCAAAGTTGTTCATGAACTTAGCTATCTTACCTTCTATGATACTAACAGATACCCTGGGATAGATAACAGGCATAGTAATATCATAATGCTTATATGCCGGTTTAAACTGCGCGAAGTATGAAATTTCACCGGGTCCGCCGATATAAGCTGCCGTTGGCAGCAGGTAATCCTGGCAAATGGGTCTGAGCAGTACATTCGGGCTGAATAATTCAGGGTTTTCCTGTAGCAGGTTAAGCAATTCATCATTTTCAAACCTGCGTTTGGAATTTTTAAGGGCGAATTTACCGCCATCCCTTGGTTCAATTAATAGGCGGTTATTGTTATGCAGAAAGAACATATTTATGACCTTCGGCTTAACCTGCAGGTCGTAGTTCTTTTCAAGCTCGGCACTTTGTGTTATTATTGTTTCGCAAAGCTTAGGAGAGCTGGTAAGCTCTTTCTCAAATACAGGTACAAGCAATCTTTTAATTTCATGGTCAGATGGGTCAATAAATACCACTCCATATCCTTTAAAGATATCATTCATCAGTCCTGCAAACGCGGTTTTATAATCATTTCCTTCCCGGTAATGTTTTGTAACCATGTTCATTATCTTATCCTTAAAATCAGTATCTATCAATGAGCTTCTAAGCTGTTCGTTGATGCTGTTAATTAGCTCCCCGAATACAATTGAGCCGACCGGAGGGGTGCTGCGTTTTGCGGCGTCATCATCACCGGAATTTGTATCTTCAAAACCTACACGGACAAGCTCATTTTGCCTGTCGATCAAGTACGTATGATTTGCCTCGTCTATATCGTGATCTTCTGATTCCAGCCAGAATACAGGAACAAAATTAAATTGCGGAAATCGTTCTTTAAGATCTTTGGCAAGCTTTACAGCTGAAATCGTTTTTAATATTGTATAAAACGGACCTGTGTATAAACTTACCTGCTGTCCCGTAACAACAGTGAAAGTATTATCACCGGAAAGATATTCAATATTTGCCGCAGTATGCTCATCTCCTCCATATGTTACATTTTGCCTTTTCAGAATATCAATAAGTACGTTCTTATCAAAATACCTGCTGGTATTGTAATTGTGAATTTTTTCATCAACAACTTTAAAGAAATCTTCATTTTCCCTGAACATCGCGTTGAAAAAAGGCTTCAGCTTTGCGTTTTCCTCTTCAGCTGAAGAAACATAATCAAGGAACAGGTTGTTGAAGTTTGGAAGTTTATTGAATTCTACTGAGTACATTATTTATTTTTTATCTTTCTTTGAACTTGTCTTCTTTTCAGGGGATTTTGTATCCTTAGACGAAGAGGATTCGCTTTTATTCTCTGAAGCTGTTGAATCTACTGTCTTAGTTACAGAAGTTTTCCCTGACTTACTGCCGCTTTGTGGTTTATTTTTATAATCTGTAAGGTAAAATCCGCTGCCTTTAAAGATCAGTCCGCCGCCCGTACCGATAAGTTTTTTGAGAGTATTCTTGCCGCATTTGGGGCATTTTATCAGTGGTTCGTCACTCATTTTCTGCAGCTCTTCGAGTGTGTGGCCGCAATTTGAACATTGGTATTCGTAAAATGGCATATTTATTTCCTGAAATTAAATATATTTATTAATTCATAAACTGAACCGGCAGCCGTAAGACTGCTTTGCATAAGACAAAATGAATCAAATTCTATAATAAATTTTTTAATTGCTGTGTTTTCCGGTTCATTAATTTTTATCCTTTTGTTTCTGTTAAATCTGCCTAATGTAATGTGAGGAATGAACTTTTTATCAGGCTTTACCCCGAAATTTAAGATTATCTTATCTATAAAACCAACCAGCAATTCTGTATTGTTCCCGAATTCATTCAGACCTGCGTAAATAACATTGGGATATTTGTTTGCCGGAAAAAAACCGATCTTATCTGTTTCAAAACTAATGGTTTCAAAATCAAATTTCAGTCTTTCAAGAGTGCCGGCAAGTGCCGGAATATTTTCCTCGTCTATATCACCTAAAAACCTCAGAGTGAGATGGAATTTATCAGTTTCTCCCCACCTGATATTATGAACTGAATATTTTTCCTTTAAATTCTGTTGAATAATCCCTAATTCATTCAGAACATTTTCATCAGGATTTAGCGAAATAAAGAGCCTTTTTTTTGGCAATTATATAGTGATAATCATTAATTTACAAAATTATCAATTTATGTTCACATATTCAAAGATATAAAAAATAAAAAGCCCCTGTATTTAACAGGGGCTTAAAAAAATCAAAAAATAAGACAGTTTATTTCACTAAACTCATCTTGTTTGTCTTTATCTGACCATTTGATTCAAGTCTGTAATAGTAAATACCGCTTGAAAGGTTTGAAGCGTCAAAATCAACTGTATACTTACCTGTTTCCAGGTTATCGGATACAAGTGTTGATACTTCAGAGCCTGTTGCGTCATATACCTTTAATGTTGTGAAACCTGATTTAGGAACATCAAACTTGATCTTTGTGACCGGGTTGAACGGATTAGGATAATTCTGGTATAGCTCAAATTGTGTTGGTGTTACATTCGGATCATGTGTAATGCCTGTTGGATCATTTCCGAATACAGCAATGCTGTCAAGAACCATTCCGTGACCATCAGTATCCTTGTGTACGAAAGAAAGGAAAATACTCTGACCTGCCCACGCTGTAAGCGGGAAACTGAACCTTCTCCAGATTATTTCGGGTGCTCCAACTGGTAAACAATGTACACAAATACTTCCGGCATACTGTGTAAAACTTGCCTGATTGGAATCAGTTGTTGAAACTCTGACAAGTAATGAATCATACGGATACGGACCATCGCTGAACTGCTTTACCAGCCAGAATACTACTGAATCACCTGCTGTAATACCGTTTATTCTTGAAGTGATAAGCCAGTCTTCACCTATTGGTGCCTGGTATTGTATAAATGCTACTGCCGTACCGTGCTTTGCAGGAAGTGTACCGAAAGATGCTGTAAGCGGGGCAGTAACTCTGTTCCATACTGTTGTGCCGGATACATTAATTGCTCTCCAACCGGCTGGCGGAACTGATGTTTCAAAACTTTCAAACAGTTTGGTAACCTGAGAATAACTCGAAATGGTTATAAAAGCCATAAACAATAAAACAATAAGTTTTTTCATATCTCCTCTTTGATTATTTTAAAAACATAAGATAAATCACTAAATATCGATTTGAAAGCCAAAAAAAATGTAAAAAAGTAGTAATTTTTATTAACTGTATTTAGGGTATTTTCTGACAACATAATTTTTTATATTTGTCAACTTAAAAATTGCTCGTTTGAAGTAAAAATTTAAAATTATACTATAATAATGGATACATTAGCAACCGAAAAAAAAGCTGTAAAAGCAGTTGATTCTGCTGATTTTCTGCCGTTAAAGAATTGGGATCACATTGAATTTTATTGCGGAAATGCAAAACAATCTGCGTTTTATTACCAGTATGCTATGGGATTTAAACTTACAGCTTATAGCGGACTTGAAACCGGTAACCGCGAAAGAGCTTCATATCTTCTTGAACAGGGGAAGATCAAATTTGTACTTACCACACCGTACCATCCGGATAATTTTATTTCGGACCATATCAGGCAGCATGGAGATGGTGTAAGAGATATAGCACTTGAAGTTGATGATGCTGAAAGCGCATTCAACGAAACAGTAAAACGCGGAGCTGTTCCGGCTATGGAGCCAACCAAGATTGAAGATGAAAATGGATTTATAATCCGTTCTGCAATAAAAACATATGGTGATACACTCCATTCTTTCATTCAAAGAAATAATTACAAAGGATTGTTCCTTCCCGGGTTTGTTGATGCTTCTGCAAAAGCGGTTCAGGGGATAAAAGATGCCGGATTAAGATCAGTAGATCATATGGTTGGCAATGTTGAGCTTGGCAAAATGAATTTCTGGGTGAAGTTCTACGGAGAAACAATGGGATTCAGCCAGCTTCTTTCATTTGATGATAAGGATATTTCAACTGAATATACTGCATTAATGAGCAAGGTAATGCAAAACGGAACCGGTAAGATAAAATTTCCGATAAACGAGCCAGCTGCCGGTAAAAAGAAATCACAGATAGATGAGTATCTTGAATTCTACCATGGCGCAGGATGCCAGCATATTGCCATGAATACTACCAATATAGTTGAAACCGTCAGCGAGCTTAAAAGAAGGGGAGTTGAATTCTTACGTGTACCAACAACCTACTACCAGGAGCTTGAAGCGCGTGTTGGAAAGATAGATGAAGATGTTGATGAGCTTGCAAAACACGGAATACTTGTTGACCGTGATGATGATGGTTACCTTCTGCAGCTTTTCAGCAAACCTATCGAAGACAGACCTACTGTGTTTTTTGAAATAATCCAGCGTAAGGGTGCAAAGTCATTTGGTAAAGGTAACTTCAAAGCTTTATTCGAAGCGATTGAACGTGAGCAGGAAGTTCGCGGAACACTTTAATTTTTAACAATTAATAATAAAAAGTACAATTAAATTATAATTAATGGCATTTTATCATAAGCTGGGAAAATTACCCCAGAAAAGACACGTACAGTTCAGGCAGCCGGATGGTTCATTATACCAGGAGCAGGTTATTGGTACAGAAGGATTTTCCGGTATATCATCAATCCTGTATCACATTAATCCGCCCACAAAAGTTAAGAAGATATCTACTATTGAAGATATCGGGTATAAAGAATGGAATGAAGGTACCCTAAGGCATTTCCATATAAGGACACTAGATGCCAAACCGCTGGGTGACCCGGTTTCAGGCAGAAAAGTTATGCTTTACAATAATGATGTTTCTATGGCAATTTGCAATCCTGATAAACAAATGGATTACTTCTATAAAAATGGTGAAGGTGATGAAGTTATTTTCGTTCATTACGGTACAGGCACGCTTGAATCACAATACGGCTCACTCGATTATCATGATGGTGACTATATAGTAGTCCCCCGCGGAGTGATTTACAGAGTAGTTACAAAAAGTGAAAAGACAAAATTCATGGTAATCGAATCCAAAAGTCCTGTATACACCCCGGCAAGATATAAAAACTCTTATGGTCAGTACCTGGAGCACTCTCCGTTTTGCGAACGCGATTTCAGAGTTCCGGAAACACTGTTGACTGTAGATGAAAAAGGTGAGTTCTTAGTTAAGATAAAAAAGTTCAATAAGCTGCATCATTATATATTTGACTATCACCCGTTTGATATAGTTGGCTGGGATGGATATTTCTATCCATGGATATTTAATATCAACGATTTTATGCCTATTACCGGCAAGATACATCAGCCGCCGCCTGTGCATCAAACCTTCGAAGGCAGGAATTACGTGATATGCTCATTCTGTCCAAGGCTGTTTGATTATCACCCCGATGCAATACCTGCACCATATAACCACAGTAACATTGATAGCGACGAAGTGTTGTATTACGTTGAAGGTAATTTCATGTCACGCAAGGGCGTAGATGTAGCGTCGTTCACTTTGCATCCGGGGGGTATACCCCACGGTCCGCATCCGGGAACAATGGAAGCATCGATCGGCAAAAAGGAAACCCTTGAGCTTGCCGTTATGGTAGATACTTTTCACCCGCTGAAGCTGACCGAACATGCAAAGCCGTATGACCTTCCCAACTATCCATATACATGGAATGAAGAGGGCCACGAAGCGGAAATAGAGTAATTTAGTTGCAGGTTAAAAGTTAATGGCTTCATGTTCTAAGGCTGTTTTAAAACAGCCTTTTTTTATCTTAGTTTTTGCCCTATTTTAGTTTAACTCAATTCCTAAAAGGAGTTAAATATGAGACATATCAAACTTTTCCTTGCTATAATTATTCTTCTTCAATCACTAACCTTTTCCCAAAACGGATGGGTTCTGCAAAATAGTGGGATAAACAAATTTATTTGCTCAAGTTACTTTGTTAATGACTTTATTGGTTATGCAGGCAGCAGCGGAGGTGATATTCTGAAAACAATTAACGGAGGAATTCAATGGTTCTCTGTTTATTCAAATCCGGAATACAGTATAGACGATGTTTTTTTTATTTATAGTAACATTGGTTGGGCAGTTGGTTTCCGTAATCCGCCTGAAATTAAAAATGTTGTTTTGAAGACTGTTAACGGCGGTGCTACATGGTCAGAAATTTATGTGGATTCATTGTACTCATTTGGTTCTGAAATCTATTTTTCTGACCTTACAACGGGATATTTAGCATGTGGAAATCTAAAGAAAACAACAAATGGTGGAGTAAATTGGTTTACTGTATTTGATAATAGTTCAAGTGGTATTTTTTTTCTTAATACAAATACGGGATGGACAAGCGGGAGAAACAGAGGTGTAGATAAAACAACAGATGGTGGAAATTCCTGGATTAATCAATACCCATTTTTTTATCACAATTATGATGCAGATATTTATTTTATTAATGAACAAAAAGGATTTGCTGTTAACGGCTATTTTGGGAGTTATGGTTACCTATATTACACAACCAACGGGGGATTGAACTGGAATGAAAATCATGATTTTCAATATTTAGTTAATTCTATAAAATTTGTAAACACTAATACAGGCTATATGCTTGCATTGGGGTATTACAATGAGATTCAACTTTCAAAGACAACAAATGGCGGAGCTAACTGGATATTGCATAATATAAATTCTACAAAAATTCCCGGTCATTTATTTTTTCGTTCTGTAAACACAGGCTGGTTAGTGGGTGATTCCGGTTTGATAATGAAAACGACCAATGGCGGGGTAACTATCGGCATCCAGCAAATCGGGATAAATGTGCCAGGGGATTTTTCGCTCTTTCAAAACTACCCAAATCCGTTTAACCCTTCTACAAAAATCAGATTTGATATAAGCGGCACAACGGCAGCACAGACATTCCTGATTGTCTATGATCTTCTGGGTAGGGAAGTTGCTGTATTGGTAAATGAAAAACTCAGGCCCGGTGAATATGAAGTAGATTTCAATGCTTCTAACTATCCAAGCGGTGTATATTATTATAAGCTATCGGCAGGTAATTTTTCCGAAACCAGGAAAATGGTAATAGTCAAATGATCGTATATATTAATATTTTCAGTCAGATCCGTGTTATTTTCAAAGGCTGTTTTAAAACAGCCTTTTATAATTCTACTATAGTGTTTAATTGTATATATGCATATATTTATACATGAAAAAATTTTCAGTGAATAAAATTTTTAGATTTTACGCGTTTTTATTGGTTTTACAGTCATTTTTGTTTGCGCAAAGCGGCTGGGTGCTGCAGCCAACGGGGATAAACAAATCACTCAATACAGGATTTTTTATCAATGATAATACCGGTTACGCTGCCGGTAACAGCGGAGTAATATTAAAGACAGTAAATGGCGGCAGCAATTGGATAGTTGTGTATAATCAGCCAATATATGATATTCTTGCAGTTACATTTCTGGATGCGAATACCGGCTGGGCATTTATGAAAGGAAATGTTAATGACAGCTCCTTTGTAATTAAAACCACCAATTCAGGTACACTGTGGTCAAAGACTTTCATAGACACGGGCTCTTTCCAGAACAACCTTTCCGGATTACAATTTGCCGGAGCGAATACAGGTTATCTTGCAAATTCGCATGGATTAAGCAGAACGGTAAACGGAGGTTCAAGCTGGACTCCGCTGAATTCCGGTGTGATTCTTCCAACCTGTTTAAGTTTTCTTAATGTAAGCACTGGCTGGGTTGCCGGTTACCAGAGCAGCATGTTCAAAACCACTGATAGCGGGCAGAACTGGCTGCAGCAATTCAGCAGTCAGCCAAGTACAAACAGCCGTGCGATCTTATTTTTGAATGACCTTACAGGTTTTTATGCCACAGACTATGCTGTTTACAGATCAAGTAACGGTGGAAATGACTGGGACGAAAGTTTTAATGTTAGTAATATTTATCCCCGCTCGTTTTCCTTCATAAATGCAAATACGGGATGGGTGCTTGCCCTGACAGCTGATACCAGCTTCAGGAACGTTCTTCTAAGAACAGATAACTCAGGGGCAACATGGGGAATACATGAACTTATTCTGCCTTCAAAGAGATTTAACAAAGTATACTTTACTTCCCAAAATACCGGCTGGCTATTGGGTGACTCAGGTTATATCTATAAAACTACCAATGGGGGTTTTCCTATTGGTATACAACCTATCAGCACTGAAATACCGAGGAATTTTTCACTTTTGCAAAATTACCCCAACCCGTTTAATCCTTCGACAATAATCAGGTTTGATATTAGCGGCACATCCAGAGCGAAAACATCTCTGATAGTGTATGATCTATTAGGCAGAGAAGCAGTGGTTTTGGTGAATGAGCAGCTTGCTCCCGGGGAGTATAGTGTAAGTTTCAATGCCTCAAACTATCCAAGCGGAATTTATTATTATAAATTATCAACAGGTGGTGATTTTACTGAAACAAAAAAAATGGTATTGGTAAAATAATACCCGAAAATTTGTTTAAAAAAGACTGAATTCAATATAAAGGCTGATAAAAACAGCCTTTTAGTTTACTTAATGTACTGGCTGCAATAACACGATAATGTATATTGCATATACTTATTTGTATAATTAAGTTTACTTTTACTTAATTAATAAGGAGAATTTATGAAAAGAACTTTATTTATTTTCTTAATTGCCGGTAATTTTCTGCTGATTAATAATTGTTACTCACAATGGGTACAGGTTTCAAATGGGATGGGAAATATTCTTGCCGGTACTGTAACTATAGATGGTAACAATATGTTTGCCGGTGGTACAAGTGCAGGGGTATATTATACTTCAAATTTTGGTGCCAACTGGGTCCAGACAACACTCAATAACCAATTGGTCTTCGCTCTTATTAATTCCGGCAGTAATGTTCTCGCCGGGACGTTTAATGCAGGTACATTTCGCTCTTCAAATAACGGCGCTTCGTGGAACCAGGTTACAATGGGAGGCAATATGACAGTATGGGCATATTGTTTTTCAGGGAGTAATATTTTTGCCGGAACATTTTGCCCTATAGTTGCAAATATGGGTGTTTACAGGTCTACAGATAACGGTGTTTCGTGGAGCCTTGCCGGAGTAAATAACCGGGAAGTACGTTCACTGGCTTCTTTCGGTAATTACATCTATGCAGGAACAATAGACAGCGGTGTATTTATATCTACAAATAGCGGTGTGAACTGGAGTAAATCTTCTTTGAATAACCGTAATGTTCGTTCTTTAACTGTAAACGGAAATTTCGTTTTCGCCGGGATCTTGAATGCGCAGGGTGTGTTCAAATCAACTGATTATGGTAATACATGGATACAAAGTTTATCAAATAACAACGACTGCAATGCTTTGGATATGATGGGTTCTACTGTAATTGCCGGTACAATTACTAACGGTGTTTATGTATCAAATGATAACGGAGCTAACTGGGTACAGAAAAATGAAGGATTGAGTCATTTATCTGTTTTTGCGCTAAAGATATACAATGGTTTTGTTTATGCAGGTACTTCCGGGGGCGGGGTATACAAAAGACCTTTAAGTGACCTGATCGGCATTTCCCAGATTTCGGAAATAGTACCGTTAAAATACAGCCTGAAGCAGAACTTTCCAAACCCGTTTAATCCTTCAACAACAATCAGGTTTGATATTAGCGGCACATCTGCAGCAAAGACATCCCTAATTGTATATGATCTTCTGGGACGCGAAGTTGAAGAACTTGTAAATGAAAAGCTCAGTCCTGGTGAATATGAAGTAAATTTTAACTCCTCAAACTATCCAAGCGGAATTTATTACTACAAATTATCAATAGGTGGTGATTTCACTGAAACAAAAAAAATGGTATTGGTAAAATAATACCCGAAAAAATCTGTTTGAAAAAAACTGAATCATTTTAAAGGCTGTTATAAAACAGCCTTTTTTGTTTTGTTGCAATGGTTTATTTTTGCACTCTATGATACTTTCAGATAAAACTAAGCAAAATATAAACCGGGCGCATTTTGTAAACGGTATTGCTCCTGATAAATACCGCGTGAACTACCGCAATATTTTTGAATTGCTGCAATACCAGGCTCAACGGCAGCCTGATGATAATTTTGTTACTTTCTATCCTGATAGCGGCGATAAAATTACACTCAGTTATACAAAATTTGCAAATAGAGTATACAAAACAGCGAATCTTCTGAAAGCAAAGGGTATTTCTGCCGGTGACAGAATTACTACAATTTCACATAATCATATTAATACGGTTATCCAGTATTTTGCTGCATGGTGTATAGGCGCAACTGTTGTTCCGGTAAATATCAGCGAAGAACCCGACAGAATTGAATATATCCTGAAAAGCTCGAAGACAAAACTTGCTTTTATCTACGGTCATTATTTTAATAAATTCAAAGATGTGCTGAGTAAATTATCAATTCTGCCAATTGTACATTCGTATGAAATATCAAATGCTGAACCGGGAATATGTAATTTTGAAAGTGAACTAGAACTGCAAAATGATTTATTCATACCGGATGATTCAGTAAACCAGGAAAATGAATCGCTTATAGTTTACACATCCGGCACAACTGGCCTGCCTAAAGGAGTGGTGCTTACTCAGTACAATTTAATGATAGATGCCGAAGGCATCAGTAAATGGCATGGTATAACCAAAGGTACGGTAATGATGTGTGTATTACCGATACATCATGTTAACGGTACCGTGGTCACCATTATGACACCTATGTATGCCGGTGGTTCTCTTATTCTTAACCAGAAATTTCACACTGATAGTTTTTTTAAAAGACTTGCAGATGAAAAGGTTAATATCGTAAGTGTAGTGCCGACTTTGCTGCAGTTTTTATGCCATGATTATGAATCTGGAAAAAATGAAATTGAACAGATTCCTGCCTTGAAATCTTTTAGGCATATCATATGCGGCGCGGGACCGCTGACCTGTGAGCTTGTTTCAAAATTTGAAAATATGTTCGCTCTAAAAATTGTACACGGTTACGGACTCTCGGAAACCACATGCTATTCATGTTTTATACCGACTGAACTTAGTGAAACCGAACATAAAAAATGGCTTCTTGATTTTGGTTTTCCCAGCATAGGCATTGCAATTGAACCCAATGAAATGGATATCCATAATGAGCATGGTGAATCAATGCCTGAAAATACCAGAGGCGAAATAGTGATCAGGGGTCATAACGTTATGAAGTACTATGATGAAAATTCTGAAGCCAATGATAAAACGTTTGAATTCGGATGGTTCCGGAGCGGGGATGAAGGCTTTTTTGTAAATGATGAAAAGGAAAAGAAATATTTTTTCATAACGGGCAGGTTGAAAGAACTTATTATACGCGGCGGAGTGAATATAGCTCCTCTTGAAATAGATGAAGTTCTTATGAGTATTCCTGAAGTAAAATCAGCAATAGCTGTTGGATTTGATAATGACTGGTATGGTGAAGAAGTAGGCGCATTGGTTTTGTTAAAAGAAAATATTGCCGGAAGTGATGAAGTGAAAGAACGAATTATTAAGCATTGCAGGGAGAAGCTCCCTGCCTATAAATCACCTAAGGTAGTAGTATTTTCTGATTCAATTCCGGTTACTTCTACAGGAAAGTACCAGAGAAATAAAGTAAAACATCTTTTTGCTGAGTTCAAAACCGGGCAATATAAATGAAAATAATATCATCTACAGGAAAAGAAGACCTTGCTGTTATATATATTGCCCAGGCTGCAGGCGGTAACTATGTTGAATTTGTTGAATCTCTGCAGCACCCAAAATCCCGGGAAGAAAAGTGGATTCTTACAGTATCTACTTTATATGGCTGCCCTGTTGATTGCCTGATATGCGATGCGGGACCGTATTACCTTGGCAGAATAAGCAAAGAGGGTATTTTCTGGCAGCTTGATCATATGATTTCGAAAAGGTATCCGGATAGTATTATACCTGTAAAGCAGCTTAAAGTTCATTTCACCAGGATGGGTGAACCTGCATTCAATTTTGCGGTGCTTGATGTAATGAGAGAGTTTGACCTGTATTTCAATGCCCCGGGTTTTATGCCTTCAATTTCATCAATTGCACCTCAAGGAAGTGAAAAATTCTTTGAGGAGTTGTTAGCGCTCAAGAATGAGAAATTTAATAAAGGCAATATCCAGCTGCAGTTTTCTATACATACTACTGATGAAGCCAAAAGAAATGAGCTGATACCCGTTAAAAAATGGAGTTTTGAAAAGATAGGGGAGTACGGCAGAAGGTTTCATACCGGTTTGGACCGAAAAGTAACACTGAGTTTCGCACCTGCATCTGAAAATGAAATAGATCCTGAGAAGATGCTCCGATATTTTGATCACGAGCATTTTCTCATTAAGCTAACACCGTTAAACTTAACCAACAGTACGGTTAAAAATAATTTCACTTCCATAATAAATCCATTGGATAGCAGCGGCATCCAAAAACTCTCCGGTGAATTCAGGCAACTGGGTTATGAAGTTATTATCAGCATTGGTGACTACGAAGAAAATAAGATTGGCTCAACATGTGGTCAGAATATAGTTACAAATTTTAAAAATTCTGAAGATCCTAATATCAAAGATTAATTGAACCGGATTTGATGATAATAAAAAAGCCATCCTGTTCAACAGGATGGCTTTAAATTTTTTACAGCATGTTGCAGTAAAAGAAGATTATTTTACAAGTAACATTTTCTTTGTTTCAGTAAAGTTACCTGATTCTAACCTGTAGAAATATGCTCCGCTAGAAAGCTCTGAAGCATTGAAGTCTACAACATAGTTTCCTGCCGGTTTAACCTCATTTACAAGTGTTCTTACAACTCTTCCTAAAATATCAAATAATACAATTTTTACGTTCCCTGAAACTGGAATTGAGAACTTGATATTTGTTACCGGGTTAAACGGATTAGGATAGTTCTGGCTTAGCGAATAAACCTGCGGTACCTGGTTGTTTACCGGGTTAATACCAACTAAATTGCCCAGTAAAGATGTAAGTATTACCTGGAATCCGCCTGGACCGGAGAAGTAACTCGGGTCGCAGAATAAAGATCTTACTTCGTATGTGGCTGTAAGCCTCATTATTCCTGCAAGTGTATCGTTAACTGTATGGTTGCCGTACCTGTATAAACCAAATGAACCATTACTGAATCCGGCACCATCAGGGTAGTAGTTTGAACCGGGTGTTGTGATATTTCGCGTATTTCCGTTATCTATTGCCATACCAACAATAGTTCCAGGTGATGGGTATGCATTATCAAGTTTGTATGTGAAACCGCATGTTGTCGCAGAAAATACCGGGTCAATTCCAAGAGAACCGGTTCTGTTATAATTATATGCCAGGTCGCCGCCAATTAAAACAAGTGTTTTCCTGTTTCCTGCAGTACCGTTGTTAAGCCATGCAGTCAGGTTGTTTCTTGCTGTTAGGCCAAGCCATCTTGTCTGTATAGCATCAAAGGCTGTTTCCTGAACGATGATCCTGTTATAACCGGTCAAAGTTGGTAATGTTGAATTTGTATCGAAAGTTACAAGGTCATAACCGCCAACTATACCGCCAAGATATTTCCTGAGTGTATCCTTGTCCTGTTTTCTTCTTGCAAGTGTTGTTGCAATTGTAGAATCATGCACAAGCACAAGTGTTGTGTTTGTGACAGCCGGCCCAAGAAGTCTGATAAAATCAACACCAATAAAGTCACTATTGGTACCTGAGGGACCGCCGCTTGCTACCCTGTAATTAATTGCAAATCTTCCTGAAGCACCTGCTGATGGAAGTACATGTCTGCTTTCAGTCCAGCCTGCTGTTGATACTTTAAATTTACCAAGTTCAACAAAACTGCCTGAGCCCGGAACAGTATCACCGTTTGATGCCCAGTATACTCTGATTGAATCCGGGAAAGTGGAAGCATCGGGTGATCTGGAATAAAATGAAAGTGTATCACCTGCATTTCCGTTTACAGTTGGTGAAATTAACCAGAGATCAATTGTGTTTGTTCCTGTAACATTATTGTAGTTTGCTGCAACGTAACCTGTTGCAGGTCCCTCAAATGCATTGAATACAGTTGAATTGCCCTGGAACCAGTTCGGTGAAGTTCCGGCAGGGCCGCTAAGTGGTCCTCTTTTGGGTTTCCAGCCTCTGTTACGAAGAGCAATTGTATCATTTGCTCCGTTTAAACTGTCAACAAATTTTACAATAGCATCAGTCTGAGCTATTTCAGGATTTCTTGAATCTGTTGATATGCTGCCTGGTGTTTTTGAATTGAAAGGATCAGAATAGATCAGTCCAAGAAATAAAATACCTACAGCAATTAAGGATAATACCGGGAATGCTTTTTTCATAAAAAATTTGTTTAATGAATGAAATTAGTTAATTAGAGATGAATATCAATTTGAAATATGATAAATATCTTGACAAATTTCAATATTTAAAAAAATAAATTGTTATAAGTAATTAAATAACAATAGATTAATATATAAAAAAGGCATCCTTTTTTCAAAGGATGCCTTTGGCTGCTTTTTATTTTTACAGAATTATTTTACAAGAAGCATCTTTTTGGTTTCAGCAAAACTGCCTGATTCCAGGCGGTAGAAATCAACTAGATAATTACCTGCCGGTTTAACTTCATTTAACAATGTTGCAACTTCTCTTCCGAGTATATCAAATACAACAAGTCTATCAGAAATTAATAGGGAAAGTAAACACTGCAGATGTGAAACATTGCTCAGGTTATAATGTTTGTACCAGGAATAACCGGACTGAAGAAATTTATCTACAACGCCTACTCACTGAAAATATTTCTTATAAGTGATGATCATAATTAAAAATTACAAAATTTGTAAACTATTCTATATATTACTTTAGAATGATTATACTTTTAACACGGTACTTTTAAATTAGAAATAGCAATAGATTTCTTGCCCCAAATTATTGACAAATCTAAAATATATTTATAACTTGTGCAAGATTTGAAAATCAGTTTTGTTACTTCGAAAAAAGAATATTCCAGTTTGTATCATAACTTAATTTTTTTACTTTAAAAGAAAGGGTATTATCATGACAAAAAAGATCTTATTCAGAATCCTGATTTTTATTTCCTTTGTATTTTCTTTTTCCTTATCACAAAATCTGCTAGGACAATGTAAAGTTTTAGCGTGTAACTGTTGTGATGAAAGACAGTATTATTTATTGTTAGACTCTGTCAATACTGTAAAAGGTAGTTTTTTCTTAGATCCAAATGATTGCTCCTCACCAATTGGTGGCCTCGCATGGCCTCCGGGGGCAACATACCATTTTGTCCTCGATCCGAAATATTGTCCACAAGATGATCCGATTACAGTTTATGTAACTGGATGTGTATGCAGATTGGAGCCTTTAGATACAGTAAGATTACCATGTTGCAACCAATCACTTAGACAGCGACTTGATAAATCAAATCAGGATCTAAAAAACTATAAACTATATCAAAACTATCCGAATCCTTTTAATCCATCTACAACCATAAATTTTGATATTCCAGAAGATGCATATGTTACATTAACAATTTTCGATGTAACTGGGAAAGTAATTATACGACCAATAAATCATAGCTTTTTGAAAGCAGGTTATCATGATTATATTTGGAATACAAGAGAATCGGAATTGTCAAGTGGAATTTATTTTTATTCTCTAAAAGCAGGCAACTTTTCCGATGAGAAAAAAATGGTATTAATAAAGTAACTTTACATGATACAAACTGAGAAAAACAAAAAGCCATCTTTTTTAAGATGGCTTTTTGTTTAAAGTAAATGTTTTAAGTTTCTATTTAATTAGTAACATCTTCTTGGTTTGTTTAAAGTTCTCAGTTTCGAGAGTATAAAAATAAACACCGGTTGCCAGGTTTGAAGCGTTAAAAGATATATTGTGTCTTCCGGCACTTCTTAATTCGTTAACAAGTGTTTTAACTTCTTTTCCTGTAATATCATACACTTTTAATGATACAAGTGAAGATGTAGGAAGGCTGAAGTTAATTATTGTTGATGGGTTGAACGGATTCGGATAGTTCTGTGAAAGCTCAAACTTCTCCGGTGTGTTTGTTGAATTATTGCCAGAGTTTGTAAATACGCCAGCTCTTGTAATATGAAATAGATTAGTTGCGGCACCGGTTCCAATACCGCCTACTATTCCATAACCTGCGGGACAGAATAAACTCAATGTATCATTGATACATTTTGCAGTTATATGACCCATAATGTTTGATCTTGGGAATGGTAATCCGATTATTTGACCGCTCCATGTATTTGAGGTAGCGTTGAACACATAAGTTATATCTGAATAACCAGTTGTTGAACCTCTTTCACCGCCTACCAGAAAGAACCAGTTGCCGAATGATGTTGCGCCAGGTCTGCTGAGCCCGCTTTCAGTTGTCGGGATATCCGGCGCAGCCGCCCATGTAATTGTTGAAGCGTTTGAACCTAATGTCCCAACATATGTACTTTTTAAGAACGCAGTGTTGAATCCGCCGCTGATAATTATCTTATTTCCATTTATTCCCATAGCAAATGTTCTTCTGCCTTGGCTTGTTGGCAGTGAGGATGCAGTTGTTCCCCAGGTATTACTGCCAATTCTGTAGTAATGATGCGCAAGATTTGTTCCTGAACCGGTATATGGTCCACCAACCACAACAATTACGCTATCACCCCAATTTACAGCCTGATGTCCTGAAAGTGCTGCCGGCAATGGTGCCATCGTTGTCCAGCCTGCTCCGGGTGTGTAGGAGTAAACTGTAGTGCCGCCAGTTGTGATTCCTGTTGCACTGCCGCCAACATAATATAACTTACCGCCTGCCGAAACCATTGAGCCACCTACTAATGCTCCTGGCATTGGCACGCCTGTAGTCCATGACCCATTATATGTATATCTGTAAATTGTAGTTGAAGCTGCGCCCGCAGATGATGGAGCATGGAAGTATAATGTATCACCGATCCATGCAGAATTGCCAAAATAAGATGCACTAGGTACGACAGGACGTGTTGTCCATTGATTAGCAACTATGTTACAAGTTTGAGGTGGTGCAGCCGGTCCGAGTAATCTTATCAGATCTACGCCAATAAAATCACTGTTTGTGCCTGAAGGTCCGCCATTTGCTACCCTGTAATTAATTGCAAACCTTCCTGAAGCTCCTGCTGATGGAAGTAAATATCTGCTTTCTGTCCAGCCTGCAGTAGAAACCTTGAATTTACCAAGCTCTACAAAACTTCCTGAACCAGGAACCGTATCGCCGTTAGATGCCCAGTATACTCTTATTGAATCAGGGAATGTTGAAGCATCGGGAGAGCGTGAATAAAAAGAAAGTGTATCACCAGCTGCGCCGTTAACATTCGGTGAAATTAACCAAAGGTCAATGGTATTTGTTCCGGTAACATTGTTGTAATTCGCAGCAACATATCCGGTTGCCGGACCTTCAAATGCATTAAATACTGTTGAGTTGCCCTGGAACCAGTTTGGTGATGTACCTGCCGGCCCGCTGAGCGGTCCTCTTTTGGGCTTCCAGCCTCTTGTCCTCAATGCAATTGTATCGTTAGTGCCGTTCATATCATCAACAAACTTTACGATATTACTTACCGGCGGTGTAATTTGGCTTATCGAATTATCCGGGGAATTGTTCAATCTGGAACCGTAAGGATCAGAATAGATCAATCCGAAGAAAAGTACAACGATAGCCATAAATCCAAATAACGGAAATAATTTCTTCATGATTATGTTCCTTTTCTAACTGTTAAAAATACGTTAATTGATATACTAAATATGGAGTATTTTTTATAAATTGTCAATATAATCTTGTAGTATTATATACTAATTTTGATTCCTACAGATATGGAAATACCTGTAAGAAATCTACCTTTGGTAATAGTTTTACATCACAAATTGCCCTTTTATAATATCTAAAAAAACCCTATATTTGAAATCTTTGTGATTTTCATCACTTCCTGTTAAAAAATAATAAATATTTAAATATATATAATTAAAGAGGGGTATTAATCCTATGGCAGAGAAAATTGCTGCAGAAAAGAAATCAAAAGGCACTAATGGCGCTGTGAAAGAGACCAATGTTTCAAAACCATCCAATGGTTCAAAAGAGAGTTTACAGTATGATTTTCATACAGAAACCGTTAAAAACCACGGACTCTCTAATGAAGAAATGATACATGCTTATAAAGCAATGCTTCTTTCCAGGTTTACAGATGACAGAATTGATATGCTCATTAAGCAGGGGAAAGCCACATTCCTAATTTCGGGTTCCGGACATGAAGCAATCCAGGTTGCCTGCGCTATGGCAATGGAAGGCGGCAAGGATTGGTTCTTCACTTATTACAGGGATAATGCAATTGGAACTGCACTTGGTATTACTCCAATAGAAATTTTCAGGCATATTATGGGCAAGGCTACCGATACTTTTACAGGCGGCAGGCAAATGCCAATGCATCTGGGTTCAAAAGAGCTCAGAATGCCAACGGCTTCTTCACCAACAGGCTCACAGTATCTTCAGGCAGTTGGAGCAGCTTTAAGCTGTGTTTACCGCGGAACCGATGAAGTTTCTTATGTTGGCGGCGGTGAAGGCTCAACCAGTGAAGGTGAATTCTTCGAAGCTATCAACTGGGCTGCAAGAGAAAAACTTCCTACAATTTTCTGTATACAAAATAACCGTTTCGCAATTTCTGTTCCTATTGAACAGCAGACCGCCGGCGGTTCAGTTTATAAAGTGGTACAGGGATTTGAAGGTATTCATAAGTTCCACATTGACGGAACAGATTTCCTCGAGAGTTACGCTACAGCCAAAGAAGCTGTCCGCCTTGCAAGAAACGGTGAGGGACCTTCATTTATTTATGCTGATGTTGTAAGGCTTCGTTCACACTCAGCTTCCGATTCACAGGATAAATACCGTTCAAAAGAAGCAATTGAAAAAGATACATTGAAAGACCCTATTGCCAAACTTGAAAAAGAGCTTGTTGCAAGAGGAATAATGACCGAAGAACAGATAGCGGCTACAAGAAAAGAATTAAATGATCTTGTAATAAAATCTGCCGAAGAAGCCTATGCTGAACCGCTTCCCGATCCGGCAACTGTAGAAGATAATCTTTTCTGTCCGGATGACGAGCAGACAAAGATAAATTACGAAGCAAATGTTCCGGATGGTGAACCCATTGTAATGGTTGATGCAATAAATCATGCTTTAACCGAGGAAATGGAAAAGAATCCTATGATGCTTGTATATGGCGAAGATGTCCAGGATGGTAAAGGCGGTGTGTTCACAGCTACAAAAGGTCTTTCTACAAAATTCGGAGTTAACCGCTGCTTTAATTCACCGCTTGCTGAAGCTTCAATACTTGGGACAGCAGTTGGTGCGGCTTTAAGCGGCTTAAAACCTGTGGTTGAAATTCAGTTCGCTGATTACATATTTCCCGCAATGATGCAGATAAGAGATGAACTTGTAATGTACCGTTACCGTTCAAACGGCGCTTTTGAGTGTCCCGTTACCATTAGAGTCGCAACCGGTGGTTACATTGGCGGCGGACATTATCACTCACAGAACATTGAAGCTATCTTTGCTAAATGCCCGGGTTTGTATATTGCATATCCATCAAATGCAGCTGATGCAAAAGGGTTATTAAAGACTGCTTGCCAGCTTAAAGATCCGGTTATGTTCCTTGAACATAAATTTCTCTACAGACAGGGTTATGCTAAATCACCTGAACCGAACGCAGATTATTATCTCCCGTTTGGCAAGGCTGCTGTGAAGAAAGAAGGTAACGAT
>JAUQWQ010000222.1 GCA_030835085.1 Ignavibacteria bacterium
GTTATGTTCAAACCGGTCGAAGACCTGTTCAGGAATAATCCGTATGTGGATAATGTCTATTTCATTGATTTCCTCAAGCAATCGAAACTTAAATCGCTTAAGCAAACTCTTGCGCTGCGTAAAAATAACTATGACGCTTCAGTAAATGTATATCCTTCCAACAGGCGTGAATATAACATGGTGCAGTACCTTGAAGGAGCTAAAGTTAAGATAGCCCACAGGTATTTGAACTATTCAAAATCCAATTGGGATTTCCTGAACTCTAAACTTATTCAGGAAGTTAAGGACAGGCACAATGTCATCGAAAACTTTGAGCTTGCCAAAACTGTTTTCCCCAATATACGCGAAGAAGAGCTTGGAGGACTTGAAGTATATCTTACCCAGGATGATGCGGCATTTGCTGAGAATTATTTCAATGAAAATGAACTGAACCACAGACTGGTAATCGGATTCCATGCCGGTTCAGCCACATTTAAAGGTCATATCAACAAACGCTGGTCAGCTATAAAATACGGATCACTCGCCAGGCAGATGGCTGAGCGTTACCACGCGAAAGTACTGCTCTTTGGTACTGAAACAGACGTGAATGATATGATACAAACCCTTGGAGGTAGTGAAGTATTGATACCTAAAACTGGTAATTTGATGCAGTCGCTAGCGCTGATGGAAAAATGCAGCATGTTCGTAAGCAATGATTCAGCCTTAATGCATATGGCAGCCGGACTCAGTATACCGCAGGTGGCAATTTTTGCATATACAAACTACAAGGAGCTCTACCCCTGGCAGAACAGGCATATAATAGTGCGGACAGAGCTTGACTGCTCACCGTGTTTTTTTAATTCACCAAAACCCGTAAACTGCATTTACACGGGCAAAGATGAATTCAAATGTATTAAGTTAGTTGAGGTAAGTGATGTTATGGATGCCTGCGAAGCGTTAATCGAAGAAATTCCACGTAATGTTGAACCTTGAAATAGTATTTAAGAATCCTCCCCTATCCATAAAAGGATAAACCCCCGTATTGTAAACAATTCTATCCAGTATATTCTCAAGCGTCAAACCAAATGTAGCTTTACCGATCTTGCCGATAATGTAGAAATCTAATGTCGCATTGGCAGGGATAAGAAGATCATAATTCATATCATTTGAATCAAGAGCATCTGTCAAATAATTACTCTGCCCATTGTAATAAGATGAATAATATTTTGACCAGAATCGTGAATTTAGCCCAATCTTATATTCAAGTTTATTTTTGAAGGCAACATCATGCCAGGATAAACCTAGATTTCCATAATGTTCAGGTGAAAAATTGCCTTTCTTGATATTCTGGGATGGCCAATCAGGAACAATATTATATGAATATATCCCTTCCAGATCAAATTTATAGAGCCTGAGCATAAATGCCGAATTTACACCTTTGAAAATATAATCATCGCCGCAGTTACATGGCTTGTAATAATAAAACTCGCCGGATATAGAATTCCCATCAGTACTGTATTCTGCTTTTAGCGAAGTATAATTATATCTTGAGTTGAACTGTGCTGAAATATTAATTTTTTTGAGGCTATCAAAATCAACCGAATATCCTGCTTTGATACCGCTATGCATATAGTTTGTAGTGAAATCATTAAGTGTGTACGCTCTGATAAAACCAGAGACTGTAAAATTATTGTAGTTCAAAGCAATATCTTCAAGAAAATTCATTGTTCTAAAGTTTCGGCTGCCTGAATACGTATAATCCGGTTTATATTCTGACGTATTTATTATCCTGTAATTGTAGTCAACTTCAGTTCTTGAAGTAATACCAATATCTTTAAAGGGAGTAATTTTCACAACTTCCTGTAATTGCGCACCATAATTTATCCAGTGGTAGTTATCTTTAACGTATATCCCGTTTGGATTCGGTCTATTCTCTTCATCCCGGTATTTGCGAAATGAATTGCTTACGTAAAATTGCAGCTTGGTAAATGAACTCTTACCCGCAAGAAATACCGTGCCTAAGTCAACATCAAATCTTTCTTTGATCTCATACGCATCGCTGTTGTTGACTATCGCATCGGCTGCATCAAATAGCGCGCTTTTATCACCAAGATTAACTATATCAGCATTTATACCTTCATTCAGCCCTTTTTGGATATGAGCATAATTTACGTTCGCAAAAAAGTTCAGTTTGTTTGAGGGAGCAAAATTCAGGTTGAATCTCCCCAGCCATTTATCAAAATCACTGTTGGTATAATGCCCGTCATAGGAGTGTTTTGTTATACCAAAGTTGAAGTTCAGTTTACGGAAAAAGTTTTGATGGAAATTAGCATCAAGATAAAGATTCTCATACCTATCCTGGTAAAAACTCATTTCAGTGTATGGCCTGAACTGAAACAGCTCACGCTGAATTATATTTACGCTGTTGCTGTAACCGTACACATTGTTCCCAAATCCATTAGAAAGTTCTATTTCTGATATTTCATTTCTTGAAAGCAGGTTCCAATCAACCGTGCCGTCAATCATATCGTTAATGGGTCTGCCGTGCCTTAATACTCCGTTATATGTGTAAAGATACTGGTTAAAACTCAGCGGATTCAGCTGCCCTACATCCATCGTATACTGGTAATAACCCGGAATGTAATTGAATATATCCTCAAGTGATTTAGCGGGATACCACAAAAATCTTCGGCGCGTTAAAGTATCGGGGTTGGATTTGTTAATATACTGGTAATTATGATCGGCAAGAATAAAATTCTGAACGTAGACGGTATCTTTGGGGTCAACAGGTTTAATAACGGGCTTATTAGTATCCTGTGCAAAGGAAATGATATTAATTGAAAAGAGAAATATTAAGAAAGCTATAATATGTAGATTATTTCTTTTCAATTAATGTGTTTTAGTA
>JAUQWQ010000223.1 GCA_030835085.1 Ignavibacteria bacterium
AAGCAATAAATTTTATAATAACAATGGTTCAGGGTTTTTTAGTAGCGGCTTACATATTATTCTACAATGTACAGTATTACTGGTCGCTTAAATCAACAGTGCAAAATATAATAAGTTTGATATTCTAAACAAAGAATATAAAGGTTCATCTTCAGGCTGTTACCGCGAGTTGTTACCACAGGTTTTTTTCCTCTGATACTGCTTCACAATTCAACCCCCAATTAGTCCCGGGTTTTTACAACCGGGGCTTTTTTTATGCGGCGCTCTGTTTTGAGCCATCGATGAGCTTAACTTTACTTGCGCGCTCTTCAATTTCGCGCAGCGCAGGCGCAAGTATTTCAGGGTGGTGGGCCTCGAGCCAGTGGTAGAGATCTTTTACAATTGCGGTGATCTCTTTGATTTTAACTCTCCTTGCCAACGAAGAAATTATAGCATACAGCAACAAATCAATTTCATTCGGATACCTTTTAAATTCATCAATTAGTTTTTTGAATGGGAAAATATATTTTTCTATCTCCGCTGATGAATTGGAAATCGCGACTATCTTAATACAGTATTTAATGATCTCATATGATCTTAATTGATCTATGTTTCTTTTTGTATTAAATAACCTGTTTAGTTTGCCGCAAATCAGCGTTGCCTTTTCATTATCAAAATTATCTTCCTGGAAATATACCGCTAAAAGCTGCAGCATATATATATCCCTGATAAAGTCTCCGCTTTTAACAGATTTGTTGTAGTTTATGGTATTTAAACAGACATTATCTGCATTCTGCAGGATAGTCTTGTCTATATTTCCGGAAACCAGAATGTTATCACTATTGAAAAAGAGCGATTGTTTGATGTACGCATTGTATCTTTCCCATTCAATATAAAATAAAAGATATGCTGCATATATATGCCCGCCTGAGAGAATATTAGAGTTTAACCTTGCCTTATAAAATTCTGCTGTTTCCGGTTTATTTTTCAGCATGCAAATCTGGGCGCAAAGACTTTCCAGGTATAATGCCCATGTATTAAGCGGGTTTGAACTTTTAAGCCTAAAATAAAAATTCAGAATGTCTTCGTATTTAATACTCATATCTTCCTGCCGGTTCTGCAATTTCATAATATATAATATTGATAAAAAAGCATATTTTGCCGGCTCATTCCCTGTTTTTAAAGCTGTTAAATATCCCTTTTGAGAGTAATATTCTGCTCTCTTTTTATTATTAAGATCATTTTCCAAAGTAGCCAGACCGTACAAAGCTCGCAATACATAATCATAAGCATCTATATTTTGTGCAACCTTAAGTACCTTTTTAAGATAATAATTTGCTTTTGCAGGGTCTGCTTTTTTATTAAACTGAAAGTGATCTGCTGAATAACTACCGTAGTTTTTCAAAATATCTATCTGGACTCTTTCTTTATCAGATAGATCTAATTTTGAGGTTTCATTGACAGTTTTGTTGAGTTGCTTATAAAAATATAGAACCTTTGGTTTATCTGTTTTTAATGCATAATAAACTATCAACCTTTCATAAAGGTGCAAAAGTGTAATGTATTTATAGTTCTCATTTACTTTCGATTTAACTAATTTTCTTTCTATTGAAATAAAGAGGTTCTTAGCTTCTATTCTAAGGCCTTTATCCATCATATTAAGGGCTTTACTAAAGTTAATCCTGAAATATCTTTCATTTACTTCATATTTATTTTCTGAATATTTTATTTTCAATCCGGCTTCTTTTTCGCTTTCATTCCATCCTGTATAAAATTTTTTTATTTTTTTAAGGAGTCTTGATCTATGCCTGTTCAATGTGTCTGGTGTCACTCCAAGAGTATCACAAACCGCCTGTGGATCCCACTCATGAATTTGATTTTTTTCTATGATATCATAAATTATACGAAGCAGCATAATATTCTTTTGTGAAGCTGCATTTTTCCTTTTAAGCAATAAGCTTAGAAATTCAGTTCTTATGGCGTTTGGCACTGCAGAAAACTCCAGCAGGTAATTGTATGAAGAGATCGTAATTTTCCTTGTTTTTTCCATTATAATGCAAAAAAAATATGTCCGAAAACAGTAAACTTTTATTTGTAAAGATACTTTAATTAACCTTAAATTGCAATAATTATTAAAACTTAACACTATGTTAAATGAAAAATAAAATAATTTTCATATTATTTTTAAGTTTTCTAATTTCTTCTGTTTACTCCCAATGGGAAACCGATGTAAGGCAAACAAATGACCCTTCATATTCCTTTACATCATATAATAATGCCCGGTCAATTGCAGCAAGCGGCAATACAGTCCACATCGTTTGGAGGGATAGTCGTACAGGAGATTATGATTTATTCTATAAACGGTCAACTGACGATGGTACTACATGGTCTTCAGATATAAATCTTACAAATATTTTTGGAATATCTTTTAGTCCTGATATTGCAGTATCTGGACAAACAGTTCACGTTGTTTGGGCTGAGAATAGGGACGGGTATAAAAAAATATGGTATAAACGCTCCAGTAATAATGGAACAACCTGGAGCACTGATACTGCTTTAACAAATCATACAGGCATATCAGAACATCCGTCAATTGAAGCATCCGGAGATAATGTTCATGTTACATGGTATGATAACAGGACCGGAGATCAGGAAATATATTATAAACATTCAACGGATGGTGGAATAAACTGGGAAACAGACACTCGACTTACTAATAGTGTGGGATATTCATATGGACCCTCCATAGCATTAAGCGGCCAGTCTATACATATTGTTTGGTGGGATAGCAGAACTTCTCCATTTAAAGTATATTATAAACGTTCAACTAACAATGGTGCTAATTGGGAAGCCGATGTACCATTGGTTTTAAGTGAATCTTTTCAACCTTGTATTACAGTAAATAATCAAAATGTTCATGTTGTGTGGGAAGATTATCGTAATGCAGGAGTACCTGAAATTTATTACAAACAATCTTCCGATGGCGGCTCTATTTGGGGTGCTGATACCCGTATTACTACGAGTCCAGATCATTCAGAAGACCCCTCTGTAGCTTGTGACATGGAAAATGTACACATTTTATGGTGGGATCAACGTGATGGTGATAGAGAGATCTATTATAAATTATCGACAAATGCCGGGAATATCTGGGGACCGGATGTACGCCAGACAAACGTTATAGGTACTTCAGAAGGACCATCAATTGCAGTTTCTGGAACATTTGTTCATATTGCTTGGTATGATAACCGTGACGGTAATTATGAAATATACTATAAAAGAAATCCAACCGGTAACCTGACTGGAATTTCAACCATTAATTCAGAAATCCCAAATTCTTATGCATTAAGCCAGAATTACCCAAATCCCTTTAACCCCTCAACAAAAATACAATTTTCTGTGCCAAAACAAGCCGAAATTTCAATTAATTTAAGCGATATTACAGGTAGAATAATAAGCTCAATTGTACAGCCAAAACAGTTTGCTGCAGGTGTGTATGAAGCTGATTTTGACGGAAGCAACCTGGCGACCGGATTATATTTTTACAGTTTGTATGCAGATGGCTTAATAATTGATACCAAAAAGATGATTTTAGTAAAATAAAATTTTCGTTATTAATTTTTGAAATTTTGCCAATATTAATGAAAAAACATGTCAAAAAGTATATTTTTAAAGTTTGACAAGATATTTTTAAGTTAATTAACTTACAACTAACAAATTATTAATAATATAAAAGTTAATAAAATTGAAAAAGACAACTTTTAGAGTTATTCAATTTATCTTTTTATTTAATATACCCTTATTTGCACAGTGGGTGCCAGATATGCGTTTAACTAATGACCCCGGTACTTCATTTACGTCATCAAATAATACTCCTACTATTGCTGCAACGGGAACCAATGTTCACACTGTTTGGTGGGACAACCGTAATACTGATTGGGAGATATACTATAAACGTTCTGTAGACGGTGGCTTAAACTGGAGTGAAGATACACGCCTTACTAACTCAGTAGGAAATTCATATGTTCCTACAATTGCAGTATTCAATTCCACTGTGCATGTTGTTTGGCAGGACCAAAGAGATGGGAATAGGGAAATCTACTATAAACGATCAACTGATTCTGGTAATACATGGAGTGTGGATACACGTCTTACATATGATACTTCATCCTCGCAATATCCGGCCATTGCAGTTATGGGGCAGACAGTCCATATAGCGTGGTATGATAAAAGGGATGGCAATGAGGAAGAATATTACAAACGATCAACTGACGGAGGTCTCACTTGGAGTGCGGATACACGTTTAACTAATAATACATACATTCAGGAGCAGCCTTCAATCTCTGTCTCCGGTCAAAATGTTTACGTAGTATGGCAGGACCCAAGTAGTGGACCTAATAAGGTAGGGTTTAAACGTTCTACTAATGGCGGTGCAAATTGGCTACCAGACACTTTATTAACTAATCGTTTTGGAGGAACGTATTCACCCTGCATTTCTGCATCTGGTCAGAATTTGACTATAGTTTGGGAAGATCATAACACTTTTTGGTCTGAGATTTATTGTATTCTTTCCAGTAACGGAGGTTTAAGTTGGAGCTCAGAAATACAGTTATCAAATAATAATTCATTTTCAGGTTATACTTATGTTTATGTAGATGGACAAAATATTCACGTTACATGGTGGGATACAAATTATGTAGCACCAGGATGGTCAGATATTTTTTACAAATTTTCTACCGACAATGGTGTTAGCTGGTCTACAGATTTAAATCTTTCAAATAACCCGGGTAGTTCCGAGGTTGGGACAATTGCAGTCTCTGGTTCCGTAGTGCATGTTATATGGTGTGACCGTCGTGACGGAAATTGGGAAATATACTACAAAAGAAATCCAAACGGTAATATGGTTGGTATAAGCAATATTACCAATAATACACCAAATGAATTTTCACTTTCACAGAATTATCCAAATCCATTTAATCCAACAACAAAGATCAGGTTTTCTGTGCCAAAGCAGGCAGAGATAACAATTAATTTAAGCGACATAACAGGTAGAATAATAAGCTCAATTGTACAGCCTAAACAGTTTGCTGCAGGTGTGTATGAAGCCGATTTCGACGGAAGCAACCTAGCGACCGGAATATATTTTTACAGCCTGTATGCAGATGGTTTAAAAATAGATACCAAAAAAATGGTTTTGGTTAAATAAACTTTCGTTTCATGGATGAACCGTTACGCGGATTAAATGAGCAGGGAATTAGCCCCCTGCTTTTTTTTATGCGGCGCTCTGCTTCGAGCCATCGATTAGTTTAACTTTACTTGCGCGCTCTTCAATTTCACGCAACGCAGGCGCAAGTATTTCTGGGTGGTTGGTCTCGAGCCAGTGGTAGAGATCTTTTACAATTGCGGTGATTTCATTGTTTTTTACTCTCCGAGACATTGATGATATTATTGCATAAAGCATTAAATCGATTTCATGAGGATTTTTCTTAAATTCATCAATTAGCTTTTTGAAAGGGTATATATATTTTTCTGTTTCTGATGCTGTGTTTGTTTTATCAAGTAATTTAACACAAAGCATAAGTATATCATAGGATTTATAAATCAGCTTATTGTTTTTTATTTTAATTATCCTTTCCATCTTACTTATTATGTGATTTATTTTTTCATCATCAAAATCCTCTTCAGAAAAATACACACTTAGAAGCTGAAGAAACAAAATATTCCAAATGAGAGGTTTGTTTTTGATAATATTATGAAATTTTAAAATGTTTGAGCACATAATTTCCGCTTTGTTAAGTATCGGTTTTTCGATCTTATCAAGATAAATCCAGTTATCTTTACTTTTCAAAAATGATGTGTAACAGCAATTGATAAAATATTCCCATCCTAAATAAAATAACATTGAAGCAGCATAAGGGCGGCTTCCGGAAAGAATATTAGCATCTATTTTTGATTGATAAAGCTCTTCAATTCCGGGAATATTTTTTATTCTGCATATTTCGGCACAAAAATATTCCAGGTAAAAAGACCATGTATCAAGAGGAATAGAGTTCTTACGTAAGAAATAATAATTTAATATTTCTTTGTAGTTATCCTGAAAATAATTTTTACCCTGATGGAACTGTGAAATTATTAAAGCTGAGGTAAAAGTATACTTTGCTGCATTATTTCCTGCTTTTTCAGCTGCCTTATATGCTATTTTTGAATAATATTCGGCTTTTCTGTAATTTTTAATTTCAATATTAACAGTAATCAATCCATGCAATGCTTTCAGTATATACTCCTTTGAATTTATCTTTAGTGCGCAACGGTACGTCTCATTCAACAGGTTTTCTAACTCTGCATTATTAAAATCTTTTTGTAAATAAGTCCTTTCCATGGAATAGTTTCCATAATTATGCCATATATTTATTTTAGTTATTTCTTTTAATGACAGACCTAATTTATTGCTGCTGATGACAGTTCTGTTTAATAATTTTAAAAAATAAATAGCCCTTGCGTTATTATTAATTAAGGTATAATAGGTAACTAATTTTTCATAAATTTGAATTCGGGTAATAAGCCTGAATTTTTTGTCAAAACTATTATTCTTTAGTTTGAGTAAGATTTTGAGCAACTGGTTTTTTGCTTCATTCCTCAGGCCCGTTTCATACTTTTCCATAGCCACATTTAGCCGGATCTTTAGATCTCGTTCTTTTTCATCATAAACTGTTCCCGAATAATTTACTTTATTTACTATAGTTATCTCTTTTTCATTCCATCCGGTATAGTAATTCTTTAATTTTTTCAATAATCTGGATTTATACCTATACAGGGTATATTTATTTACATCAATAGCTTTGCAGACTGATTCAGGATTCCATTCATAAATTTTATCGTTTTCAACAATATCAAAAAGTATTTTTAAAAGCTTAACATTCTTTTTCTCACATGCATTTTTTCTTTTCAGCAATTTGTTTAAAAATTCTGTCCTGGTTTCTTTGGGTAATGCAGCAATTTCAAACAAGTAATTGTAAGAAGCGGAAGTTATTTTATTTTGATTTGTTGCCATAATCGATAAAAATTAGTATCCAAAAGTGGAAAAATATGATTTGTAAAGATATTCTAAATTTCTTTTATTTGCAACAGTAATTAAAAATTAATAAAATATTCAATGAATCTTAAAATTCTCTTTTTAGTTTATTTTGCATTTTTGAATATTATTATATACTCACAATGGCATCCGGATTCAAGAGTGACTAATGATCCCGCAGCATCTTTTTGTACATATAATAATGCCTCTTGCCTGGGAGAGTCATCAGGTATAACTCATTTGGTCTTTGAGGATAATAGAAGAGGGCTTAACGAGATATATTATAAACGATCGTCAGATGGTTGTGAAACTTGGGGACCTGATATAAGAATAACAGATACAACATCTCCCGCTGTAACAGCACCTGTGCTATCCGTCTCAGGACAAAATCTTCATGTTTCATGGGTTTCAGGCAGCTGGCCCAATTATAATATTTACTATATTCGTTCAACAGATAACGGGCTTTCCTGGAGCGCATCTCAAAAATTAACAAAGATCACATCATATTATTTTTATCCGACAATAACAGTGTCAGGGCAATATGTTCATGTCGCCTTCCAGGAACAGGATTCTCAATACGTATATATTCATTATATAAGGTCTTCAGATGGTGGAATGAGTTGGGGACCGGATCTAACTCTGATTAATAGTTACGTTTCTCAGGCTCCCTGCATAACTAATGAAGGAAATAATTTACATATGGTGTGGTACGGAGCTTTTAGTCAGAATCAACTACCATGTAAAATATTTTACCGGAGATCTACAAACAATGGGGAGACATGGAGTAATGATACCATGATAAGTTCAGGGACAATAGATTCATGGAATCCCTCAATTTCTGCATCAGGCAGCAGGCTGAACGTTGCCTTTGAAGGGCATATTAATGTCAACGGTAATACTGAAGTCTATTATACATATTCTTCAGATAGAGGTTTAACATGGCAGCCTGAAATGAGACTTACCAATGACGTGGCACTTTCTGAAAACCCCTCAGTTACAGGATCGGGTTTAAATGTTCACATTGCATGGTGGGAATCCAGAGACGGGAACTATGAAATTTATTATAAAAATTCGCTGGATGGTGGTTTAAGCTGGTTTTCTGATATGAGGCTTACAAACAATACTGCTTTATCTGAAAATCCAACCGCATATAATTATGGTAATGACTTGTACATAGTGTGGTACGATAGGAGAGACGGCAACTATGAGGTATACTGTAAAAAGAATCCAAATGCTAATATGGTTGGTATAAATAATATGAATAGTAATACAGCTTATGAATTTAAGCTTTTGCAAAATTATCCTAATCCATTTAACCCTTCAACAAAGATCAGGTTTTCAGTGCCAAAACAAGCCGAAATTTCAATTAATCTAAGTGATATTACAGGCAAAATAATAAGTTCAATTTTTCAGCCTAAACAGTTTGCTGCAGGTGTGTATGAAACCGATTTCGATGGCAGCAATTTAAGCTCAGGAATTTATTTTTACAGCTTGTATGCAGATGGTTTAAAAATAGATACCAAAAAAATGGTTTTGGTTAAATAAAATTAATAATCGATTATACTTAAAAGCGAAGAAAAGTCTTCGCTTTTTTTATATCCTTTTTTAAAACATTTTCAAAAAAAAATGTTTTTATAATTTCTTCAGATAATTTAATTTCCTTAAAATATAAAATAAATTAAATTATCTGAAAAATGAATAGAAATTTCATACTTTTAAGTTCAGTTATGATTCTTAACTCTTTATTACTTTTGAATCAATCATTTGCAGATTCTTTTTTGTCAACACTTGATTCAAATAATCCTGTTAACACTTTAAATATCACAGATTTTGAAATTGGACCTTCAGAACAAAGAATTTCCTTAAGTATTGGTGGATATGTAATATTTAAAATAGGTGATTTGGATGGAGCGCAAAGCGTAAGACTAGAATATAAACCCATTGCTTTTGGTAGCTTTATGACCATTCCTGGTTTTAGTGTTATTTCTAGTTGCGGAATTTATCAATTACCTAGTATTGAACTCCAAAATCTTCTTGGAGTTGGTATTTTCGTCTGGCGAGTTGTAGATAATAGTAATCCTAATCATTTTAGCCAAAATAATTTATTAATTGTAATCCTTTAATTAGTTATTATAATGCTGTAAAAATTTATAACAATTTGAAAAAGAAATGTTTTTAATATCTGTATATCAGTTGCATATTTGCAATGTTATTCGAATAACAAAATAAATAAATAATCTAAAATCTAAGGAGATTAAAATGAAAAAAATAACATCAACATTAGCTGTAGTTTTAGCTGTATTTTCATTATTTTATTTTTCTGATACAGCGCTGGCTGGTAAAGCAGCATTAGCCACTGCACCCAACTCACAAGCTGTTTCCGTTTCAGCTAGTGACATGGCTAACTTCCAGCTTGTAGATATAGATGGTGCAACCAGTGTTAGGTTTGACGCTAGGATTGCTGGCTCAAGTTCTGCTTATACTACTTTACCGGGTTTAAGTGCTGTAACTTCTACAGGTACATATCCTATATCTGCTTCAACTTTACAAGGAATTTTTGGATATAATCAAATTGAATGGCTTGTAGTTGACAATAACAATTCAAGTCACTTTAGTCCTTTAGCTAAAGTTACAGTAAAACCATAATTTACTTCATTACATAAAGGGTCCTGCGCAGGACCCTTTTTTTTGCGACAAAATGAAAAAAAAATGGTTTCTTCTTTCTTAATTATCCCTTAATATTGTGTTCAGTTTATTTTTAGCTGTTTATTTTACATTTAAATATAATTCTTAAAAATAACGTGATAAAGCTAATTATCATTTATCTGTTTTATTTATATGGCGGTTCACCGCTCATTTGCATAGCAATTATTTACAACGGACAATTAAAATCAATATTACTATTTCCAATTTACAAAATAACAACTATATTTACTGGCAATTCCATTCCCGGGGTTTTATTATAACTACAAATTCCCCTGCAGTAAATTATCAACGGAGCGTTAAACGGTTTTATCAGCATCAGCAAGCGGCACTATTCAGCTTTAGGCCAGATCAGACGGGGTGAAGGCAGCAAAAGCCGGATAAATAACAGGGAGCAGTACCCCGCAGCATACGGTTAAATTGTATTGTATGGTTTTACGTATTGGAATTTTTGGTTTACCTGTTTTAGCTTTTTGCTTACCAGTTGTATCTTTTTGTTTACCTGTACAGGTTGTTTTCTGTGATATACATTGTAAAGGTCAAATTGTTCTTTTCATTTAAGTAATACGTGCTTCTTGTTGAGTGCTCGGTACCGTTCAGGTAAATTACAGCTTTTACAATGTAAGAGCCGGTTGTTATCACTCCCGGCCTGAATTCCGCATAGCCATCCTTGTTGGTCACAGCTGTAATTGTATCGCCGGCGGGGAGCGTTAATACCAGGTAAATACTGCTCATAGGGCTGTTATCAGCCGAATTAAGCACTTTGCCTGTAATGCAGCTATCATTATAGGTCATTTTTTCATCGGGATTTTCGCGGTAAACTTCCGTGTACTTGTTATAAGCGTTCATTATATCGTAGTCGCCGCATCTTAAGAGCGCCAAAAGCAAAAAACCCGAAGCGGTCAGTATTTTTAAAGTTGTTCTTTTCATATATAAAAAAGGCACATCAGCAGAAGCGGTGCACCGGTTAAAAAATACACCTGCTTCCGGTTAGCTTAAAAATAAGCAGTTTGAAAGCAGGTGCAGATTATGGGGTTACTATTCGTCCTCGTCCGGGATAGCTACTATAAAGCTGCCGTCCTGAGTGTAAACGTAAGTCCACCAGCGCCCTTCGATGAGCACTCTTACATAAATGTATGGTTCTTCTTCTGTGAATGAAGTCCCGGTTTTGCTTAATTCCGCTGAATTCTGTGAAGCTCCTGATGATATTCCTGTTGAGTTAGCTGCAGTAAGCTCAGCAGATAATGCAAATGAAAAGATGAAGATGAAAAGTGAAATGATGAATTTGTTCATGTTAGCCATTCCTTTCATGGATTAGAAGTTTATCAAGAATAACTTAATTGATCGCATTTACCAAACATTATTTTTTTGATTTGTCCTGAAAAGTTTTAAAGAGAGGTCTGCAATGAAAATCATAAATATATAATTTTTAAATATTATACATACCAGGGGGAAGCATGATAAAGCATAAGGCATTTGATCTTTTGCGCAGTCTAAGCGTGGATGAATTCAGAAGGTTCGGTGATTTTGTACGGTCGCCTTATTTTAACAAAAGTAAAAATATCGTTGCTGTATATGAACATATATTTCCGTTTTACCCGGATTTTAACAATAGCGGAATTTCCAAATTTGTTCTCTACGAAAAGCTGTTCAAAAGTACAGAATATAAGGATTCATCCGTAAGGAATGTACTTGCCAGGCTTTTAAACATTGCCCTTGAGTTCCTCGTCCATGAAAACCTTGGATATGATGAGCTTAGCAGGCAAAATATGCTGCTGGAAGAGCTGAACCGCCGGAAGCTTAATGACCTTTTTGTGAAAAGTCTTCGGGAAACTGAAGCAGGCATAAAAAATTTCAGCGAAGTTGATTTTGATTTCCTGCTTAACCGCTACATACTCGAAAGGAACAAGTATAACTTCAGCATTCAAAATGATAAAATAATCAGCAAAAGTAAGGTTTATCCCCAGATCAGAAAGCTTAGTGATGCCGGGGTATATTTAAGTATTTATTATATCACCGAGCTGATCTCTGAGAATATCAATATCATTGTTTACAGCGAAAAGTTTAATGTTGAAGGGAAAATGCCTGATGTAATTACGCGGATATTTGAAAGCATCGACCAGGAAAAGATATTTTCAGAAATAAAGGATAAGTTTGAGTTTGATTACCTGCTTGAAATATACCTTGCACTGCTTAAAGCTTTTAAAGAACCAGTAAATGATGCTGCGTATTACAGTTATAAAGAGCTGGTCAACCGGTATATAGGGAATCTGAGCACTGATGAGATATCGTTTCATTACTCAATTATGATTGGCTGCTGCATACTTAAAGGTAAGCTTTCAAAATCACCCGCAGGCTACAATACTGAGCTTATGAACCTGTATGATGAGATACTGAAGAATGAGTATTACAAAAATAAAAAAGTGCAGCACCTTCCTGAAGATCTCTTCAGGGATATCCTTTTTCTGAGCATCAGGGAAAACAATCTTGAATTTGTAAAAGAACTGATAGATAAATATACCGCTAAGATCCACTCATCGCAGCATGACAACATGTATCATTTTTCGTTCGCATTCTATTACTTTGCACTTGGTGAATTTGAAAAGTCTCTTGAATATATAAACAAGATTAAGATGGATTATTTTATCTATAAGTATGATGTAAAAAATCTGCTTCTGAAAGTTTATTATGAAATGGGTTACCTTGAAGAAGCAATCAGCATGATACACTCATACAGAGAGCTTTTAAGGAAAGATGTATTTTTAACTGAATCAAGAAAAGTTAGGAACAGGAATTTCATAAAATTCCTGAGAAGGCTTATAATCCTGAAAATAGATAATAAAGCCCATGAGATTGAAAACCTGAAAATAGATCTGCAGGGAGTAAGCGAAATGAGGTACAAGAGGTGGCTTTTAATCAAGATAGATGAAATTGTAGAGACGGGAAGTGTTGTTACGCACGGGCAATAAAAAAGGCGGTTTTAAAACCGCCTTTAAAAATATATGATAAAGCTTTAAATGTAATTCAAAGTATATGGATGGGTGTATCTATTAATACCTGTACCACTCAGCTTTGAACGGGCCTTCAACTTCAACACCTATATATTTAGCCTGTTCAGGTGAGAGAGTCTCAAGTTTTGCGCCAACCTTCGCAAGGTGAAGCCTTGCAACCTTTTCATCAAGGTGTTTAGGCAGCACATACACTTTATTTTCATAATTTGTATGATTTATCCAAAGCTCTATCTGTGCAAGCACCTGGTTACTGAATGAATTTGACATCACAAAAGAAGGATGACCCATTGCGCATCCAAGATTTACAAGCCTGCCTTCGGCAAGAACGATAATCTCTTTGCCGTCAACATTGTATATATCAACCTGCGGTTTAATGGTTTCTTTTGTTTTGCCGTAATTTTTATTCAGCCATGCCATATCAATTTCATTATCAAAATGCCCGATATTGCAGACGATTGCTTTATCTTTCATTGATTTGAAATGCCTGTCTGTGATAATATTCAGGTTACCGGTTGCAGTAACAAGTATATCAGCAACTTTTGCAGC
>JAUQWQ010000224.1 GCA_030835085.1 Ignavibacteria bacterium
CGCGGGCTGAAGCGTTTTATACTTGTTGTGCCGGTTATGACACCGAGGCTCTCTTCATATTGGCTGTATTTTGTCACAGCAGTATCATACTCCCTGGCGGTTAATCTGGTAAACAGCATGAAGATAGAAATTGTTTGCCGGAAGAACAGCCTGAAGGATCTGCTTGGCATAAAACTGATTAATTATGATGATTCCATAAGACTTGCCTTTGATAAAATTCAACAAAACCAGGTGATATCAAGCTGGAGCGATGCATTAACCAGCAATATACTTAACAGCGGAATAATGAAACACATAGAAGTGCCCGAAAACGGATGCTATAAAGATATTAGAAAGACCAAAGTTTCATCATACAGCAGAACTGTGGATAAGATCTGGGCTATTGGCGGCAATACCGGATGGTACTATGCAAACTGGCTATGGTCATTACGGGGTTTTGCTGATAAATTATTTGGCGGAGTTGGGTTGAGAAGGGGACGCAGGAATCCAGTTGATATCAACGCAGGTGAAACACTTGATTTCTGGCGGGTTTTACTTGCTGATAAAAATAATTCCAGGCTTCTTTTGTATGCGGAAATGAAGCTTCCTGGAGAGGCATGGCTTGAATTCAGGATAACAGATGGCGTGCTTGAGCAAACCGCTACTTTCAGACCGCTTGGACTATTAGGCAGGCTTTATTGGTACTCGGTATATCCTTTTCACGGATTTATTTTTAAGGGAATGATAAACAAATTGGCAAAGTAAAATGTTAATTAAATTTTGCTGCAGCTTGGGCACAATTCACACACAACACACTCCGTGCACAATGGTTTTTTAGCTTTGCATATAGTTCTTCCGTGCTGACCAATTACGTGAGAATACTTTACCTGCAAATCATCCGGGATAATTTCCTTCAGGTCCATTTCAATTTTTTCGGGTTTATCGTTATCTGTCAAACCAAGTCTCCCGGATACGCGGTTCAGGTGCGTATCGGTCATAATTGCCGGCTCCCCGAAACAATTACCTAATACTACGTTCGCTGTCTTTCTTCCTACTCCCGCAAGTTTGGTAAGTTCATCCATTGTTTTGGGGACTTCGCCGTTATGATCATTCACCAGCGATGCACAGCAGCTTAAAACACTTTTGGTTTTATTGCGGTAGAAGTTTATTGAGCGCAGTTCGTGTTCAAGCTCACCCTGTGTTAGAGTAAGAAAATCAGCGGGTGTTTTATACTTTTTGTAAAGGGGTACCATAACAGCGTTCACTCTTTCATCTGTGCACTGCGCTGCAAGCAGTGTTGATATCAGAAGTTGAAACGGATTATTGTAATCAAGGTGGCACCCTGCTTCGGGGTACTCGTTTGATAATTTATCAAGAATCTTTAATGCGCGAGCTGTTTTGTTTTTTATTGTTTCAGGCATCCGGTATTAAGTAAGTTCAAATTTCACGATTAAACACGAATTAAAAAAGTCAGTTTTTATTTTTGGCAGATTGTATATCTTGCGTAAAATAATAAAACGATATGGAAAGCAATATTTTAAGCAGCGTTATTAAGCAGTTTGAGTATTACAAAATGCTGGGCGATAAAACATTTTCAAATATTCCCGATGAAATGCTCTTCTGGCAGTATAACAATGAAAGCAACAGCATTGCAGTAATTGTAAAACATCTTTGGGGCAATATGCTATCAAGGTGGACGGATTTTTTAACAACCGATGGCGAAAAATCATGGCGCAAACGTGATGAAGAATTTGAAAATGACATTGCATCCAAACAGGAAATGCTTGATAAATGGAATGAAGGGTGGGATTGTTTATTCAAAGCTCTCAATTCACTAAAACCTGAAGATATTGATAAGATCATATATATCCGCAACCAGGGTCACACTGTTACTGAAGCTATCTTCAGGCAGCTTGCGCATTATTCATATCATGTTGGTCAGATTGTTTACATAGGAAAAATGGCAAGCGAAAAATGGGTATCGCTATCGATCCCAAAAGGTAAATCCGGTATATTTAATGCTGAGAAGCTTGCAAAACCAAGGCATACTGAACATTATACTGATGAATTCCTGAAAAAGCACAAAAAGTAGCCCCTTCTATTAAAATTAACGAGTAATTCGTAATTACCGATTTTAGCAACTATCTTAAATGTACCATAAATTGATATATCAATTATTGATATATCATATTATATTATGTGAATGAAAACGGATAACTTATTAAACGCTGAGTTTTTCAGTATCTTAGAAAAAACAATAAAACAGCACAAAAAATACGTTCAGTATAATATTTCAAAGCATTCGCTTGATATAACATGGGATCAATGGCAGGTATTGGATATCATTGTTAATAATCGAGATATAAAACAAACCGAAATCGCAGAGAAAACCTCAAAAGATACAGCTTCTGTAACAAGAATAATTGAACTGCTCAATAAGAAGGGTTATGTAGCACGGCAAACTGACCCGAACAGCAGAAGAAAGCATATACTCGGCGTGAGTAATCACGGTGAAAAAGTATATCACAAA
>JAUQWQ010000225.1 GCA_030835085.1 Ignavibacteria bacterium
TCATCTTTGATTCCCTGGAAATTGCTGAATAGGTCTTGAGCCTGCTGCTCAGCTTTACCGCCAAGGTCATTAACAATATCAACCCTTTGCTGAACAAGACTGCCTGCTATCCATGCAACATGATTCGCCTTTGTATCAAGCCTTTTATGCGCATCATCGGCGGTAATACCGGTTATTACATTCGGAAATAATTGAGTGTGCAGGTCATACAGGAACAATAACGGTTCAATTCTGCTGCTTTTTGCTTTTGTGTTCATAATTGAATGTTTTTAGGATTATTAACTTTTTTGATAATGCAGTACAGTTATTCCGCAATCGTACTTTACTGAATCAATTAACTTTAAATTGATTTTTTTTGGAGTATCGCTGAAGATCCTTAAACCTTTACCAATCATTACCGGATTAACAAACAGGTAATAATCATCAATAAGCTCAGCATCAATTAAAGATGATACAAATGACGCTCCGCCGTAAACCATAATGTAATTTCCATTTTGTGATTTCAGCTTATTCACTTCTTCAGTAAGATCGCCGGATGCAAGAGTTGTATTTTCCCATAATGATTCTTTTAGTGTTCTTGAAAATACTACCTTGGGTACTTCAGTAAATTTTACTCCTGCGTAATAGTCAGGATTTTCAGGTTCAGCAGCCACATTTTTCCAGTGATTGATAAATCCATCGGTCATATTTTTACCAAGCAATACAGTATCGATGGGATCAGTCAGTTCAGTAACAAATTTCTTAAGTTCCTCATCCCAGTTCCATGTCATCCAGTCAAGCTCGCCATTGGGACCGCCGGCAAAACCATCTATTGAGATCTGTACCTGTAATTTTAATTTTCTCATTTTTTCCTTCTTCCTGTTTACCTTATTACATTCCTTTTGGCTGCAGCATTCCAATACGGTTACCTTCTGAATCAGCGAAAGCAATATAAAGACCTACACCCGGGATATCGTCCGGCTCGCCTGCTTTGTGTCCCCCGCCGATTATCTTGCCGCCGGCTTTTTCAACATCTTTCATAGATGCATGAATATCTTCAACTGCAATTACTACGGTGGGATATTGTGCATCTTTCATTCTTTGGAAGAGTCCCCCGTTTATAATACCTTTCTGCTTTGGATATCCTTTTTCATCAGTTTCAGCGGTTTTGACTATTGTGTAATTTCCCATTTCAGGTCCAAGCTTCTGTGCATCCCAGCCAAAAGCCTGTGAATAAAATTCTGACATTCTGTCCCTGTCATCACAGGGTAATTCAAAGTGTACTACCGGATACATTTTTTTCATTTTAGTATTTGTTTATTGGTTAATGGATGTTTATTTAGTTTACAACTGATAATTGATAATTGATATTTGATAGTTGTTAACTGTTATATGCTGCTTCAAGCTCTTTAATATTAAGCTTTGTCATTTTAAGCAAAGCCTGCATCACTTTTCCGCTTTTTGCCGCATCTTTGGAGCTCATCAGTTCACCCAGCCTCTTGGGTATAATTTGCCATGAAAGCCCGAACTTATCCTTAAGCCATCCGCATTGCGAGGTCTGCCCGCCTTCTGAAAGCTTTTCCCAGTAATGATCCACTTCTGCCTGATCTTCGCAATACACAACAATTGAAACTGCTTCTGTGAATTTAAATGCCGGACCTGCATTTAAGGCCATTAATTCCTGGTCTTCAATCCTGAATTCTGCTGTCAACAGCACCCCTTCGGGACCGGGCATATTGGGACCGTATTTTGATCTGCTCGTTACTTCGAAATTCTTAAATACCTTTGCGTAATATTCCAATGCTTCATCAGCATTATAATTGAACCAAAGGCAGGGTTTTACTTTTTTCATGGCTGCTCCTTAATATTTTTATAATTATTTATTTTTTTCCGGAAATTGACTTTCGTCTCCGTACATAACTTCCCATTGGTGATGATCAAGGTCTTCGAAAGCGCGGTAAAACATCCAGCCGTGGTCCTGCGGTTCGCTGTATTCATATCCGCCTGCTGCGACAGCTGTATCGACCATTTTGTTCACCTCATCCCTGCTGCTTACACTTATACATGTAATAATTTCGGTAGCTTTCGAAGCATCTGAAATTGGTTTCTTTGTAAATTTGCTGAATAGTTTTTCGGTTATAAGCATTGAAAAGATATTCTCACCAATGATCATGCATGTTGCATCCTCATCTGTGAATTTAGGATTGAAAGTGAATCCCAGTTTCGTAAAAAACTCAATCGATCTGTTCAGGTCCTTTACCGGTAAATTAACGAAAATTTCCTTAGCCATTTTTTATAGTTGATAGTTGATAGTTTGTATTTGTTATTTGTTATTTGTTATTTGTGCTTGCTGCACCATAATAAGATGTAGTAAGCGCATCAATTAATGTGTTCTTGCGTACTTTTTTCAGATCAATATGTGTCCATCCCTGTTCACCCCATTTGTTAGGAACGGGATAAATAATACCCGGATTTACTGAAGCGAAGACATTCTGGTCAACTGCATTCAGTTTTATTGTTGCAATATTGCGTTCAGAATTCAGTGTTGCGAAAATTTTTTTATTCACCCTGAACGACGCCTTATCAAAATGCAGCATCTCAGTTGAATTTGGCATTGATAGTGCTATTTCACGGAATGTTTCGGTTTTGATCATTATACTTTTTTTTTTATCCTGCAGTTTAACAAGGCACTCCATATCTGTATCATTCAGATATATTTCCAGGCAGTAGCCGTTCTTATCGAGCCCCGGATGCTTTAACAATTCCCCGAAAACTGCTGCAACCCTGCCTTCGGGATTGCACCAATCAATTAATGTTTCACTTATGTATTCCCCTTTTCTTATCGTAAAGGTATTGCAGCCGTATTTATCCGGCTCACTGGGGTAGAGCACTTCTGCTGCTGCAAGATATTCAATTTCATTATTTTTGTTTAACCACGAAATGCCAAAATATCTCCTTTTATGTTCCTCATTAACAAGAGAATGCAGCTTTTCATGCGCTGCTTTTATTCCCATTGGAAATCTTTCAGCTTTTACATACAGAACAATTATATCTTCGGGCAGGTTTTTGGATTCCATTTCAGTATATGTTTTTAAATTGAATTTTATTCCATTGTCGCAAAAAGACCTACAAACATACGGTCATTTTGCGACATAGCCAATATGCAAATACGACAATCTAACGGGTTGATTGCGACATTATATGTTGTTAATTTTGTATCATGAAAAATATCACAATATTAGTTCCTGAAGGTGCTGTACTTGCAAGTATTGCAGACCCCAGGTATATGTTTATTGCTGCAAATGAAATGCTGCGCAACACAGGCAAGAAAGAAATGTTCAATGTAAAGCTTGCATCGCTGAAAAGCGATGTAACTTTGAGTGATGGAACAGCAACAATACACCCTGATGAGGTAATTTCAGATGTAAGAAAAACGGATCTTGTAATTATTCCCGCTTTAGGCAGAGATGTTGTAAAGGCTATTGAAATGAACAGGGAGTTTATTCCCTGGATAATTGAGCAGTATAAAAACGGTGCCGAAATTGCGAGTCTTTGTATCGGTGCTTTTTTATTTGCATCAACAGGACTGCTCAAAGGTAAGCAATGCTCCACCCACTGGCTTTATGCCGCGCAATTCAGGCATATGTTCCCCGATGTTAAGCTTGCCGATGATAAAATTGTTACCGACCAAAACGGACTCTACTCAAGCGGCGGCGCTACTTCATACTGGAATTTGCTGCTCTACCTTGTGGAAAAATATACTGACCGCGAAACGGCAATATTAATTTCAAAATTTTTTCTGCTTGATATAGGAAAACAAAACCAGTCATCTTTTATTATTTTCACGGGACAAAAGGATCACAACGATGAAGCCGTAAAGAACGCACAGGAATATATTGAGCTTAATTATAAAGATAAGATCACAGTCGATGAATTGTGCGACCTTTTTGGGGTAGGCAGGCGTACATTTGAGAGAAGGTTCAAAAAAGCTACAAACAATACAATTGTGGAATATATTCAGAGAGTAAAGATCGAAGCAGCAAAAAAAGAGCTGGAGCAGGGCAGGAAAACAGTTAATGAAGTGATGTATGATGTAGGGTATACTGATACAAAAGCTTTCCGTGATGTGTTCAAAAAAATAGCGGGACTCTCTCCGGTGGATTACAGGAATAAGTATAATAAGGAAATGTAATAATTAAAAACTAATTCTGTTTTCCCAGAACATAAATGATCCATGGAGCAATTTCTTTTTCACTGGCCCATTCGATCTGCTCATCCGGTTTCCCGAGAGGCTCAAACTGATCCAGCAATTTCAAACCTGAGCGGCTGAACAACTCACAATAATCGCCTGCAAACCAAATGATATCTTCTACTGGACGTTTATCCTCAACATCTTTCATTATTATTTTAACTTTCTCACCGCTTTTCGCGCTGCGGTTTTCCGGAAAGTCAATAGTAGAAAAGGAAAGCCATTCATTTAAATATATCAGCGGAGTTGAATCGACCAAAATGATCTTTCCTCTATCATTGAGCATGTCATTGAGCTTAGTCAGTAATTCTTTTCTTTGTTCTTCATCCGGGATATTATCAAAAGTGAAAATTGCTGTTATCAGGTCAAATTTTTCCGGAGTCTTAACTGCAAAATCACTTAGATCCGTGCAGTAATATTTTCCGTCAGGGTCTAAATTCCCGGCAATACTTATCATACTGCGAGAAATATCGATACCTGTAACGTTAAATCCAAGCTTTTTCAGAAAACGTGCTGAGCGGCCTGTTCCGCATCCAAAATCAAGCGCTTTATTTCCTTCAGCATATTTAGCGATAATTTCAGGGAGATCTCTGTAAGCCAGATAATAAGTACCCGGGAACTCCAGCCGGGCATATGAAGCAGCCCTTAGGTCATCTTCGTATACATTTTTAAAATCCATATACAATAAATATTATTTTACCCCAGCACTTCAACTGAATCGCCTTCAAAATCAATTATAATTTTGCGCAGCTCATCCGGCAGGCGCTCGGGTCGGTTAGTTTCAGCGTTCAGGTTAACCTGCACGGATTTTTGGGTAACAAGCAGACGGCCTGTATCGTGATGAAAGATAAGATGCTCAAAACAAAAGCTGGAATTCTTTATGTAAGAAATGCGCGTATAAATATCCAGCTGGTCATCAACCATTGCGGGTGATTCGTAATTTATCTCATTTCGCTTAACATTTATCTTCACTCCGTCGTCAAATATTCCGGTTGGCAATAGCTGAATGCCAAGATCGCGGACATACTCAACCCTGCCGATTTCGCAATACTCAAGGTAAATGGCATTGTGCACAATGCCCTGCGAATCAACCTGGAAATTGCGGACTCTTAAAGTGAATTTATGTTTATATTTTGATTTATCGAGTTCCATTGATCTAAACTATGTTGATGCAGCACTGACAAAGTCAGTGCACTCCGAAAATTATTCTTTAAGCTTTTAATGTTTTAAAAATTTCTATTGCCTGAGCGGTTTGCTCCGCTGATACATCCATGTGGAACACGGCACGCATTCTGTCTTTGCCTTCATTGGTAACCAATACACCTTTACCTTCAAGCACATCTTTTATCTTTGCAGCATCCCTGGTTGTATTAAATACAACAATGTTGGTCTGCACTGATTCCATATCAATCACAACATAGGGCAGCTTTGAAATTTCATCTGCGAAATGTTTAGCGTTTTTATGGTCATCTTTTAAGCGCTCAACATTATTTTCTATTGCATACAATGCGCCTGCAGCAATTATCCCTGCCTGGCGCATACCGCCGCCAAGTATCTTGCGGAACTTGTGTGCGCGCGTGATAAAATCTACCTCACCGCAAAGTATTGAGCCAATCGGCGCGCCGAGTCCTTTGGAAAAGCAAAAAGTAATGGAATCAGCCTGGGAAGCATAATCTTTTACACTTACCCCTGATTCAACAGAAGCATTAAATATCCTTGCACCGTCTAAATGAAGCTTCAGGTCATGATCTTTACAAACCTTACTCACCTGCTTAATTTCATCCAGCGGATAAACAGTGCCTCCGGCACGATTGTGAGTATTTTCGATGCAAACAAGTGAAGTTTTTGGATAGTGGTACCAATCAGGTCTTATATGAGCTTCAATTTCATTTGCATCCATAAATCCATGCACACCTTTTAGCGGCATCACCTGCACTCCGGAAATGAACGAAGGACCGGCTATTTCGTATTTTACTATGTGTGAATCCCATTCTGCAATTATCTCTTCAGATGGGTTTGTATGGCTTTTTATTGCAAGCTGGTTACCCATACATCCGGAGGTAACAAAAAGAGCTGCCGGTTTACCGGTCAGCTCTTTACATTTTTCCTGCAACTGATTTACTGTAGGGTCATCTCCCCACACATCATCGCCAACTTCTGCATTTGCCATCGCTTCGCGCATTTCTGCCGAAGGTCTGGTTACTGTATCGCTTCTTAAATCGATCATAGTCTATTTAGTTTTAATGAAATATCAGGGAGTTTTTTATACACAAAATACCAAACATCTGCATAATGAATCTTTGTGAAATCGCGAAGTAATTTTAACAGTTCCGCAAAATATATGAAATCTTTTTCATTCAAGGAATCTTCAAAGTGGTGTTTTGTTAACAACAGTATTTTGCATATAATGTTTATTCTACGAATACTTGCATTATAGAAGACTTCATTATTATACAATGAGAGATATTTATGTTTAAGAGAATAACCATTGAGAATCGTAATGCTTTCTCTTAGATTGTAACAATATTCTTCTAATTCTAATCTGTTTCTTCTCATTTCATAACTACTACTTTCGACTCGCTCAATTAGACAAGGAAGTCCATTCGTGTTGCGTTAACACCCCCCGGTCTGAAGACCGGGGTTATATAGTACTGTTTTATTTTCGATTAACTGCATTACTCAACTTCTTCATCATCGCCAACAACGCTGGCAACTGCTGATATTGTATCGCCTTCGTGGAGCTTTATGAGCCTTACGCCCTGCGTATTTCTGCCCATCACTCTGATCTCACCAAGGTTCTGCCTTATCATAATTCCTTTTGTCGTGATTATCATCAGGTCATCATTATCAACAACTTCCCTTATGGAAATCACAGAGCCATTCTTATCGCTGGATTTCATCGTGATAACGCCTTTGCCGCCGCGGCGTGTCATGCGGTAATCCTGCAGGTCACTGCGCTTGCCGTAACCTTTATCGGTTACAACAAGTATTGATGTTCCCGCGCGTTTTACAGCTACGAGCCCTACAACAAAGTCCTTCTTGTCAAGCTTAATTGCCCTCACACCGGCAGCAGTTCTGCCCATTGAGCGTACATCGCTTTCATTGAACCTTATAGCCATACCGCCGTGAGTACCTATGAGTATTTCCTGCTTACCGTTGGTAAGCTGAACATCTATCAATTTATCATCTTTGCCAAGGCTGATAGCTATTATACCTCCCTTGCGGGTATTTTCGAAGCTGTTCAGGTCAGTCTTCTTCATCACACCCTGTTTTGTTACCATTGTGATGTAATGCTCTTCGGTGAAATCCTTTACATTAAGGATTGCTGTAATTTCTTCTTCTTTGCTCTTGCCTAAGTAATTAGCCACTGAATATCCTTTGGCAGTTCTTGAAGCTTCCTGAATTTCGTGCACCTTCAGCATATAGCATTTACCAAGATCAGTAAAGAACATCAGGTGGTTATGGGTCGAAGCAACGAACATATGCTCTATGAAATCATCTTCACGTGTTGTTGCGCCTATTATGCCCTTACCGCCCCTTGACTGCCTGCGGTAACCGCTAACAGGAGTACGTTTAATGTACCCGCTGTGGCTGATAGTAATTACAACATCTTCTTCTTTAATAAATTCCTTAATGAACTCCTCATCGCTTATCTTAACGGCGTTCATTACTATTTCAGTGCGTCTTTCATCACCATATGTTTCGCGGAGCTGTTTAAGCTCATCGGTTAAGATCTCTCTTCTCAAAGCATCGCTTGCGAGAATTCTTTTTAGCTTTTCGATAAGTTTAATAAGCTCTCGGTATTCTTCTTCAATTTTCTTGCGTTCAAGTCCCGTTAAGCGCTGCAATCTCATTTCAAGAATTGCTTTGGACTGAATTTCAGAAAGCTTGAAGCGTTTCATCAATCTTTCCTGTGCTGTGGGTACATCCTTTGATTTTTTGATAACTTCGATAACTTCATCAATGTTATCCAGGGCAATCATGTAACCTTCTAAAATATGTGCGCGTTTTTCAGCCGCATCAAGATCAAACTTAGTTCTGCGGATGATAACATTAAGCCTGTGTTTAACAAAGCTCTCCATCATATCCTTCAGATTCAGCACCCTTGGAATACCATCAACAAGTGCAAGCAATATCACACCGAAAGTAACCTGCATCTGGGTATGCTTGAACAGGTTATTCAGTATAACATTGGCAGCGCCTCCGCGTTTCACATCTATTACAACTCTTAAGCCGTCTTTATCTGATTCATCGCGGACATCTGAAATATCTTCAATTTTCTTATCACGTACCAGGTACGCAATGTTTTCAATCAAATTCGCTTTATTCACCTGGTAAGGAAGCTCGGATATAATAATTGTTTCCCTGTCATTTTTAGCTACTTCTATCCTTGCTTTGGCGCGGATTATAATTTTGCCTCTTCCGGTTAAGTAAGCAGATTTAACACCCTCGAATCCCCATATAATACCGCCTGTCGGGAAGTCAGGTGCTTTGATATGCTTCATAATTTTTTCTATACCTATTGCGGGATCTTTAATGAGAGCTATTAATCCGTCAACAACTTCCGTTAAATTGTGCGGCGGAATATTAGTTGCCATACCTACAGCAATACCGCTTGAACCATTTACAAGCAGGTTTGGCAGAATTGTGGGAAGAACCGAAGGTTCTTTCGCTGTATCATCATAGTTCGCAACAAAATCAACTGTATTTTTATCAAGATCAGCGAGTATGTTATTGGATATCTGCGCAAGCCGTACTTCAGTATAACGCATTGCCGCGGGTGAGTCGCCGTCAACGGAGCCAAAGTTACCCTGGCCATCAACCAGCGGGTAGCGCAGGGAGAAATCCTGTACCATACGTACAATTGTATCGTAAACAGCTTTATCGCCGTGCGGATGGTATTTACCAAGCACATCACCTACTACCCTGGCGGATTTTTTATAGGGTCTGTTTGGCTGAAGACCAAGTTCGTTCATACCGTAAAGCACCCTGCGGTGAACCGGCTTTAAGCCGTCCCTTACATCAGGTAAAGCGCGTGCAACAATTACGCTCATAGAGTAATCAAGGTAAGAGTTCTGCATTTCCTGTTCAATATTTACAGGAATAATTTTTTCGTTAGCCATCTATATATTTAATATGTATAAAATTATAATTTTTATTATTCAACAGGCTGAATTCCCTGCATTGCCCTTAAAAAACCAATTTGACCTGCATGATATGAATCATGCTGCAGATGCTGCCTGAAAAAAACTATTTTCTCATCATCTGAAAAAATTTTATCACCAAGCTTTTCGGCTGATACGATACAATCATTATTTAGTTTTCTTAAGTGTTCAATTTCATCCTGCCAGGTCTGTTCAGTCTGAACGTCAGGCATCGGAGCCCAGTTATCTTCTTTGGCGTTCAGTTTAATATCTTCATTCAAATAAGTAAGTGCCCAGTGTTTCCAGTAAGCAATATGTCTTACTATCTGCCATATACCGTGCCTGCCGGGAGATGGTTTATACAGCGCTTCAGACATAGATAAACCTTCGATCTGCTTCAGCAGGCTTGCCTGCCAGAAGTTCTTTTCAATTGTAAATAACTTAAAGTCATTTACATAGGCTGCTGAGGGGTTCAAATTTTCTGTTCCCATAATGATGGATGATCATTAAAAAATTGTTAATAAAACCGACCGGAATTTAATGTAATATCCTTAAAATTAAGCAAAAATTAGCATTAATTCAATTGAGGAATAATACAAAACCCCGTAATTGATTTATTTAAAATGTACTTACCTATTTTTGAAAAACACAAAGTCACAAATGAGTACACAAAACATATTGATTATAGGCAAATGGCAGGTACGAAGGTTAGATATTCCTAAGCCTTCGATGAAGTAAAAATATTTATTTGATTTTAGTTTTCACCTGCCCGTGATTGTGTGCAAATTTACGTAATTAATAATACTCAAACAATGTTAAAAATCAATTTCCATATGCTTATTGAAAAATAAACACGCAAATAGTGGGCTTTATAGCTACTGCCCTATTCAACTTAACAAAAGCAATGCGCCCTTTTATATATTCCCACCCTTGCGGAACCCAGCCACAACGCATTAACAAACTGAATAAAAAAAATAAGTCCCTATGATTAAAAGCATATACAATATTTTTTATAATTTTATATTACTTTCGTTTCCGAAACTCACCCCGCAAAAGCAAAAGGCAAGCTGCAGGCTTGCCGGGGTTTAAACAGTCGTAAACTCATTTCATATAAAATTATATTTGAAGGCGCAATAATACTTATTGCGCTGCCAGGGCAGCGGAATTATTCCTGTTCTGCGGCAATATACCAGCGTTTAAAATTTATTTCAGATTTGCCGGCGATCTTATCACGATTGTATTTGCTATCTGCTATTAGCTTTAAATGCGCCACTTTGATATAACTTAAATTTCGCTTCATTTCAAAATCCCTTTCTGAAGGTACTATGTAAATCATTTCATCAATGGAATATACCAAACCCAAACCATAATAAAGCGTGGAATTTGTTATTAAACTTAATCCTGCACCCGTTTTAAACCCTGCCAGCTCATCAATTGTAACGGCAATTACTTTTAATCCTTCATCACTCATGTAAAATTTATAATCATTTGCAGCCCTTATCAAATCTGAAAGCCAGCCCGGCGCATATCCGGTGTGTAAATATACTAGCCTTTCAATCTCATCATGTGTGATACCGTAATATTCACACAGATTAGAAATGTTATTAACTAATTTGCCTTCAGTTAGTTTTCTGTAATGCGCTCTATCGATTTCATACCTTGTCATTTTCTCAGGTATTTCAATTTCTTTATTAAACTCATTTACTTTGAAGGTTTTTAGATCGATATCAGTAAAATTTTGACCGTTAATTTTAAGGGCTGCTATGTTAAACCAATTAATGCCGGGTGAATTTATTGTTATATCCATTTGCTTAGTAGGTTTAATTCAGTTACAAAAATATGAATATATTTATAAATAATGCAATATTTCCGGGTGTGATCCCCGGCGTTTCTGAAGGCGCAATAAGCCTATTTTGTGCAAAATTCAGCTAAAAATAATTGAAAAAATATCATTGAATGATACACATAATGAATTTTTTTATAGCTATATTTGTAATGTACAGCAACGACACGGCCAGCCTCCGTTAAGGCTATTTTAGTTTATAAAAGAAAATTGAAAATTTCCCCGTATGAGCCGTAACCAACCGGCTCCAGGTTTGTCACCTGTGTACAATACGGGGAATAAATAAAAGTACAAAACGACTATGATACAAGCTGAAAACAACGCTCAAAAAGCCTTAACACTCCCCCGGCAGCAATCTCTAAAAATTAATGATTTTGGTTATGACTTTGTAAGGTTTACAATTTTTGATACTGATTACAGTATCACTGAGCCTTCATTGTTTGCTAAAATATTTGAGCCTTCATACAGGATAAATGCAAGCGAAGGCAATATAATTTCTATGGAGTATGACTGCCCAAACCCAAACGAGATAAATTGGAAATCTTTTATATTTACTAACTATGAAGCAAAAAGGAAAGAGGTTAGTTTATAATATGAACACAGAAAATATTATCTCTTTACAGGATAAAATAGAACGAAAATTAACAGAAGTTACTTGCTTATATTCCGGCATTGATGAAGTAATTATTAACAATAAGAAGGATTTACAAATAACGGAAAACAGTAGAATAATTATTCATTCCATTGATGATAACTTAGAATTGGCATTAAAAGAAATCAAACGGGGGCAGGTTGAAATCGGGGGAATTGATATTGATACATTAACCCTTCCCCTATGCATGGCAGTTGAACTAAGCGAAGCATTAATAACACTGCTCAATCACTTTGATTCCGGTAAGCATATATTATCAAAAAATAAGAAGGCAATAAAACAGTTTGCAAAAGAATTGAAATTGTTATATACTATCGATCTCGATAATTTACTTAAAAGCGATATAGAGCATGAAAGCGAAATAGAAGCATTAATAAGCCAATATTCAAATTGCAATATCATAGCAAAATGATATATATTTTTTGATAAAACTTAAATTATTAAATTCTGTAAACTAAATTAAGCTCAATGAGGCAGGGTAAAACCTGCCTGAGCTTAATAAATAAATCCGGGCAGGAAATGAAACATAACGGCATAAAAAAAATCGTACAAGAAATAGATGCAATATGTCGAAGTAACGATAATATTGACATAGTGATAGATCGTGCAAAGGTTTATCTCTTGAATTTTAGCGAAGTGCATTATTTCGGCAAACAAGCTGCGGGAATGGAATTTTACTCTAGATTAATATTTATTTTTAAGAAGGTTCCAATTGTAAAAAGAAAGCTACTAGCGGCATTACCAGAGTATAAAGAAGCCATTAAAGAGCATGATAAATTTGTAAAACTATTAGATGATAACAAACTGCGCATTAATAAAGCAAGTAGAGTTAAGCAACCCATAAAAAAAGAAATTGAATATTGGAAACACAAATATAAAGTAGAGAATATTATTAGGCAAATGTATTATGGAATGATTAGCGTTAAGGTTGAAAATCTAAAAAGAGAAAACAAAACAAAAGAGTTTGAGGAAATAATAAAGCACCCTGTAATTTCAAAATATTATAAACTTTTTCTAGATACACCTGCAGCCCTTGATATCTTATTAGATTACATTATAGATAGAGAAATAAAGCACCAAAAAAGATTTTTAATTGATTTAGTAAAAGAAAATCCTAAATACGTCCCACTTATAAAAAAGTTTATAAATTACAACTACACTATAATGGATAATACAAACTACATAAGAACATTATTAGAAAAAAAATACAAAGAAAATAAAATAAAAAAAGAAGTTACAAAACATTTTAAGATAAAAGATTTTACCCATTAGTGGTGAGATTATTTTTTCCCACTTATTTGGGTGAAATTTATATTTTCATTTACTGCCGTCATTTCATTTGCAATATTGCTAATGAATATGACATACAAAATTTTAAATAAAATAGATTTTTTCATAGAGCACGAAGGTCCATCGCTAAAAAACCTGCCCGGTTTACCTGCAATGTCATATTCCCTTCGTGCTTTTATATTTTCTATCAATGACATTGCAGCAAACTCACACACGAATACAATTCACGGGTAAGCATTTTATTACTTCACTTCCCGGCAAAAAACATAAAGGTAAAAATCGGATATTACTCGAATTTCTACCCGTACAGCGTATAGCATTTAAGCCCGTTAAGACAAGGCACATTTTCCAGCAAGATAAATCCATAGGTTTTAACTACGAGTTAATCAATTCTTACGGCTCAGATTATTTCAATATAATTTACATTGAATTTAACGGGCGTTATTTGTGGACTTCAAGACAAGCGATTCTACGTTATGGTAAAATAAGAACCTTCACAAATAACAAATTAGAAACTCAGATATTTTATAAAATAGATTTTTTCAAACCTTCAAAAGAAATTGCAGTACAGGAAATGAACAGTATAAATGAATTGACTGCAAATGAAGCGAAAAACGAAATGAAAAAAATCCCGGGTGAAATTGATCTGTTTGAAGGTACTAATAATAAAAAGGGTAATTGATTATTGAAAAATACATTCATACCGAAATGCATAAGGCTAGATGTTCTAACCAAATACCCATTGAATGCAGTGCAGCGTGAAGCTGTATATTTATTTCTTGTAATGCGTGATGGTGAAAAATGTGCTTTATGCGGATACGTGCCTGCTGAAAATGAAAGACTTGAAATAGACCATATAGACGGAAACAAGCAAAGGCATTTTCATAAAAACCTTCAATTACTTGATAAGAAATGCAATTGCAACAAAGATAAAAAAGGCTCTAAAAATGTTTCCGGGAAAGGTATAGATTTTGCTGTGTGTGTGGATACCAATATCATACCACAAGAAGCAAGAAGCGCGGAAACAGCTTTAAAATTAAAATATTACCCTGAATTTATTAAATATCTAAATGAGAAAATTAAAACTCAAACTGTTTTAATTGATATTCAGGAAATGAGTTATAATATGTTTATACGTACCGGGGGAAGTGATGAAACATTCAAGAGATATGCAAAGTGTATGACCGGATCGGAAGGACCTTTTAGAATATATACAGATACCGTTACAAAGAAAAAATATTTACAGTTGAAGGAAAATTCAGAGCTTTATAAAAAATATATGGAATAAATTCGATAACAAATAAATATAATTCTTTTGACTTTGCAGCAAGCGGAACGAAATGCAATGGAGTGAAGCGAAGCTGCCCTGTTTGTAGGCTTAAAAGGTTTTGAAGTTACTTTGTTCTTTTAACGGTATTAATGCAATGCGCTGAAATGGAAAGTAGAAAATTTATTTTTAATTGTCATTTCTCAAAATTTTTAACCTAAAAGGAAACAGTTTTTATATCATTGCTGCATGGTTTAATCAATTCAATCTGTTTTGAAGGTCCTGAAGGCTAAATGAAAACAAGCCCCATAAATGCGCCAGGTTGAATTTACCCTGTACATATGACTAATTGCAGGTTAAACCCTGCACACGCTCAAAGGAAACCACCTTAAAAATTGATCCTGAAGGCTATCGCTGAGTGAAAAACCCCGAAATACCGGAACCCGTAAGCCTTCAAAAAGCAAGAAATGCAAATGTTGAAAAATGTTGAAACTCGAAAAAAGGTTAAAAGAAATTGAAGAAGGTAAAAAAATATCGTTAAGTGCTTTATAAATATAAACGTTAAGCATTTCAAGTCAGCACTCCTTAAAAGGAAAATACTTCATTTGCTTAATTGCAAAAATTAATCAATAAAAATCTATTTTCCGGGGTATGGAAATAATTATCGGAGTCCCTAAAAGGGGCTGAAATTTTAGCAAAGTATTTCAAATCAATTAACACTGTTAATAATATTATTTTACAGAAAAAGTATAATTATAATCTCAGGTATTTCAATAGTTCTGTAAATTGCAGGGAAATATCAGAGAATGAAATTAAGCAAATCAAAAAAATAGATTTATAATTTTAATAAAAATAACATGAACACTTCAAACAATTCATTAACAGAAAAACCCGGTTTTGTAAAAAAGCATATCGAAGGCTTTCAGTTAATGATTTCCGAAATAGAAAACAAAAAAGGAAATAGCCCCCTGCTGCCTTACCTGAATAATGAAGGCTTAATAGTTTTAAGATATCACACTCCACACGCAAAAATTGATATTGAGTATAAAGCAAAAGTCCTTCAGTATTTAAAATCGGATTTTGAAACATTAATAAATACTACCTGGAATGATGAAGCTCAATTGTTAAAATGGCAATCCTCACTACGTCATTACCTGCCTTTACCGGATAAATTAACTGAGCTGTTAAATGAAAATCCGGAATATTCTGGAACGCTTTTAGAATTGTTAAATGATATAGCTTATGGCTTGCACACAAATTTGCTTAATTACGAAAAACTTTACAAGAAGGCTCATAATGGTACATTTCACACGGGCATATACAATAACAAATTAATCATATACTTTGATACAGAGGAAGATAAACCGGCAAACACAAATTTAGAATATGCATATTGGCATCATTGTTATAATGATCTTATCGCATTAAAAAATACGGAATGGAAAAACCTCGAGCACCTTCAGGAATGGTTTAATTCATTGAAACACTACCCCCGTATTGTAATGGGAAAAGATTTTGATAACACACTAAAAGAAAAAAACATGTTTAATATACCTTTGAATTTTGAGGTTAGAAATATTGAGAGCGCAAATAATGGCTAATGGTTTATATATAAAAAAATATAGCGGTACAAATTATTTCTATGACCGTGTTTTTATTGATAGCATTAAATTAGATTCGATTCCTACAGATGGCATTCCCCTGTTTATGTGGGATACAGAAGACATATGGAGTAATGAAAAAGTTTTGGGTTCTGTTTATTGTGGTGATTTTAGACTAAAACTTTCATTCGTTCAAAATGTAGTATCGCAGTCAGGAAAATCACTTCATGATTTTATTTTTAGAAATGATGATTTAGAAGACTATTTTTTTTTAGTGATACTTATTTCGGGTAACTATGAATTTAGCGGGACCGCCAGGCCTGAAAATATAAGCGCAAATTTTAATTATAATGACAATGATTCTTATTATATGGATATTTGGTGTTTTGGTTTAAGCGCGGAATTTGCAAGACGTGTAGGCAGGGCACCCCTATCAACTTTAGATTTTCCAAACGGACAAATAAAAACTTTTGAGCAGTATATCCCGTTTCATTTCGGGGGATTAACTTCAAATACAGTGCTAATCAATTTACCTTCGCAAAGTTATAAAAATAGATTAGCAAATTATGGCAACCCTGCAGGTGTTTGGGCTTATGGTGATTTCTTTAATTTCATTAATGACAAATCCTCCATTAGCAGGTGGGAAGCATTCAGAGAGCTTGCAAGGGGTTTAGGTTTTTCTTATGAAATGTATTTAAACCCCGGCAGCGAAGTAACTAGCGAACCGGAATTTATTTTTAATATATTTTTCCTTAAGGACCTTGAAGGTACAGAGCCTATCAGAATAGAACAGGTAATAAAACATAATCAGGAATTAACTCACCTGTATGCTAAATGGTTATTTTTAAAATATAGAAGTCTAAGCCGTGATGGTGTTGATTATTCAAGTGGTATTTTTATTTCAAAAAACGGTAGGTTTGATAGTGACGCTGACCAAAACCATAATCAGTTATACCCAGCATGTTTAATTTATATGAATGGTAAATTACTAAGCTATGATGAAGGAACCGGGGGTTTAATAAACTTATACAAAGATGTAGAATTTAAAGAATATGAATTGAAACAATATCCTTATTCCTTTGGCAGTGGTGGCGGTCAGGGTAAGCTATACCCCTTAAACGAAGGTTATTCCGGTGGCATGGCATATGCTAAAATATTTAACGCCGCAACCGGATCGGGAACAAATATTGATAGATATGACAACAAGCCAATTCAAAGATATGCAATTGAAAACTATAAAAGATTTTTAAGGTCATATGCAAAACAAAAAATATTAGAATTGCCATTAGACCAAACGGGAATAACGAAACCCTGGCAAAATGTAGTTTTGAATGATGGTGGTGGTGATGAACATTATTACATTAGTTCAATTAGGGATCTAAATTTATTTAAACGAACGATGAAAGTAACATTAATTAAGTATTACTGAGCTTATTTACTTTCAATCTTAAAATTACGAATTGATATATATTTTTCGGGTGTTGGTAAAACAGTATTTCTTAATCCTAAGTTTAAATTAATAGTTTTGTTTACAAGTGCGCTATCTGAATGACCGTAGAAAATATAAGGCTGCCCCTGTAAGAAATCATGATGAAGTGTGTATTCTAAAATATTATTACCATTATCAATTATGCTGAAATTTGCATAATCGTAACTATTGCTATCATTATTAGTATAAACATTGAATGAAACCTTAAAACTATCGAGGTCAAAAATTGAAATGTTTGTGTAACCTGTATCATGGAAACCAAAATTTGAAGTGCGAAGCGTGAAGCTATCCAATGAATAAAAAATTGTATTGCCACTATTCCCGTTGTTGTTTGTCACTGTATCGTTACCACAGGAATAAATAAATAAAACGGCAATCGCAGGTATTAAAAAATAATTGCAAAGTGTTTTCATAAGTAAAAAATTTAATTTCTCAAAAATAGTTCAAATAAAGAATTTATAAAATACCTTCTGTTAGTGGATTTAAAAACAATAAATAGAAAATTAGATATCATATTGAAGGACCTGAACCGGAAACAGCCGCCGTTATCGGTTATTGAGGCTTGTGCATATCTGAAGGTTAAAAAATCCACACTGTATAAGCTCACTGCAAGCCGTGTAATTCCATATTACAAGCCAAATGGGCAAACGATTTATTTCGATATTGAAGACCTTGAACGCTATGCATATTCACACAAGATCGAAACGGCTGAAAGTATAAAAGAAAAATTTTGATTAGCCTTCTTTAATCTCCAAAACAGGCAGTGAATTAACTGCATTTTTCCTTACATCATTAATGATATTAGCATATATCTGTGTAGTCTGTATATCTGCATGACCTAATAATTTTGATACCGTGTAGAGGTCAGCCCCTTGCGTTATTAACATAGTTGCATATGAATGGCGGGCAGTATGGAAGGTAATATTTTTTCTAATTTTCAATGGCGCAATAAATCTTTTTAAATCCCTTGTCATAGTTACATAATTTAAGCCTTCAAACACTCTACCCGTTGCATTGTAAATATTGCCTGAGCTTGTTAATATCTTTTGGGCTGTTTTGCTCAGATCGAAATATTCGTAATCCCCCGTTTTTTCATCAAATCTTTGTATCTTATTATTATTAATTTCCTCATAAAGTAAATTGCAAACGCTGCGCCTTCTTAATCCTGTGAAGCATGAAAACAAAAAAGCCCGTTTTATTAATTCATACCTTCCCCCGGGCAGTGCTGCAATTTTTTCAATTTCATCAATTGTTAAAAATTCCCTTTTTACACTTTGTGGCTTTATTGTATCTACATTTTTTACGGGTGTATTTTCTATTAACCCTTCCCTTACAGCTTTATTAAGAAGGGTTTTAAGTTTCAAATAATATGCTCTTGCGGAATTAATCGAAAGTTTAGACTGTAATAGCGATAGCCTGAATTTTTCAATCCATTTGCGATCTATATTTTTTAAATTAATATCACTCTTTAAATAATTTTGAAGGTATGTATATAAGTTATCATACAGTGTATTGCCTTTTTGATGTTCAATAACAGTGCTCAGGTAGTTTAATAAACTGATATGATTTTCACGCTCTATGCATTGTGAGATACTTTTAGTTTGCTGCAGTTTCTTATTTTCCTGAATAAGCAAGATACTTACTTCATCAATTGTTTTGTTATTTTCCTTAGTGAATTTCTTATGTTCAATTAAATAATGATTAATGCACCGGCGCGATCTTGTTTGACCCTTCAGGTAGTAATCAAAATACAATGAAGTTTTAATATACTTACCTTCTTTACTGTAAATTTTTCTCTTATATAATTTCACGCTCATAATTTTATCGTTTAATTTTCATATGTACGCAAATGAGTACACAAAATTTTACTAAAAGCCGAAACAAGAGGAAACAGGATATTAGTTAATAATGCTCACAGTACACGTATTCAGCACATTTTTAAAGATTAACAACGATAATTAAAACAAGTGATTAATTCAATTGAGAAATGAATACAGGGAGCACTTTTTTAAGGCTTTGGGTTGCTTTTTCAGCCGTTATTAAAACATTAGAGTGTGAGGTTTGCCCTGAAGAATTTTCTTTAAGCAAATTGGTTATTACTGATACTGCCGCAACATTTATTTTTTTTGAAACCGCATCAATTACTTCGGGTACTGTTGACATTCCTGCAGCATCAAGCTTAATCCTTTTCTGAAAACGTATTTCAGAATTTGTTTCATAGGTCGGGCCGGTATAACAGCCGTATGTTCCTTCCTGAAGTTTTACATTGGTAATTTTACAGGAATTCCTGAATTTATCCTGCAGCTCTTTGCAGTAAAAAACTGGATTGTTTTTTACTGCGCTGAATTTCAGTTTATCAATAAAATTGATGTGTGAGGTTATGAGCATTAAGTCACCTTCTGAAAAATTCTCATTCAAACCGCCTGCGGCATTTGTGATGAGGATATTTTCAGCTCCAAGTTCAACCGCATAATTTATGTTTGAAGTGATTTCTTCCAGGCTGTATCCTTCGTAAAAATGCCTTCTTCCTTTGAAGACCAGGATACATTTACCATTCACAATGCACTTATAGATAACTTTGTGGTGAACTCCGCCTTTCTCTTCAAATAGTACGGATTTATCACTTACAATACTATCATCAATATCTACCCCGCTGCCGAGTATCAAAGCCAGCCCTATTTTGCTATTATTTATCAATTTAAATGAATAATTCTTTTTATGTTTCAAAATAATTTTATTTTTTGCAAATTTACACGTGAAAATACGGTATATTACAATGAAAATACCCGGATTTTTACAAATTGTAACAAAAGCCGCAAATTGAAACAATAAGTTATAATTTGCTGTTTAAATTACCAGAAGATGTTATTATAAACCAGATATTATAATTAGTGACCGAATCCAGTATATCAAAAGCCCAGGAATACCTGGAAAGAGCTTACAAACTGCAGATGGATGGCAATTATGAAGAGGCTATAAGAAATTACAAGCTTTCAATTGAGTTCTTTCCAACTGCAGAAGCCCACACTTTTCTTGGATGGGCATACAGTTTTTTAGGGGATCTTGACCGAGCAATTGAAGAATGCAAGGTTGCAATAGATATTGACCCCGATTACGGTAATCCTTATAACGATATAGGTTCATACCTCATACAGCAGACGCATTATGATGAAGCTATTACATGGCTGGAAATGGCGCTTAAAGCCAGGAGATATGACTCGTATCATTACGCACACCTTAATTTAGGCAGAGCATATGAGCTTAAAGGCTTATGGTTTGAAGCCCTTAATGAATACAAAACAGCTATGACGCTCTCGCCAAAATATGACCTCGCAAAAAAGCTGTATTATACATTACAGGGTAAATTAAATTAAAAGGTAACTAAATAAATAACCTATGAATTTTCTGAAAAATGAAATAAAGCATAAAGGATTTTACCCTTTTGTTTTCCTTTTTGCGTTACTGGTTGCATCTGCGGTATTCCAAAGCTGTGAGCAGTCCAATATTTTTTCAGATAAAGACGATGTAGAGCTTGGCGAACAATTCGATAAAGAAATTAAGGCCAATCCGAAAGAATTCCCTATGCTGCAGGGTCACCAGGATATTAAAGATTATGTGACTACAATGGGAAAAGAGATCCTGAACTCACCGAAAATACAGAAAAGAAGTATTTATCCGTATAATTTCCAGGTAATAGATGATACAATTATAAATGCATTCTGCACACCCGGTGGTTACGTTTATGTATATACAGGTCTGATGAAATTCCTGGATAATGAATCAGGGTTAGCGGGTGTTGTTGGGCATGAAATTGCACATGCTGAGCGCAGGCACGTTACACAGCGTTTGACTGCTTACTACGGTGTAAGCATGCTGCTTAGTTTTATACTTGGAGGCAATCCCAGCCTTCTTGCTGAAATAGCCGCGAATTTATTTGTGGGCCTCGCTTTCTTAAAGAACTCGCGTGATGATGAAACAGAAGCGGATTATTATTCTATACAGTATTTAAAATCAACAAAATGGTACCCGGGCGGCATTACTTTCTTCTTTGATAAAATCAAGGAAGAACAGCGCAAGAAGGGCTCCACACCCGGTGATCTAGACAGGCTGCTCTCAACCCATCCCCTTCCTAACGACAGGATCACGTTTGTAAATAAAGAACTTGGCAAAATGAATCCGAAGCCGGACCCGACCAAGGGGCTTTATACCGATGAATACCAGGCAATGAAACAAAAACTGCCCTCGCGTTAATTGTTTTTTCGTAATCTAACAACAAAAATTTAATGTTCACAAAAACAGGAGTTGTACTAGCTTTCATATTATTTTTATTTTCTGCAAATCTCTTTTCACAAAGCAGCGATAAAGTAGTGGATGACATTACATTTAAATTCACTTTCAAAATGCCTGCAGGCTGGGAAATGAAGGATATGAAAGAGACCACTGATAAGGATGCAATTTCATATTCGTTTGAGAGTCCCGATAAAAAAATGACAATAATGCTGCTTGCATTTAAGCTTAACAGCGTAAAGAACATAGATGACTTTATTTACAACCTGGAAAAGGACATTTCCCTCAACATTCCAACCAAAAGCGGTGATTACAGTGAGCAGGATTTCGGTAAATACGATATGAAGAATGCTCATTATAAAGATAATAAATTTGATGAATCAATTTATTATTTCAGAACGAAACTGCCTGATGCACCTAATAATTATGTATATATGCTGAGGTTCATTACTGAAACAAAGGATTTCAATTCCGAAAGAGAAACAGCGATAAAGAATATTTCAGCAACATTTACACCAACAGCAGAATAAAAAAAATATTAATATGAGCGTAAAACCAATACCAGAAGGCTATCAAAATGTGATTCCGTTCCTTATCTGCACCGGTGCTGATAAAGTTATAGATTTCTGCCAAAAAGTTTTTGGCGCAAAAGTTATGGATATATCCAAAGATGATAAGGGCACTATCATGCATGCATCTATACAGATCAGGGATTCCGCTGTTATGCTCACAGAAGGCAGCGAAAAATACCCTGCACAACCTGCAATGATGTATGTTTATATGGAAAACTGCGATGAAATATATAAGCTCGGTTTAGCCAGCGGCGGTACTTCGCTTCGCGAGCCGACAAATGAGTTTTACGGTGACCGTTCCTGCGGGTTCACAGATCCATCCGGTAACCAATGGTGGGTTGCAACACATATTGAAGATGTTTCCCGTGAAGAAATTGCACGAAGAATGAAGGATAAAGAACATTAACATTTAGTATGCAGCATATAAATACAGGGATTTCCCGCTTATTAACTAAACTCTTAATCTAAATTTAACTGATTCAGTGATTCATTACATATTTTATTAAAGAACATTTTTGTATTTTACATAAGTAAAATACATTTTTTTTAACTATTTTCAATCCGGAACATTAATTGCTTTACGAAGAATTTCTTCAACAATCCGCTTACAGGATAAACCTGAATTATCCCAGGATAAAGACCTGTATTGATATGCTGAGTGATACTGAGATCTGGCAAAGACCCAACAGCTCATCAAACTCCGTTGGGAACCTTGTGCTTCATTTGTGCGGTAATATGACTCAGTATATTATTTCCGCACTTGGAAAGAACAAAGATGACCGTAACAGGGATTCGGAATTTTCGACAAAGGAAGGCTTCACGGCAGCAGAGCTGCTGGATAAAATGAAAGCAGTTAACGATAACTGCGTTACGATAATTACCGGGCTGAAAGAAGAGCAGTTGGCAGCAAAATACGAAGTACAGGGATATACGATGAGCGGAATAGCCATTATAATTCACGTTACTGAACATTATTCATATCACACCGGGCAAATTGTATTTTTGACAAAATCTCTGAAAGATACTGATACCGGATTTTATAAAGGCAGGAACCTTAACGCTAAGAATAAATAATTTTATTTAAGATGAACCTGATTTACAGGAACTGGGCTAAAGCCGGTTTATTTTTTTCACTGTTTATACTGGCTTATGTATTCCTTATACAAAAAAACAATATCGTACTGCTTGATAAATACATCCTGCTTAACCTGGCATTTTTAATGCTTCACCAGTTTGAAGAATATGTTTACCCCGGGACCTTCCAGGATTATTTTAATACAAGAATATACAATCCATTTGGTTTTTTCAGAAACAAACTTACAGATAAAGGTGTATTGTGGGTAAATGTAATATTTGGCTGGGGAATGAACATATTTGTCTATGTATTTTTGAATACTAATCCGGTTGCTGTAATGACGGTAATTGCAATTACTTTTATCAACGGAATAATTCATTTTTTTGTCACTTTTAAAACCAGGTATTATAATCCCGGTGTAGTTACTGGAGCGATCTTATTCATTCCTTTGGGAATTTACAGTTACAATAAGCTTTTTTCTGAAGGATTATTAAGACAGATAGATATTACGTTTATACTGCTGTATGCGGCATTGGGAAGCCTTATGATACCAATTACGATATATGCATGCCGTGAAAAAAGGCGGTAAAGCAACCCGGCTGACCGGAATAATCACATGTTAATTTCACCGTTCAAAAACGGGTTACTCTCCTTCTCTTCCCCTATTGTAGTTTCTTCCATATGTCCGGGGTAAATCGTAAAATCATTGGGATACTTGAATATCTTATTCTGTATGGAATCAAGCAATAGATCCATATCACCCATCCACAGGTCAGTGCGGCCAACGGAACCGCGGAAGACTGTATCTCCCCCAAAAATTACTTTTTCCTTTTCATCAATAAAGCAAATACTGCCGGGTGAGTGTCCCGGAGTGTGGATTATTTTAAATTCATTCCCTGAGACTTTAACAACATCACTTTCATCAATGAATTTATCCGGGGCGGGCGGTTTTGGAAACTGCACGCCGAACATTGCAGCCTGATCCAAAGCCCTGTCAATTAGCGGCAGGTCATCTTTGTGCATCAGCACGGGAACTCCAAAAGTATCAACAGCCCATTTGTTGCCCATGATGTGATCGATGTGTCCATGTGTAAGCAAAATGAGTTTTATATTAATTCCGTTTGCTTTAACATAATTCAAGATCTCTTCTTTTTCAAAATCCTCATAGGCACCCGGATCGATAATTACTCCCTCTTTGGTGTTTTCATCCCAATAGATGTAGCAGTTCATAGAAAACGGGTTTACGGTAAATGTTTTAATTTTCATAGGTTCATTTAAGCCGAACGGTACGTTCGGCAGCCGAAACAGTGATTCGACTTACTGGTTTATAGTATAGTTTTTACTTACTTTTTTGAATATTTTTGCAATTTACGATGAACAACAAGGAAAAAATAGTCAAACAGAAGCCAACAGGCAATAAGGTTACCGGCGGAACGCCGCTAAATCCAAAACCGCGAAAAGAGGTTGTAATTGCCTTAAATAAAAGGGCTTACCATGACTTTGAAATTCTGGATAAGTACGAAACAGGTATTGTGCTTAGCGGGACTGAGGTCAAGTCACTGCGTGACCACAAGGCAAGCCTTGTTGATTCATATGCACGCGTGAAGAAAAATGAAGTTTGGCTTAACAATGCTAATATTGCAATCTACAAGCTTGGTACATTTACAAATCACGAGCCAACCAGCAGCCGCAAACTGCTGATGAAGAAAAGTGAAATCAAGAAGCTTGAAAACAAGCTGAAAGATAGAAGTCTGACCTTAATACCACTTAAGTTATACTTTTCAGGTCCTTTTGTTAAAGTTGAGCTTGGCCTGGCAAAAGGAAAGAAGCAGTATGATAAACGCGAATCAATTAAAAAAGCTGATGTACAGAGACAGTTGAAACGCGTGAAGATCTGAGTAAATTGAGTATTGAGATTCCCGCTTTCGCGGGAATGATTCTGCGACTAAAGAAAGTGGGTGTGCAAAGGTATCTGAAGAGAGTTAAAATATGAATTCCGACTAAATGTGGCAGCAAATATTAGATTTAATTACAAAACATTTTATAAATTTTAAATAGAGATTCCCGCCTTCGCGGGAATGAAAGAATATGTCATTTCCACCGGTAAAAGAACAGATAGATCATATTAAACGGAATACAGTTGAAATTATTCCCGAAGATGAACTTGCTAAGAAACTAGAAAAATCCATAAAGGAAAATAAACCTTTGAGGGTAAAGCTTGGGTGCGACCCGTCCAGGCCTGACCTGCATATAGGCCACGGAGTAGTGCTGCAAAAGCTGCGTGATTTCCAGGACCTGGGGCATAAGGCTGTACTTATCATTGGTGATTTCACCGCAATGATAGGCGACCCTTCGGGGAAAAGCAAAACCCGCCCTGCGTTGACACTTGAAGAGACACGCATAAACGGCAAAACATATTTCGAGCAGGCATCAAGAATACTGCTTGAGAAAGATCTTGAGATAAGATATAACTCCGAATGGCTGGATAAGATGACATTCAGCGATGTGATAAAGCTTTCCAGCAAATATACAGTGATGCAGATACTTGAGCGTGATGATTTTACAAAACGTATGGCAAGCAAGACTCCGATAAGCCTGCATGAACTGCTGTATCCTTTAAGCCAGGCGTATGACTCCGTTGCAGTACAAAGTGATGTTGAGCTTGGCGGCACTGACCAGAAGTTCAATTTACTTGTTGGCAGGGCTATACAGGAAGCATACGGGCAGGAATCACAGTGCATTGTAACATGCGAGCTGCTTGAAGGCACCGATGGTGTTGAAAAGATGAGCAAATCACTTAACAACGCTATTTGTTTTACTGACTCACCCAAGGATATTTTCGGCAAATCAATGTCCATACCCGATAAGCTGATATACAAGTATTACTCACTTGGCACAATGTTAAATGATGCTGAACTTGCTGAAGTAAAGAAAGAACTTGATGATCCTGCAACGAATCCCAGGAACCTTAAGGTTCGTTTGGGTTATGAGCTGGTGAAGAAGTATTATGATGAAGAATCTGCAAAATACGCACAGAATGAATTTGAGACGATATTTGTGAAGAAGGAAATTCCCGATGATATACCGGAGTTCAAACTTGCCGCCAAAGAAGTGAAACTTGTTACCATCATTAAAGAAAATAATATGGCGGCAACATCGTCTGAAGCTATAAGGCTCATAAAACAGGGCGGCGTAACTATTGATGGCGAGAAGATAACTGATGAGAAATATGTTGTAAAAGCAGAGAAGGATTTCGTGCTGAAAGTCGGCAAAAGGAAATTTTTGAGGGTATTAGTGTAGTTTCGTACTCACCCCTCCAATGGAGTCCTTTGGAGGGGTTTGAGTTCTTAACAATTATTATATAACGGATTTAGATTTAATTTATTATATTTGCGCTGTATAACTCACCTATTTTTATTTAATTATTTAACTGGAGATATAAAAGAAATTGTTCAAACCTACTAAAATCTTTTTCACCAAGGGTGTTGGAAGGCATAGAGATTATTTACAGTCATTTGAGCTTGCCCTTCGTATGGCTGGCATTGAAAAATGCAATTTGGTATCAGTATCAAGCATATTCCCGGCAGGCTGCAAGAGGCTTTCTAAGGAAGAAGGTTTAAAATTCCTTGAACCCGGACAGATTACTTTCTGCGTTATGGCAAGGAATTCAACCAACGAGGCCAACAGGCTGATAGCTTCATCAATAGGCGTAGCTTTACCAAGTGACGGCAATCAGTACGGCTATATTTCTGAGCATCACCCGTTCGGTGAATCGGAGAAGATCTCCGGTGAGTATGCCGAAGATATCGCAGCCCAGATGCTTGCAACAACTTTAGGAATCGAGTTTGACCCGGAACAGGCCTGGGATGAAAGAGAGCAGGTTTATAAAGCCAGCGGACAGATCTATAAAACATTCAACATTACTCAATCCGCCGAAGGCGATAAAGCAGGGATATGGACAACAGTCATATCAGCTGCTGTTATGCTGCCCTAAGTTGCGAAACTGAGAAATCTTAAAATCCAAATGTGAAAAGTGAAACGTGAAACGAATAAATTAAAAGAATGTTTGATCGTCTCACATGGCCGATTAGTAAAAAGCGATTTAAATTATTTTAAAGTATCTGTTAAGCCCCGCAGGGCAATTACAATTATTGCCTGTGACGGGGCTTCTGATTTTCTGAAAAGTGCGGGAGTTACGCCAAATGTTATAATTGGTGATCTGGATTCCGCCAAACCCGCAACCCTTAAATATTTTTCCGGAAAAAATGTCACCATCAAAAAGGTAACTGACCAGAACAGGAATGACCTGGAAAAAGCCATCATGTTTGCCCTATCGAAAAATTTCAGGGTAATAAATATTATCGGGCTATCAGGTAAACGGCTTGACCATACACTGAATAATCTCAGTATTCTGAAAAAATTCTGCAGGAAAGCTAAAATCAGGATTCACGAGAATGGTTTTTCGGGTGAAATTATCAGCAAAAGTGCGGAGTTTGCATGCAAAGTTGGAAACATTGTTTCACTCATTCCCCTGCCGAAGGCTGTTGGTGTTTCTACCAAAGGATTGAAATATCCGCTGAAGAACGGAACACTTGAATTAGGCGTGAGAGAAGGCGCATTGAATGAGGCTATTGAAAAGAATTTTTACGTTAAGATTAAGCAAGGCGTATTGCTGGTATTGATTGGGTCTGCATGAGCTTCTGTTAAGCAGGAATCTGCGTTAACTAATGAATGTGCCGCAGAGTCCCAAAAGCAGGAGACTCTGCGGAGACAATTAAGCCAGAGATCCCCGCTTTCGCGTGGATAAGTTATTATCGCCAATCTACCCTTCTTGTAAAATCACCGTTAGTTTTAAAAATCACAGCGCCGGATTTACTCACATCGAGTACATTGTAACCCGTTTCATTCAGCGCAGCAGAAAATATTTCAGAGCTTACTTTCCTTCTGCCTGTGACTGTTTCGCCTATAATAATGTATTCGGGATTTATTTCAGTAATCATAGCTGCCGGAGTTGTATTAAATGTACCTGAACCTGTGACTCTGAATCCCTGCATATTGAGATCAAGTGTATTCATATATACAGTATTGAATATATTTTCTTCAGGCGTAGTGGCATCACTAAATACAAACGACTGGTCACCATACAGGAATTGCGTCATCATTGAGCTTCCAGCCAGCAGGCTATCGTAATAAATGAACAATCTGAAAGTCCCGTTCCGGTTCACAATTTTTGAGCCTGTTATAAACTCTACCTTTGAATTTCTGAAGTTACCTGCAAATCCCTTTTCATTAACAATTCTTTGGTAGTGAACAGGCATCATCACTTTGGAAATTTCAAAATTCTGCACAAGATACAGCAGGTTACGGAATTCATTTTTATCCAGTGAATTTATCACAAGCAGATCAAGCTTATCAATGCTATTGCCTTTCAGGTATGGAATAACAGTCCTTTGCGCGGAGTTATACTTATCATTTGATGTACCTGCATTTATCATAACTGTTGAGCCGCCCGGCATTTTGATCAGCGTACTGTTTGCTGAGCCTGTGTATAGGTAAGTTATTTCAGCTTCATCAGTCATATGAGAAACATCTTTCCAGATAGTATAATTTAATCCCAAAAACAATATGACTGTAATCCGAAACATATAATTCCGAAGATTTACAGTAAGAAGCAACACAAGTATTATGTAATAGACAATAAACATCATCCAGTCAACAAAATAGGTCTGCACAAAAGCAAAATCAAGCTTCGCGCAGAATTCAATTAAGCTGATTTGCAGGTATAACAGCATGGAATTTACCGCCCCGAAGACTGAAGCAAGCCAGCCGGTTATTGGGGAAACCAGCACCATGATAAAGCCAATTGCCAGCGAGATGTTTGATAGTGGTATTGCAAACAGATTTGAAACCAGCGATACTATTGATATTTTTTTGAACATAATTGCTGTAACCGGCAGGGTACCTGCCTGCGCTGCAAGTGTTCCTAAAAAAAGAGTGATCACAGCTTTGAATGCTTTTATAAAGTTTTTGCTGCCATCCAGATTCTTATACCATACAATTGAATTTACCCACCTATTGAATACGGGATAAATCACAACAATAGATAGCAGCGCTGAGAAGGAAAGTATAAATCCCGCATCAAACAATTGCCTTGGATCGATAAGCAATATTACCAGCGCAGCAAATGATATTATATTGTAGCTATTGGGCTTTCTTTCAGCCAGCTGTGCAATAAGGAAAATTGAAGCCATAATCACTGCCCTGACAATTGATGGGGTATTTCCGGTAAGATCCATGTAAAACAACAGAGAAGCTATTGTTATGAATATTTTGAATGATTGCCGAACGGGGATGAACAGAAGTATTCCCCAGATAATGAGCATGACATAGGCAACGTTCAGACCCGAAACCGCAATTATGTGAGCAACTCCCGCATTGATGAAGTTCTCCTTCATTTCTTTGGCGATATTGCTTCTCTCTCCCAGCAGCAGCCCTTTTAGATACTCCCCTTCAGCACCGCCAACATTTTGCTCGATCACTTTTATGGAATACTGCTTTACGGGAATTATAATATAGGCATGAAATAGATTTTGTTCTTCATGTCCTTTGAGAGTGATATTCTCAAATCCATAAGCGCTGAACACTGCATCAACACCATGCAGCTTTAAGTACCTGCCATAGTCAAATTCACCCGGATTCCTTTGCGGCGGCAGCGGTTCTATCTTTCCTTTTAGCTCAATAACATCGCCGTAAGTTAAGCCAACCGGCACATCTTCTTTGAATTTGTTATTATATATGGATGCAAGTACAAATCCATTGGCTGCGGAATCATTAACACTGTTTAGCTCAACTAATACCCTTATCCGGTCTTCTTTAATTTCGGGCTGTTCTGAGACAACACCTTTTATAATTGAGTTACCGGAAGCTTGTTTGAGTTTTGTTGAAATATTATCAGGATCAGTTTTGTAATACCTGTACTGGAACGAAAAAATTCCGAAAAGTATTAGTAAAAATAAATACGGGAAAAGATACAGCTCTCCTTTGGAAATACGTGAATACAGTACTACGATGAACAATCCAACTAAAACAAGAATTGAAAGGAATAGCCAGTCCGGCAGAAATGATATATTGATTTTTAGATTATAGCTTATAAGTATTCCGATACTTAAAGGGAATACAGCCATTGCAGCGGGATATTTTTTGCTGAAGGAATTTAACATTTTGCAAAGTTAGTAATATTTGTCATTATTTTTGGGGATAAATGGAAATATGAATAAAGTACTATGGAAGAAAAGAAAAAACTGTTCAGATATCAATAAATCACTTTTTTACCGTATGGGACCTCTTTGTAGCTTCACGCCTCGCAGCACTGGTATAATGGCTGACAATGACTATATATATCCTTCTCTACAAACTATCCAAATAATTTTGTAATTTGCGTTAATAACAGAAAAAGTATGAAACCAATAGTAACCGAACGTCTGATAATCCGTGAATTCCGCCCGGCTGACCTGGGAGAGATATACAGGATTCTTGACGTTGAGCTTAAGTTCATTGATTCAAAGGAACAGGATTCATCAATTGCACAACGGAAACAGTGGCTGGAGTGGACCATACAGGGCTACAAGCAAAACCGCCTGCTGTTAAATCCGCCTTACGGAGACCATGCAATTGTTCTTAAGGATTCACTGCAGCTTATAGGTGCATGCGGTTTTGTGCCGGTGCTTGCACCACTCGGACTCGTTCCATATTACCGCTATATTACAGGCGCAGCTGATACAGAACAAAACTATCCCGAAGTAGGTATATTTTTCGCAGTGTCCTCGCACTACCAGTGCCGGGGATTTGCGCATGAGGCTGCATCGGGTTTGATAAAATACGGTTTTGATACACTGAAACTGCAAAGGATAGTTGGCATCACACATAAGTATAATAATCCTTCAATGGCTGTGCTAAAGCGGCTGGGAATGCGTATTGAGACACTGCCCGACCACAAATGGATGCAGGTAGTGGGTTTCGCTGAAAATAATGAAGAATGGAAGTCAAATATCAAGAAAGCAGGCTGAATAGAAATAATATGTCATTTGAAAGCAAAATAAATTTTAACGGTAAGGAATATAACAGCCTAAGTGATATACCCGATGAATTCAAAGTAATGTTCAAAGATGAGAACAATAACGGGATACCGGACTTTGTTGAAGGGCTGCTGAACTCTGGCGCTGCCGGAAGCGGAAAACCGCTTGTAGCGAACTTTAATTCATTCTTCTACAACGGAAAGCAGTACAGCAGCATTGACCAGATGCCGCCGGAAGCGAAGGAAATGGTCACAAAGGGATTAAGCAAACTTGAAAGCTCAGGCTTAGGCATTATGATGCCGAAGGCCGGGCAAAATATCAATTCAATAAATCAAACAACAACAGCCATGCCGCAGGAATTAAAAGATGAAGCCCAACAGGAATTACGCCCGGGTTTTAAGTTCAGATTAATAATGACAATTGTTATGTTTATTCTTGCCGTAGTATATATACTATGGCTCCTAAAAATGGTTTAATAATCTCAATCAATCATAATGAAAAACATCACATCACTATACCAAAAGTACCTCGATAGCCTCAAGAACGAGATTTCACTCTACCAGAACGAGAGTGACCTGTGGAAGCTTGCCGGAGACATAAAGAACTCTCCCGGAAACCTGGCTTTGCACCTGTGCGGAAATTTACAGCATAATATCGGAGCAGTTCTCGGAAACAATGGATATATTCGCAACCGTGACCTGGAATTTTCACGCAAGGATGCTGGCAAACAGGATATATTGAATGAAATAGAAATTACTTCAGAAATTGTACTAACAGTACTTGAAGATCTGACTGACGAACGGTTGACTGAAGAATTCCCCGATAAATCACACGGTGAAGGTCAGACAGTCAGCGATATGCTGTTGAGGCTGGCATTTCACCTGGCTTATCATGTAGGGCAGATAAACTACCACAGAAGGATCCTAACTTTTTGATAAACTCATAATTTGATACAGGACAGTTCTTTTAAAAAGGAATTTGAGTTTGAAAAGACTCTAAGCGAGTATAAAAGGGTAAAGATAATATGTTACCTGCTTGCTATTGGTATGGTAGTGAGCATACTAAACAATTATCTCGATTTCCTGGATCTGCAGAAATTTTTCAAATACAAAACTTCAGGTTACGCTATAATAATCTGGGTATTTTTCTTTCTGAACTATGAGCTGATTTTTCTTTTCCTGCTGAGAAGGTACATAAAGAATAAATTATCTATTAATGACCACGTAAAGCTTGCACATACCCTTATTGAAATAGTCTTCCCGGGCATATTGATGTTCATGCTTACTATAATTGAAGAGCGCGCCGTTTATCTTGATGCGCCGTATTTTTTGACTTACTTTCTGCTCATTGCAATTTCATCCCTTCAGCTTAATTTCAGGATTAGTTTTTTCCTGGGAATTGTGGCAGCTCTGCAGTATTCGGCATTGACATATTACATTTACAATTATATTATCCCTGCAAATGACATTAAATCACACATGCCAATTGCTTCGTATTATGTAAGAGCGGTAATGATGCTCTTCACAGGCGCGGCTTCGGGAATGATAGCAACAGAGATCAATAACAGAGTGCAGAATTCTTTTAAGCAGCTTGTAGAAAAACAAAAAATTATCAACCTATTCGGCCAGCAGGTATCCCGCGAAATTGTGGATGAAATTATTCAGAGAAAAGATGAGCTTGATGTTAAACGCGTTAATGCCACAATTATGTTCCTTGATATCCGTAACTTCAGCACGTATGCAGAAACCAAGGACCCGCAGGAAATAATTGAATTCCAGAATAACATTTTTGACCCTCTGATAGAGATAATTTCAAAACATAAGGGTTTGGTGAACCAGTTCCTGGGTGATGGTTTTATGGCATCGTTCGGGATTCCGTTACAAACATCAAACCATGAACAAAATGCATTCAATGCGGGACTTGAGATAATTAACAAAATAAAGGTTCTGGCTGAAGTCGGTGTAATTCCAATTACAAGGGTCGGTATCGGGATTCACTCAGGTGAAGTTATTACCGGAAATATCGGCAACGATATCCGCAAGCAGTATTCAATAGCCGGGACTACCGTAATAACTGCCGCAAGGCTTGAGCAGCTTAACAAAGAGTACCGCACGCAGTATTTAGTTACAAGAGAGTTTTTAAATAAAATTAATATTAACGGTCAGGCGGTGGAGTCACTTGGCGATGTTTCAATTAAAGGGTTTGAAAAACCCGTGGAGGTAATGTGCGTAAAAGTGTAATATTATTTGTCCTGGTTTTCGCTTATATCTGGGGCTGCTCGGGGAGCGAAGATAAATATAACCTTATTCCCAAAGAAGACAGGAAATCGCTTGCCCAGGTATGTAAATGTATGGAACCCGTTACGGTATACAAAGAAAAAATGACCACAGAAACTGATTCATCGTTAAGGAGAATGTACAGGGATTCATTTGAGATCAAGGCTGCGGAATTGCTGCCATGCCTTGAGGAGTTTGAAAAACTCGAAGTGAAGTTCGGTACCAGCGAAAAGTATTTGAACCAGATGGTTGAATATATCAAAGAAAAACATCCCAATTGCGTACCGCTGATGATGGGAATAGGTCCAAATGATTCAGTGAATACTAAAAAATAATTATCATATGAACGTAATTAATAATACTATTAACCGGTTAAATTCTTTTATTAACGAAGTGCCTGAAAGGTTCAATCAGATTCCCGCAGATGAATTGGTTTTTAAGAAGTCACCGGGAAAATGGTCTAAGAAAGAGATCCTCGGGCATCTGTGTGATTCTGCAATAAACAATTTAAGCAGATTCGTTCGCGCACAGTTTGAAGAACAGCCATTTGAGTTAACACCATATGCGCAGGATGACTGGGTAAGAGTTAACCACTACAACGAAATGAACACCGTTGAGCTTTTGAATTATTGGGTTATTGTGAACAAACAAATAGTACAGATAATTACAAATATACCTGAAGAAAAACTGGCAGGAACAATAGTGTTTGGCGATGATGCGTTCCGTGAGGATAAATCAGAGAAAAATCTATTATGGCTCATTGAAGATTATGTTGTTCATATGGAGTATCATTTGAAGCAGGTATTTTAGGGATAAATGACGATAAGACTTCGGAAGCCTTAAAGACTTCCGAAGTCTTATAATTTACAAAGGGGAGACGTTTTCTTCAGCGAAGAAATAAATATAGCAATCGTTCCTGCAAGCATTCCACCCGATAAAATGAACATATACACAGCATAGTTTGATATGCCCGTAATCTTAAACCAAATCACCAAAGCGGGATAGAAGAGCAGCACTTCACTCAGCGCAAATGTAATGAGGAATAAAACCACTCCGTATTTAAACCATTTACTGCCTGCCGCAATCAGATCAAATCCCGCGAACCAGCCAAGCATACCCGCTGATATCACTCCCAGCATAACCAAATGAATAAACCCAATGGTCACTTCCCTGCTCAAAAAAGCGGCATCGCCAATATTTGGCAGTGCGGATACAAGCTGAAGCAGATACTTAACAAAAAGAGCCAAGAAACTGAAACGGAACAGGCTGTGTGTTATATTATTTCTATCGTGAAAGACCTTGATTTCATTTGAGAATAAAAGTTTGTAGAGATAACGGAGTCCGATTAACTGAATAAACGCGGTGATTATTGCCAGCCAGTAAACATACGCAGGTAAATTGAATCCCAGCAATGAAAGCGTATACGCTGCAACATTAGTATAAAAAAGAATTTTGAACGCTGATGATGCGGTTCTCTCATTGAACTTCGCGCCTTTGGTTTCGTAGTACTTAAGCCATAAACCAATGAGTGCAAAAATGAACCAGCCGTTATACTGAAAGTGCAGGTAAAAGTATATTACCTGTTTGTAAAGATCAGTACCTGCGGAGCCCTGTATGACAACTACAACCAATCCCCATGGACCTAATGACGAAAGGAACAGGAAGAATAACGCTCCATAGATGAACTTTAGTGAAAGGGTTTCGTGCTTAATCCCCGAAATATCTTTAAGCACAAAGAATATGAATGCATACGAGCAGAATATATGCAATGTTGAAAAAGTTATGGAATAAGCAGCATAGCCCTGCCATGCAAAAGTGAAGAGCATTCCGATAATTGATACCTGTGTTATCCAGAAAAGTATATTATACTTTTTCTGTTTAGCGGGATCTTTAACATATGTGTAAACTATCGCAATGTATAGCGCATTGTACAGCCAGCCGAGTATTGCAAAGTGTGAATGTGAGTGCAGGGTATTTTCGAAGTTAAGCAATTCAATTGGAAAAACGAATTTCATCCGCAGGAAAGTGCCAATTGCGGCAACGATCACAAAATACAGCAGCGAAAGTCTTATTTTACTTTGGAATTCGATAGGTTATATTCGTATTTTTATTTATGGTTGACAAAAATACGAATCTTTTAACTGAAAAAGAACGATAAGACTTTGGAAGTATTACCTTTAAAGGGGGAGATGTTTATTGCAATATTTTCAATTCAGCACCTTCATCTCAACGCGGCGGTTTTTGGCAGCGCCTTCTTCGATGGAGTTATCCCCTATCGGAACACTTTCGCCGTAGCCTTTAGCAATCAGCCTTGCGGGATCTATTCCCGCGCTCTCCAAAAACGCAACAACACTCTCAGCCCGTTTTTGCGATAAGGTTAAATTGTAATCATCGCTTCCTTTACTATCGGTGTGAGCTGATATTTCAATTTTTACATTCAGGTTATCGTTCAGGAATTTAACGACTCTATCAAGCTCAACAAATGAGCCCTGCTGTAAATCTGATTTATCGAAATCGAAGTAAATATTATTCAGAACAATTGATGTATTTTGCAGCGACTGAATTGACTGCATTATAATATCAACTGTCAGTTCGCTGAATTCATTCTGCCCGCTTAGATCAATATTATTACTAACAGAATAATACCCTGTGCGTTCAGCAAAATAGCTGTAGTTTGCGCCATTAGGCAGAGTAATAATGTAACTGCCCGTCTCGGGGTCGCTGGTAAGCTCACCCGAATTAGTATTAGCGCTCAGGTTATACCAAAGAAGCTTCACGTCAAGCGGTTTGGAATTCTCATCGGTAACTTTCCCTTTGATAGTCAGAACACTCTTTTCGGGCATTGCTTCCTTCGGCAGAGCAACGCGGTAAATATCATATCCCCCTTTTCCGCCTTCGCGGTCACTGGAAAAATACGCAAACCTGCCATCGGTTGAAATTTTGTAAGCAACATCATACCCTGAGGTATTTATTTCTTTGCCAAGATTTACGGGCTCGCTCCAATTGGACCAAGATGTATCGTTAAGCCTAACGGTTTTAAATACATCAAGGCTGCCGAGTCCGTAATGCCCGTCACTTGAAAAATACAGCGTCTTTCCATCGGGATGCAGGAACGGTGAACGCTCAGCATAAGGTGTGTTGACCATAGTACCGATATTTATTGGCTTACCCCACCCGGAATCACTCTTAACCGAAACATAAATATCTGTGTTGCCTTCATACTCTCCATGGTAGAACTGCCCGCCCTTTACAAAATCACCAACACCGCCAGGTCTATCGCTCGTGAAGAAAAATGCTTTACCATCGGCGGTGAGGAATCCATCGCACTCCCAATACTGCGTATTGAGCAGCTTGGGAAAGGGTTTAATCTGTGACCAACCGGTGGGAGTCTTCTGCACGTAAAAGTTATCTCCGCCGCCTATGAATCCTTTATACGACCCGAAGAGCACCATTGTATTTCCATCTGCTGAGACGCTGTTTATCGCGTCATTTTCATTTGTGCTGAATGGCGAACCGAGGTTTTGCGGCTTTATCCATGTATCGGCAATTAACTGAGAGAAGTAGATATCCTCGCCGCCCTTTTTGCCTTCTGCAAAAGTGAAATACATTATAGTGCCATCAATAGAAAGTACCGGGAAGTACTCACTTTTCTTTGTGTTAACGGTCTCAATATTGGTTACAGTTAGTCCCTGCTCCATAGCTCCAAGCATGGAAATAATTTTATCCGTCCGGTCTATATCTTCAATAAACAGATCGCGGTAATCGAGAAATACTTTAATGGCACCGTTCCAGTCTTTTTTATCAATGTAGGGTTTGGCGAGTCTTTGCACGGCAACAAATGCGTCTTCCTGCGGAGCGGTCTGCAGTATATACTGCCTAAGCTCTTCATCACTTTGAATAGTTTCAAGATCACGCTGGGCATATAAATTAATGTTAAAAAAGGGTATTATCAGCAGTATTAAATAAATCCGTTTCATATCATTATTTAACTAAAAATTATGAAAAAGGATTTCAAAAAAATTATTTCCGCAGCCTGAACTCAACCCTGCGGTTAAGCGCCCTGCCCTCTTCGGTATCGTTTGGTGCAACGGGCTGTGACTCACCAAATCCCTGTGAGATAATGTTAGCAGGATTAATGCCGATACTCACCAGGTAACTTACCACTGATGCAGCGCGTTTATCCGAGAGATCTTTGTTGAAATGATCACTGCCAACATCATCAGTATGCGCGTTGATTTCAACCATTACATCGGGATTTGCATGCATGAACCTGTAAAGCAGGTTCAATGCTTCATGTGATTCATCTTTCAATTCAAATTTACCGGAATCAAAAAATATGTTCTCTATCTTAATCGCCTTGCCTGAATTTTTGAGCTCTTCAACAGATATAACGCTCATATTTGTGCTGATCTGCTCGAATGCTTTCGCTGCAGTCAGGTCAAGGTAATTTACAATTGAATAAAATCCTTTTACATCAGCGTAATAAGCGTAATACCTGCCTGTAGGCAGTGCGATGAAATATTCGCCCGTAACCGGGTCAGTTTTGGCAACGCCAACTTCTTTTTTAAGTTCAACATCTTCCCACTTGATCTGCGCTTCAACGGGATTCCCGTTCTCATCAAGCACCTTACCGTTAATTGTAACAACATCACTTACGGGCTGGACTTCTTCGGGCAGCTCGACGTAATAAATATCCTCTTCACCAAAACCAATATCGTTTACTGTTGAAAAATACGCCTGCTTGCCGTCTGTTGAAATTTTGAATCCCCAATCCTCATTCGGTGTGTTTATCTCTTTTCCTAAATTTACCGGTTCGCTCCAGTGTGTCCATGATGAATCATTTAGTCTCACGGATTTAAATACATCGCTTTTGCCAAGTCCCGTGTGACCATCAGATGAGAAGTACAGAGTCTTGCCATCGGGATGAAGGAACGGTGTGCGTTCGGTATAGGGAGTATTGATAAAATCACCAAGGTTAATTGCCGTTTTGCTCCAGGAACCATCAGCTTCTTTGAGTACAACATACAGATCAGTATTACCCCAGTACATGCCGTGATGATAATCTCCTTTTGGGTGATAGTCGCCCACACCGCCGGGTCGTTCACTTGAAAAAATTATCGCCTTGCCATCTGCAGTAAGGTATGCATCAGCATCCCACCACTTGGAATTTATAGGTTCAGGGTACTGCTGAACTTCTGTAAATCCGCTTTTGGTTTTTTCCGTGTAGAAATTATCACCGCGACCGAGCGCATTTAAGTAGTTGCCAAAGAGTACAAGTGTATTCCCGTCAGCGGAAATGCTGTTAATGTATTCATTGCTTTCGGTGTTTATCTTACCAATAAGTGGTTTGGCTATTATCCAGCGGTTATTAAGGTACTGCGAAATGAAAATATCCTCACCGCCTACGTTATCTTCCCTGTCACGGCCTGTGAAATATATTTTTTTGCCGTCAGGCGATATTACGGGGCTGTACTCTTTACCCAACGAGTTAATATTACCTCCCATATTGTAAAGCCTGATATTTTTGGCGGAATCGTTTAAAATTGAAATTATCTTATCAATTCTTTCGTCAAGTCCAAGGAATTTAAATTTATTATCTTCGTATATCTTGATAGCTTTTTTCCAGTCATGTTTAAATATTGACGGGGCAGCAAGATACTGAAGGGCAATAAAGGCATCTTCGCTTGGAGCGTAGAGTTTTACTATATTGGCATAATACTCCGGCGACTCGCCGTCATCAACCTGAATTTTCTGGGAATTGGAATCTGTATGCAAAGCCAATAGCAAGAGGATTATTGA
>JAUQWQ010000226.1 GCA_030835085.1 Ignavibacteria bacterium
GATAGCCCGGATAGAAATCAGTACCCTGGATATTATCCCATTGGCCACCAATATCAATCCACTCTACAAACAAGTACCTCTCATCCTGCGTAAGGAACTTATCATGCATTACCCTTCCTTCGACGGGGAACACATTCTCCCTCGGCGCAAACTGAGTCAAAGCCGTCTCATACAGCCTCCAAATTAACAAACTGTTGATTGCGGCTGATGGATTAATATACTTGCCACCAAGATTTGTATCCTTGCCCCTCTGTGGCTCAAGCAAGCTGTTGTATGCACGGCTGAATGCCGCCACACCATCAACACTCAATAACTCTCCACCACCACTTAAGTCTGGTGGATTGTTCGCATTGTGACATCCTGCACACTTCGCATCGATGATCGGCTGAATATCCCTTCGGAAATCCACCGTCCTCCTCTTCTCCTCCGTCAATCCTTCTACCGGCTGAGATGTCGTTCCTGATGGACCTCCATAGTACACATCCGATGGCACAACCACATCATCACCATGTCTTACACCCTGATAGATACCACTCTTGTCAAACTTCAGGTATCCAAATGCAAATGGTGAATCGTAGTGGCTTCTATCATCATACCACCAATTGTACAATGCCTTCGTATGCTGGTTCTGGAACGCCCTGCCCCGATAAGAACCATCGTGGCATCCACTGCAGATCCTGCCATGATATGGCCTCAAATACGCCCACATTAACCCTGTCTGCACTGCCATGCCCCTCTCATCCAGGTTCTGGATGTAATATGGCGTATCAGATGCCTGTGAGGTTACCACTGAACCATCATCCTCTACATACTGATATCCAATGATCCTCCTCTGCTGGAATGCCGTACCTGAGTTGCTGCTTGACCTGCACCCGCCTACAAGATGTTTTCCCGCTCCGGCCTTAAATCTCTCCGCATCAGGCTCAATACAACGTACTCCCTCTACAATTCTCACTGCCTTAACATCACCAGGCTTCGTCACTTTTGCCCTCTGATGAGGATATGGTCCTACTGGAAGATCCGTTAATGTCGTATCGAAACAAATCCACGTACCCCATGAGTGTGGATAACCCTCCACCTTCACCTGGTCGAATGGCTGATACGTCACCACCGTTACACCAAAGTCCTTTCCTGCTGTAAAGGTGTTGATCCACCTTGGCTTGTACTTGATATACACAGGGGCTGGCTGATGATCATTCCACTCCGGATCATTGTGCACCAACTCCCCTGCCTTACCATTCTTGAAATCAAACCAATAGATACCAAAGTCACCCCTCTCCGCATAGGATACCAACATCCTGTCGTCCGGAAGTGGATATGGACTCCTGTATAACCCGCCTTCATCCTTGCTTAACCTCTCATAGGTCTTGTTGTATGGAGCATCCCAACTTACTGCTGACAACTGACCTACCCCCCAATTCATGTATGGGGATTCGATATAGACTAACTTCCTGTCACCAAAGGTAATCTTTGCCTGTGACTTGCCACTTGCTCCACCAATTTCCTCATCACAGTTTCCATAGATCGGTCTTGGATACGCACCATCCCAGTTATCCACACAAAGCATTACCCTGCCTTTGCCACCTGCCCTGCTCCCATTGGCCTGCACGCTTGAAAACAGGATGTTTCCATCCGGCGTAAGCGCAGGATCAAAGTTCGAACTCACATTGTAGGTAATCTGATCTATCGAGGTATTTAAGTTCGGAAACTCTATACCTGACAACACATGACCGGTAATTCTCTCCAGCACATGGCCGCCCTGCGTGTCTAATCTGAATAGATTATAGGCATACGGATTGTGGAACTCATCCATCACTCCATCGGGAGAACCTGCAAAGATGATGAACCCGGTCTTCTCTACCGTGCCGTGCTCCTTCCAGTCTCCTTCAAAGTACCTGTCCCGCCATACGATACGACCCTGACCTTCTTCAATACTCCCGGCCGCATAATATATCGGAGCCCTGCACGTGCCTTTGTAATCGGTCATCTGCCTCACGCCACTCCCGTCAATGTTCATCTCCCATATCTGGCAGCCGCCGCCCTTCTTGTGCACCCCGGCAAACGTAAACTTCTTCCCATCCCAATAGGTGCATGGATCAAAGGCTGACGCAAAATCATTGGTCAATACCTTTAATTCCTTCGTCTTTAAATTGTAGGATACGATCCGGCTACCCTCTGACACATAGTGCGGATAGTTCTGATACGGATCTCCCTTTGCCGTCCTGGGTGACTGGGTAAACAATATCGAATCCACAGGACCCTGGACCTCTTTTGACATCCCACAATAATCCGTCCATAAGGCCTTTCCCTGCTTCGATCCACCAGTCATTACCTGGTTTCCCGATGCAAAGATATCCCCACAGACCAACGCACCAGCTATCAACGCCGATGCCATTACCCCTCCTATTATCCTCTTACTCATCTGTTGGCCTTCTCCTTTCACTTTCTCAAAATATTCCACTCGAACCAATTACCACCCGCTTCAATCAGAAAACCTTATAACGCCTTCATAAACTCCACCAAATCCTGCAATTCCTGCGCACTCAGGTGTGACGTCCTCCCATGCATGTCCTTATCCGACACCGTGTTGTTGATCGTATCAATCAACAGCCTGGCGCTCCCGTCATGGAAATACGTCCCC
>JAUQWQ010000227.1 GCA_030835085.1 Ignavibacteria bacterium
GCAAAACCTGTCAAATTATTTATGAATTGTACGTCCTGGTAATTTTCTCCGGTAAAATGTGAATTTGTTACCCAATTAATTCCCGCATTGGTTGTTTTCAAATAGTAACCATATTTCGTGAAAGCATACCCCGTATCAATTGAAGGAAAACTCATTCCATGCAAATGATCATAATTCCCTGTCTCAAATACTTCCCAGTTTTGGCCGCAATTAGTAGTTTTGGCAACTCTCCCTCCGTCAATTCCTGCATAACCTGTATTTTCATTGGGAAACATTATATTTTCAACATTTGAAAAACCGGATTGAATGTTCAGGTTTGTTACAGTCCAATTAATACCGGAATTTGTGGTTTTATAAATTTTGTTATCACCTACGGTAAACCCGGTTAGAGAGTTAAGAAAGGTAACATCTAAAAGTACATCGTTGAAACCTGTCGTAATACTGGTCCAATTCGCTCCTTTATTTGTAGTTTTGTATAAAAAGTTGTAATTATTCAAAGCCCCTTTTCCTAAACCTGCATTTATATTCTTTAAAAACGTTGTATGAAAAGTTACTACTTCCGTCCAGTTTATTCCCTGATTTGTAGTATATAAAATACGCTGCTGATTCTTCAAGTATCCGCTAAAATCATCAAAAAATATTATTTGATTATACTGATCACCCGGAGTATAAACAGAATCCCAGTTTAAACCGCTGTTAGTTGTTTTTAATATTTTGTTATCAGTGTTGGCAAAACCGGTATTTTGATTTATGAAAAAAACAGATCTTACCTGGTATCTGGATATCAACGGCACTGTATCCCAGCTCGACCCAGCATTAGTGGTTTTATAAATTCTCGCACTGTTAAGAATAGCAAGTTTGCTGCCACCTGCAAAACCTGTATTGTTAACAGGGAAATGAACGGCATTAATTGTATTATTGGTCAGCGGAGTCAAGCTTAAACTCCAGCTTTCACCAAGGTCACTGCTTATGTAAACCTTGTTATCTTTTAATCCATAAAGAATAGTTTGCGGAGTTGAACTGAAATTATAAACATAATCTACAGGTGCAGGAATATACCTCCAGTTATTTCCGCCATTGGTGGTCTTTAGAATGCCGCCGGTTGAACTTGAAAAACCTGTGATATCATTTATGAAAGTTAATGTCCCGCCGCATTCGCGGTTTGCCATTATTACAAATGAATTTCCTCCATCGGTGGATTTCATGAGTGTATTACCAGCTGCAGAAACATATACTGTGTTATTTGCAGTGAATTCTACATCTATGTATGAATTTCCCTGCGGCAAAGGATTCAGCCAGAACCAGCCATCCTGTGTATAAACACTTACAGAAAATGATAAACAATTTAAAGAAAGGATTAAATATAATTTTTTCATAACAAATTACATTAGGTTATTTTTAACATATTAAATTAATAGTATATTAACAATACAATTTTCAAAAATTATTAATTTGCTCTTTCATCTGAAAACTTGATGTAATCCGATGAAAACGCATATTTTCCCCGGGTTTCATTTCCCCAAAATTAGCATACTAACTTTCATAAATAAACGCTAAATTACCAAATATATACGTTATAATGAAGAATATCGCTGTTTTAGGCTCTACAGGTTCAATAGGAAGAAATACGCTGGAAGTTGTCAGAAATCTGAACAGGAATGGATTTCCGGTTTCTGTTAAATATATTTCGGCAAACTCAAATGTTGAGCTTCTTATACAGCAGATAGAAGAATTCAAGCCAAAAGCCGCGGTTATTTTCAATGAAACAAGTTTTAACGATCTTAAGTCACGTTCTTTAAATCATAAATGTGAAATTCTCTGCGGACAAGCGGGCGTTAACGAAATTGCTTCCCGTGATGATTTTGAGCTTGTTGTAAATGCGCTCGTAGGTTTCAGCGGCCTGATACCAACAATAGAGGCTATTAAGCATGGTAAAGATATTGCGCTTGCCAACAAGGAATCACTTGTAGTAGCAGGTGAGCTTATTTATTCAATGCTCCGTGAGAGCAAATCACACCTGCTGCCTATTGATAGCGAACACAGCGCAATACTGCAATGCCTGCAGGGCGAACCGCTAGAGGAAGTATCGCGGTTAATTTTAACCGCTTCAGGGGGACCCTTCAGGGAGCTTTCAAAAGAAGAAATGAATTCTGTAACAGTTGCCCAGGCATTAAAGCATCCTAACTGGGTGATGGGCAATAAGATAACCATAGATTCCGCCACATTAATGAACAAAGGCTTTGAAATTATTGAAGCTAAATGGTTGTTCAATATAGAAGCGGAAAACATAGATGTTTTGATACACCCGCAGTCAATTATCCACTCAATGGTGGAATTCACTGATGGCTCTGTGAAAGCGCAGCTTGGCGTGCCTGATATGAAAGTGCCGATTCAGTACGCGTTAACTTATCCGGGCAGAATTAAGTCAGATTTCCCAAGGATAGATTTTAAACAACTGAAAAATCTGACATTTGATGAGCCTGACCTCGAAAAATTTGAGTGCTTAAAGCTTGCATATGATGTAATAAAATCGGGCGGCTCTTATCCAATAGTATTGAACGGGGCAAATGAGGCTGCAATTGACCTCTTCCTGAAGGAAAAAATAAGGTTCACCGATATTCCCGCGCTTATAAAAAGCGCAATGGATAAACATGAAAATCATGTTTCGCCAAGCCTTGAAAACATTGTAAGTATCGATAGCTGGTCGAGGAAGTTCGTTTATGATTCAGCTACTGAGCTTGTTTAGAATAAAAACTTGAGTTAAATAAATAAGATTATTTAAATAGTAACATTGCGCTGTAACTTTTTCATCGGTTATAGTTTGCAAAAGGAGAAAAACAAAATAATATGGATGTAGTAAGCACAATTCTTTATTTTCTTATAACGATCGTGATACTGGTTTTTGTACACGAGTTCGGTCACTTTGCCGCGGCAAAGCTTTGCAAAATGAAGGTGGATAAATTCTATCTGTTCTTCGATTTCTTCAATCTCCGAATCTTTAAATTCGTTAAGGGTGATACTGAGTACGGACTCGGTATATTCCCCTTAGGCGGATATGTTAAGGTTGCAGGCATGATTGATGAAAGCATGGATAAGGATTTCGTAAACCAGCCGCCGCAGCCGTGGGAATTCCGTTCAAAGCCCGTTTGGCAGAGAATGTTCGTAATCACAGCAGGCGTTATCATGAACACGCTGCTTGCGTTCGCAATATTCTATACTATCAACCTTGTTGAAGGCAAACAAAAAATGGAAACCAACACAGTTGGTTATGTAACGCCTAATTCAATTGCTGTAAAATACGGCATTCAGCCCGGCTCACAGATAATTTCCGTGAACGGCAACCCGGTTAATTACTGGGATGATGTAAGGGGATATGTATTTATTGAAGCTATGGGTGAAGATGTTACGCTTAGGGTTAGAACCAACGGTACAGAAAAAGATATCTTTATACCCAAAAGTGATCTGTCTGAGCTAAGCGAGCGTTCTTTCGGTATTTTCCCTTCGCAAATGGAACCAATGATACAGCAGGTTGCTGAAACGGGTCCCGCAAAGAACCTTGGTTTGCAAAAAGGTGATGTGATCACTGAAGCAAACGGAAACCCGATAACTCACTCACAGCAGTTCGTTGATATCATAAAAGGCAATGCCGGAAAAGATATAGCCGTTAAATGGAACAGGAATGGTTCTGTGATGAATGGCGTTGTAAAACCCGCTGCCGATAGCACTATTGGCATTGGCATCGGCAAATACACCGGTACTGTGAAGACTATCAATTATAATGTGATTTCTGCAATACCACAGGGATTTAACGACCTGTGGCACTACGGCGTAGTGCTGTTTGTTAAATCAATGTGGAAGATAATAAAAGGTGATATTGCTTTCAGCAAAGCAGTAGGCGGACCCGTTAAAATTGCGCAGTATGCGGGACAATCAGCCGAAGGCGGCTTCCTTTCATTTCTTGGCTTTATGGCAATGCTTTCAATTACGCTTGCAATAATCAATATCCTGCCTTTCCCCGCGCTTGATGGCGGGCATTTTATGTTCCTGCTGTATGAGGGAATTTTCCGAAAGCCTGTTTCACATAAAATACAGATAGTTGTACAGAATGTAGGCTTTATAGTACTTATGGCTTTTATGGCATTTGTAGTTTATAATGATATTATTAACATATAATTTAAATTAATTTTTTTATTTAAAATGACCGGCACTATTAAAGCTGGTCATTTTTTATTTATGAAAACTGACCGCTATTTTATTATTGATTTCGATAGTACGTTCATAAAGGTTGAAGCACTTGATGAATTGGCTGAGATATCTTTGAAGTCCCGCCCTGAGCAGGAAGCCTTATGTGCACAGATACGCGGGCTGACCGATGCTGCAATGAACGGCGTGATGAAGTTTCCCGAATCACTGGCTAAACGTATTGCGTTATTGAATGCAGATAAAAAACATATTGAAAAGCTTGTAAAGAAGCTTAATAAAATGGTATCGCAATCAGTTACATCAAATAAAGATTTTTTCAGGAAGTACGCTGAAAGTATTATTGTTATATCAGGGGGATTCAAAGAATATATCATTCCGGTTGTTAGCAGGTTTGGCATTCCGGAAAAGAATGTTTATGCAAATTCATTTGTTTACGGCAATAAGGGTAAGATCACAGGATTTGATAGAACCAGCCTGCTGGCCCAGGCGGGAGGAAAGGTCAAACAGCTGCGTAAGCTTAAGTTAAAGGGCGAGCTTATTGCAATTGGTGATGGCCACACTGATTATGAGCTTAAAGAGTCCGGTTTAATTTCAAAATTCTACGCCTTCACTGAAAATATTGAGCGCCTTGCTGTTATGAAAAAAGCTGACCACGTAACACCGAGTTTTGATGAATTTTTATATATATCCAAATTACCAATGAGTATATCATACCCGAAGAACAGAATAAAAGTACTGCTGCTTGAAAATATACACAAAGATGCAGTTCAGCTTTTTAAAGCCGAAGGCTATACGGTGGAGTCAGTTGCCGGCAGCCTTAGTGAAGAAGTGCTTGCCGAAAGAATAAAGGATGTTTCAATTCTGGGCATTCGTTCAAAAACCATTGTATCAGAAAAAGTGCTGACCAAAGCTAAAAAACTTCTTGCAGTTGGCGCGTTTTGCGTTGGTACAAACCAGATCGATCTTAATGCCTGCTTAAGCAGGGGAATTATAGCTTTCAATGCGCCTTTCAGCAATACAAGGAGTGTTGTTGAGCTTGTTGTGGGTGAAATTATCCTGCTTATGCGCGGCATATTTGATAAGAGCCGCAATCTGCATAACGGTGTGTGGGATAAATCCTCACAAGGCAGCTTTGAAGTGCGCGGCAAGAAGCTTGGTATTATTGGTTACGGTAAAATTGGTTCACAGCTATCAGTATTAGCCGAAGATATGGGTATGGAAGTATATTATTATGATGTGCTTGAAAAGCTGGCGCTTGGCAATGCACGGAAATGCCACTCACTGAAAGAGCTGCTTAAGAAAGCGGATATTGTGACTGTACATGTTGATGGCAGTGAGCAGAATACCAATATGATAGGGGAGAAAGAATTCCGCCAGATGAAAGAAGGCGTAATCTTCCTCAACTTAAGCAGGGGATTTGTGGTTGATATTGATGCATTAGTAAACAGCATAAATTCAGGTAAAGTCAGGGGAGCATCCGTTGATGTTTTCCCATATGAGCCTGTAAGCAACGACGAAAAATTTATAAGCAGGCTTCAGGGACTGCCGAATGTTGTGCTCACGCCGCACATCGGCGGCAGCACTGATGAAGCGCAGAAGGATATCGCTAATTTTGTGCCGCGCAAGATGATAGATTTTATCAACAGTGGTAATTCATATTACAGCGTTAATTTTCCTAATATCCAGCTTCCATCGTTTGAAAATGCGCACAGGCTGATACATATTCACCACAACATGCCGGGTATACTGGCAAAGATAAACGCCGTGTTTGCAGGGAATAATATTAATATTATAGGACAGTATCTTAAGACCAATGAGCTAATTGGGTATGTTATAACCGATATCAGCAAAAAGTATGACCCGAAAGTGATAAATGAGCTGAAGGGAATTGATCATACAATTAAGTTCAGGATATTGTATTAGTTGTTTTTGTCATTCCCGGTTTACCCCTTTGGGGCGAAAGCGGGAATCTATAGTTTAATAATCATATGTTTGTATGGTAAACAGATTTGTTGAGAAGAAAATTAAATCTAAAGAGTCATATAGCCTTTTTTGAATTATATTTAGTTTCCGGCTTTAGTAAATTTGTAATATGCATAAGACTTTTGTGAACTTGATGTAAGAGAAGCAAACATTCCCAAACTGGAGTTTGGGAATGAGGAGTGAAGTGAGACTTTTGAAGTCGTATACTCACAGATAATAATTCAATAGAATATAATTTGTTAATCCAGGCATTATTCATAGTAATTTTAATATTTGTTAACGCAATTTTTGTGGTAACTGAGTATGCCATCATCCGTGTTCGCTCTGCTGAAATAGATGCGCTTGCCGCAAAAGGCAACTTAAGGGCAATGCGGGCAAAAGGGGTTATCGGTGATCTTGATAAATATATTTCAGCTACGCAGCTTGGTATAACATTTGTCAATCTGCTCTTGGGCTGGGTTGGAGAAGATATTTTTATTCATTTACTTCAGCCAGCGTTCATAACTTTGGGTATTTCAGATTCATTCAGCCAGACACTTGCTGTAATTTTCGGATTACTGATAATTACATACTTTACTATTACTATTGGTGAGCTTGCCCCGAAAGCATTCGCCATTAGAAAATACATGAGCGCAACATTGTGGCTTTCATACCCGCTGACAATTTTCTACAAAATATTCAAACCGTTCATTTGGCTGCTTAATGTATCCGCTGCGCTTATTATCAGGATGATAGGTATCAAACCGCTTGAAAATGACAGCGGGATTCACAGCCAGGATGAAATAAGGCAGGTCATTTTGCAGGGCAGAAAAGCCGGGGTAATAGATAAAACCGAGCAGCAGCTCATTGAAAAAATATTTGATTTCAACGATAAGCTTGCCAAGGAAATCATGGTTCACCGAGGTGATATGATAGTGCTTAATATCAGCGATAGCCGCGAGAAAATATATGAAGTAGTAACTGAAGAAGGTTATTCAAGGATCCCGGTTTACAAAGATACCGTGGATAATATTATCGGAATAATTTACACAAAAGACCTTATCTCTGCATCAGAGCACAGGCAGCTTATTGCGCTGCATGATATCATACGCCCCGCATATTTTGTTTCTGAAACTAAAAATATCGGGATACTGCTCAGGGAATTTCAGAAAAACAAAGTCCATATGGGAATAGTTGTGAATGAATACGGCGGTGTAGAGGGACTGGTTACAATGGAAGATATCATTGAAGAAATTACCGGGGAGATAATGGATGAGTATGATACCGAGTCACCAGATATAATTAAAGCAAAAGACCAGGAGTATCTTGTCAATCCGTTTATTCCTGTAAATGAATTCAATGAAAAATTTAAAGCCTCTATCCCATTGGATAAAGGCTATAATACTTTAGGCGGATTTTTGTATCATGTCACCGGTCACATTCCTTCATTGTATGAACGTATCGATTATTCCGGGTTTACTTTTATCATAACCTCAAAGCAGCGTAACACAATAAAGCAGGTTAAGGTGATAAAGAATAAAGCGTAAAACTTACTTCACTCTCACAGGCAGCTCGCTGCCGATAAAGAATTGTCCGTTAATACCCTGTATATCCACCGGAATTTTATCACCAAATACACTCCTGCCGTTCACTGAGCTTATATCAACCCTCAGGTTCTTGCTTGAGCTTCCGTCAATTCTTTGCAGGTCAATTGGCAAATAACCTCCTGATATTGAGTACCCGTTGATTGTCTTCAGGTTAACATCCTGAACTGTGTCATAAGCATTTGCATCCCCGGGACCAAAGTATATGTTTACTGTAATAAGCAGCAGGCATACTGCAATTACCGTCAAAACGCTTTTGGAGTACTTATCCAGGTTTACGGTTGTTTTTACTGTGGTTGTATTGGTTTCAGTCATTTTCAGGCTTCCTTTCGTTGTTTGCACAGAAATAAAAGTGCAGTGTATTTTGATGAGTATATTTGTTATATTTACAGTGAAAATAATGTATTTAAGGTAAAAAAAGTGAGTAAAAGTTCGGTTTTTTGTGTAAATTTTTGTAAAGTTAATACCCGGTAAATGCATCTTGAAAGTGTACTATTTGAGTTAATTCTTGTTTTACTTATAATATTTGCAAATGCGTTTTTTGTGGCAGCAGAATTTGCAATAGTAAAAGTCCGTACCACACAAATACAGCCTCTTGCAGATAAGAACAATAAACGCGCCAAGATAACAGTTAAGATACTTGCCAATCTGGACGCGTATCTATCGGCATCACAGGTTGGTATTACAATGACCTCTCTGGGTTTGGGCTGGGTAGGCGAGCCCGTTACAGCGAAGCTGTTGAGTCCGATATTTACCTGGTTTGGCATGACCAATGAGCAGACCATCCATACACTTTCAATTATAGTCGGATTTATTTTCCTCACATTCCTGCATATATCTCTTGGCGAGCAGGCACCCAAAATGCTGGCTATTAAGTCACCAAAATCAGTATCACTTATTGTTGCAATCCCGCTTAATTTATTTTACATCACATTCAAACCCATAGTATGGATGCTGAATCATGCCGCGAATTTTATATTAAGGCTTATCGGCATTCAGCAGGTACCTGATTCCGAACGCATCAATTCCGAAGAAGAATTGCGGCTGTTAATATCCGAAGGACGTAAATCAGGCGCAATCGATCAGACTGAACATCAGCTGATAGAAAAAATATTTGAGTTCAACGATAAGCAGGCAAGTGAGATTATGGTGCCGAGGAACCATATGATAGCCATAAATCTCGAGGATTCCCGCGAAGAGATTTTCCAGAAAGTTACAGAAGAAGGATTTTCAAGGATTCCGGTTTACAAAGAGACAATTGATAATATTGTAGGGATAATATACACCAAAGATCTTATTTCAGCATCAGAACACAGAGAGCTTATAGCTTTGCAGGATATAATCCGCCCCGCTTTTTTTGTTTCATCAACCAAACAGATAGGCAATCTGCTTAAAGAAATGCAGCGCAGTAAGGTTCACATGGCTATTGTAGTTGATGAATACGGCGGAGTTGAAGGCTTGGTGACGATAGAAGATATCATTGAAGAAATTGTTGGTGAAATACAGGATGAATATGATGTTGATGAAACACAGGAAGTAGTAAGTGAAAAAAGCGGTGTATATCTTGTAAACCCGATAATTTCAATAGAGAATTTTAATACCAGGTTCAAAACAAATCTGCCAGAAGACCCTGATTACCAGACGCTAAACGGATTTTTGCAGAAAGTTACGGGTCACATTCCGGAAGTATACGAAAGAATTGATTTTAAAGGAATGAGCTTTGTGATTACTAAAAAATCCGGTAACAGGGTTATGCAGGTAAGAGTACAGAAGATTTAAAATAATTATGCCGGATTTTCCGGCAGATCATCCGGTACAAAAGCTGCTTCGGCAGCTTTATTTTTTGAACCCATACTTTTGATCTTCTTTATTATCATTTTCATTTCATCGGAATTTTTGAGGTTCAGGTACAGGTATGTTCCTGCAGATATGAAGTATACAGCTCCAAGTATTATCCTTATAGAAAGTTTCAGATCAAAATAATAACTCACAGCAACTATAGCGGCCGCAGGCAGAAATAACGCGGCAATTTTAAAATATCCGTAATCAACCGGGTAGAGCTTCTGTGAAACCGAAAGTGTAAGCAGGAATATCAGGAAATTCGCGGTCATTATGGATAAAGCCGCTCCCACAGCCCCAATAGCCGGGGTTAGAAGGAAGTTCATAATAATATTCACCGCAGCTGCTGTCAGGGTTATCCATATAGTATGCTGTGCTTTTTTGGTTATGGCAATACCTATTGATACAATAAAATATCCGCTGAAAAATACAACGCTCATACACAGGAAAGGCACCACAGCTTTTGCGGAGTAATAAGCCGGCTGAGTGAATACTTTCAGCAGATCAATCGAGAACATCGAAATAAAAAATACTGCAAGTATATTAACAACAAAATATATAAAGAAAACTTTTGCATATATTTTTTTCGCATTAGGTTCGTACTGTATATCCATTGCGTAGGGTGACCAAGCCATTTGAAGCGCGCCTGAAACCAGGCCGAGGAATGATGCCAGTTTGAACCCTACAGCATATATGCCGATATCGGCAATATTGCGGTAGTGGGCCAGGAAATAACGGTCGGTGGTAGTAAGTATCCATACTGCGAATGCAGTTCCTATCAAAGGACTGCCGTATGCCAGTATCTTCTTAGCCCACCTCCCTGAAAAATGGAATCCATATCTTGTGAAAACATAAATTACGGTAAATCCGGCCATCAATCCATAAGAAATAACACTTGCCATAATTGCACCCCATACACCTTTTCGCAGTATAAGTATGAAATATATATTCAGACCTATGTTAACAAGCAGGTTAGTAATTGAAACAAAAGTAAAAACCCAGGGTCTTTTTTCGAATCGAATCAAATCAGTAAAGAATGAATATATAGACTGAACAGCCAATGATATCCCTGTTAATATCAGAAAAAGTGAATAATCTTTACCAAAGATAACAAAGGTCAGCTTATGTGAAAGTAATCCAACAATCAAAAAAGCAGCAGATGCGAACGTAAGCCTTATTATCAGGGTTGATGATACCATTACCGGTCGCTCTTCGCTGTGTTCCTTCCTGAAGAAATAGTAGCTTAGTGATGAGTCGGTACCTGATACAACCAGGTAAATGCTGATTATTGCTACTGTACCAAGCAGGTCAAGAATACCGTAATCTTCCGGGGTAAGTAAAGCAGTATACAGCGGCAGCAGGAAAACCCCGATGAATTTCTGTATGTATGTGCTTAACCCGTATATTAACGATTCTTTGAAGAACCTCTTAAGCAAATTGTTTATTTCCTTTCGAGAAGTTCATAATATTGCCCGGCTATTATTTTTGCATTATGATATTTTTCTGCGTATTCCCTTGAGCGGGAGCCAATTTCAATGAGTTTGGTTGGTTCGGTCAAAATTCCTTTTAATACGATATATAAATTATCGGGATTTGCATTAATTACGGGTATTTCTGCAGGAGAGCCTGATGCAACATCTTCCCTTATATAGCATACTACAGGCTTACCCATTGCCATACTTTCAACAGATAAGAGCCCGTAAAATCCTACAAGCATCTGGTCAATAACCAGGTCAGATGCTGCAATTTCATCATAAAGCTCCTCGGCTTTTACATTTTTTATTACTTTAAAATCAAAATCAAATTCTTTTTTTAATCGCTCAATTGCGGTTAAAATATATTTAGTTCCTTTATATTCAGGGTTAGAAGGAGCATGAAGTATCTTCAGCTTTTTTCCCGGATTTGAACCGGTATATTTGAACTTTTCAATATCAACCGGGAATAAAGCAGGATAGTAATTTTTACTTAGAGAGCCAGCGGCTTCCTCAGCGCTTAGGATAATATCAAAGTTTTTTTCGGTCTCGCTAATTTTTCCGGGTTTTGTTTCAATAACGCAGCCTACAAAACCTTTGTAATCATCTGTGCAGTCCCTGCAGGGGTTCCATTTGTATTTGGATACTTTATCAGGAAGCCTGATATCGCATCCTGTAAATATCACCATTGTTTTTTTACCAAAAAACCTGAGCAATTTTACATCATTGAATCCCGGAAATAAAGTTCCTGTTGAATCGAATATGAAATAATTGTATTTGAATATAAGCTTGAAAATTAAAAAGAATTTCTGGAATTTTCTTACGAAGGAATTTGATGAATATGCAATGATCTTATCTGTTTCATACCCGAATACATGCTCATTGAGTGAATAAAAATCAGCGGAAATGCCGTTCTGCTCAAATCCTTTCTTTAAGCTCGTGAAAATTCCCGCAATATTTTCGAGACCCAGGAAAACCTTTTTGTTTGAATGCATTTGGTAAATTTAAAAATTCAGATAGCAAAGGGTAGTAAATTGCAAAATAATGAACTTACCAGTAATGTTCTTTGTACTTTTTGTAATATTCAATTGTTTTTTTGATGCCTTCATCGATTGATATTTTGGGAGACCAATTGATGGTTTTTTTAATTTTAGTTATATCAGCATAATAATCGCCTGGTTCAAGCGCTTTTCGCTCAGTTGTGAATTCAGTATAATCAACCCTGCCTGAACCGGAAATTTCAATTATCTTATTTGCAAGATCAACAAAGCTAAGAGGTACACCTGAGCCAACATTATACACTTCGCCATAAGCACCATCACTATCAGCAATTGTTATTAATGATTCTGTGAGGTCATCTATATAAAGGTAATCTCTAAGTATTCTGCCATCTCCAAATATCGGTATAACCTCATTATCCATCGCTTTTCTAATGAACCAGTTGAATACTCCGTATTCATCATGCGCCATCTGGTGGCGCGGACCGAAAGTATTAGTTATCCTTAAACAAAGCGATTTTATGTGATGCAGGTTATGGTAAGTCAATACTATCCTTTCAGCAGCAAAATTTGTTATTGCGTAAATACCTATTGGATTAATAGCATGATTTTCAGCAACCGGAAGAGTTAATGAAGAGCCATATTCACCCCTTGTGCCGGTAAAAATAACTTTTGCATCCGGATTATTCATGCGCAGCGCCTCCATCAAAACCAGTGTACCTTCAACATTGATAGACAGATCATTGAGAGGGTCTTTAACGCTGTCAACATGGTTAACCTGTCCGGCTATGTGATATATGTAATCCATTCCTTTTACAAGGTGATTCATAGAGGTCGGATTCCTGATATCAGAGATATTGATCTTTACTTTATCTTTTACAGGCTCAATGTTAAATACATTTCCGCCCTGTCGGGGAAGCATGTTATCAACTATTAAAACATCTGCACCAAGCTCTGCGAGCTTAATACTGAGGTTACTGCCAACGAAACCCAGACCGCCGGTAATTAATACTTTTTTTGATTTGAAATTTTTTTTCATATAAAAATTTAATTTACATTAATCCTTCAGCCAGGCAGGTATATGCAATATCCTTTAACTTATGAGTTGTAAGTTCTTTTTCATTGCATCGCTTAAGCAGGTTCATAAGCAGATCCCGTGTTCCGGGAACTTCACTGTTCCTGTATTCCAGTAGTTTTTTCGGGTCACTTAAATAATTTTTCGCTTCATTATACCTGTATTTGTTTTCTGTATTAAGGTAAATATGTATGGGGTGGAAGTCGAATATAACCAGTTCATCAGTATCAATTTCCATACGTGCATCTTCAAAGCTGTAACCATAAGCCCAGTGAACATCATCTTCCCAGTTAAATGGTATTCTGACCATATTGTTCCACAATTTAAATGCTTTTAATCCGTATTGATACGGCATAAAAGTATTAGCTTCATATAGTAGTTTTTTATCTGAGAATTTCTGTAATATTGCAACGCTTTGCATCATTGTATGTGTTCTTACCCCAACGGCTTCGGGGTGGATATCAAGTATTTCGTCAAGAATATCTTCATAAGAAGTATTACTGTTACCTCTTAATAACGGATGAAAATTTGGATGTATGCCAATTTCAAACAGTTTCCTGTTTGATTTGGTCAGTTCAAGAGAATGGTGAGTTGAAAACAAAGTACATTTTACTCCGAAAATCTCAAAGATATTCAGTGTATCCGCAATAACTTCTTCCGGTGCCCAGTCTATATCACATGTAAATGCCAGCAAGAATTTATTCTCCTTTAATATATTACATTTTATAGTTAAATTACTAATATTTTATAAAAATAATAAGGGGATAATTTCTTATAACATATGCCAAGTTCAGATACCGCACAGATATCTACTATAATAGATCTGGTACAGATCATTAACCCGGGTTCAACATTAGATGTTGGCTGTGGATATGGAAAATATGGTTATTTAATTAAAGAATCTCTTATGGAGCATGTTTGGGATAAAGATAAAAATATTGTTAATGCTGTTGAAGGATATGAAGCTTATATAGCTGATACCCAAAGAGCAATTTATAACAATATATTTATTTGCAATGCAATGAGTTTTGAAAAATATCTACAAATGAATTATGACCTTGTCACCATTATAGACGCATTTGAACATTTAACTGTTGAAAACGGTAAATTATTTATTAAAGAGATACTTAAGAAAAGTAATTATCTCTTAATTTCCGTGCCAAGATATGTTACCGCGCAATCAGGATTGACTGATGACCCGGATAAACTGGAAGAACACAGGGCATTCTGGACAAGGGGAATGTTCAAAAAGATGGGTAACTGCATGATCATTCCTAACAGTGCAAGGAAAACCATTATTTTATATTCACAGAACGGAAATTTTACTCCTGCAATAAAGAAATTCTGCTCAAAAAAACTACTTCTTAAATTTGTGCCTTATATTTTTATTGATATATTTAACTATATGCTTTGGTTCATAAAAAGGAATAATCCTGATCATTTTATAAGAAGATCGAAGTTTTGATATATCAGTATTATTGTAAAGAGTTTTTCTTTTCTGATGATTAACAGTTTGTTAAAATCTGCTTTGTTTCATAACTTTCCGTATTAATTACCTGCCTAATTATCTTTTTGGGTATTTGCATTCAGTAGTACTTCCAGAGATTTGGGTCCGCAATTAAATAAAAGGTCCAGGATATTCATATATGGCTGAAATTCAGGTGAATTAAACTGGGTATATACCGGGTGAGTATATTTTTGAAAAATTATCTTTAAGCCTGTACTGTTCCACAGATCCATATCAAGATAATTTATACCTTCAGCGCCTGAAATATAAGTATCGGCATTAACATTTCTTGTGATATCAATTAAAGCTTGTGTACTGGTAGAATCGAGTTCGGGTAATTCAGAGCATTTTATGAATTTTGTTTTAATTCCCAGTTGCCCGGCTGCTGCAAGAATTATACTTATATTCAGATCTGCAATAAATTCCTGTTTTGAGTTGAAGATCTCTTCATAAGCGGGAGAATATTCTTTGAAAAAAGGTGCTCTTCCGTAAATAACTTTTATTGAACGCCAGTTCTTCATCAGGTTTTTTTCCGGGTCTTTGATTCTTACTTCCATTATTTTCTGTCCGAAATCATGAAGAATAGGCATCGAAATCCACTGCCATCCCCCGGGAATACATAATTTATTCCGGTTTTGCCAGTCGTTTTTTTTGAATTGAGTGGTATCATACAGAACAAAAATATCACTGTTAAATGCTTTTTCAAAAAAACCAAGGTACGGCAGGTAATTTGGCTGATGTACAGTACAGATCAATTTATTTAATTACTTTAATTATATCAAAACCTTCGACATATTTATCATTCAATAATATGTCAAAAGCCCTGTATTCAGCTAAACCTCTTACAGCTCTGTCTGCCATGTAACCTTTGCCGCCCTGGGAATTATGAATTTTAACAGCTTTAATTTTCAGCTCCATAAAGTCTGTAATATCCACAAAATAATTAGGTGCAAAATTTCTCGATGTACTTGGTGTTTCATAAGCGTATATTTCTTTAACGGGCCTGCATCCTACCAGGGCCGCATTAAATGTGGCCCGGTGATCCTGGTGAGTATCATTTCCGGACGGAATAAATACTGCATTAGGTTTTAACAGCTCAACATACTTTTCAATAACAGATATTGTTTCAGGTCCCTCACTGATAAACCTGTCAGGTAATGTTTCAAAGAATAGTTTTGCGCCTATTAACCCGGCTGATTCTATGGATTCAAGAGTACGATCACCTTCCAGGATCCCGCCTTCACCTTTCGTTAAAATTAGAAAGTTAACATTATCACCGGCTTTCTTGAACCTGCTCATAGTACCAAAACAGCCTAATTCTATATCATCCGGGTGTGGTCCTATTGCTAAAATTGTTTTCATAATATATTTATGTTAATTAATATTATATTCCTTAAATAAATTTTCGAATATCAATTTGGATTTCTCTGCAACTTTATCGTATGAATAATACATCTCAATGCTGTTTCTCATATTAGTATATTTCTCAGGATTTTTTAAAACTTTAATTGTTGCTTTAATATATTTTTCAATTGTATCCGGTACCTCACATATTTCATCAATATTTTTGCCAATATAATTTCTCATGGAATAACTAACTACTGGCGTATTACAGGCAAGGCTTTCTAGTGGTGCTATACCGGGTCCCCCAAAATAATCATTTCTTAATGCTACCAGTAAATATACATCTGATGCAGAATAATAGATGTTCAGGTCCTTATTAAGTACCCTGCCTATAATTTTAGCACCGGAATTCAAAACAAAATCATAGAATTCATCCTGCAGTGAGTTACCGATAATTATTAACTCAGTTTCCGGTAACTCTTTTTTTACTTCCTGCCATATCTGAACCATTTCTACCGGCTGTTTATAGTTGTATAACTTTCCAACATATAATATATATTTTTTTTTATGGTCCCAACTTAAAAGATCCCTTGCTTCAGTTTTGTTTATGACGGGGAAATTTGTGATATTTAAACCTGTACTGCTGATATCAATTTTACTTTTCTCAGCGACTTTTCGTATATATGGAATTTGATTGAAGTCGCAGACTAAAAACTGATCAATATTTTTCATGACAAGTTTTTCTATACAAATATCAATTATATCTTTTATTTTTCTTAAACCGGACCGGTTTTTGTATCTGAAATAAGGCGAAAAATCACCATGATGACTTGTAACAATCGGTGAACTTTTAAAAAAAAATGCTATTTGATACATCAGCCAGTAATGAGTATGTGAAACAAATAACAGCGGATGACTTTTTTTTACCTCTTTTTTAAGTTCATTAATAAATTTTAACGAAAAATCTCCAATTTTTGGAATTCTGAATCCTGGAAAAATCCGGAACTTAACATTTTGTACAGTTTTCTCATAATATTTATCTGTAAATGAATCAAGCCTCCACATTTCAACATCAAAACCATCTGAATATTTTTTAAAGTTTCTGGCAAAATTACTGCCGAAACCATATGTAAAAAACCTGTCTTCCGGATCAGGTGAAACGGGAAATTGTTCCGGTTCGTAATTATTATGAATATAAATAATCTTTTTCAATAAATAATACAATTCAATGTTTTAATTCACAGTTTTAACTGGTATACAACAAATGCTTCAGCGTATTCAAAACCAAACTGTGCGCCTCTGGCCCTCATTAAACCTTTCATAACATCAGAAGCAAAATAGTAACCGCCGCTTTTGGTGGTTGAAAATTGCGACTTATAACATTGAGATGCTTTGATCTTTAAATCAACAATTTCTTTGCTCAAACTTACATGCATGTTCGGCATAAATTCGTAACCGCTTCTTATCACTTCATAACCAAAGATCGTTTTTTCACGAAATATTCTGATTACTTCATCAGCTAAAATGATATGATCCTGGTGAATATCATGTATAGGAGGCGTGAAAACGATATCAACATCTGTTGTAGTTGCAATATTATATAAAATATTTCTGATTCGTGAACGGTAATCATGAAATATCCTTGTCGGGATATCGAAAACTGTAAACGGTACTTTACCCATTTTCAGTATCGATAAAGATTTATCCATTTCTTTAAGGTTTCTCATTGTGCCATTTTCATACCTGTCAGACATTACCACGATCTTAAGATTGATTTCTTTGAAATATTTCAGAATTGTTCCCGAACATCCAACTTCGAAATCATCCGGATGAGCCCCGAAAACGACAACATTTGTTTTTTTCTTTTTGGAATTGATACCTCTGGATAAAATATTATTGATCATTTTTTTTCCTGGGTTTTTTTACTATAAAAAGTCTCCGAATTAAAACGAACATTACTGAATTAATGTATAAAATAATTAAAATGAAATACATAAAAGTTTTTAGTCCAAAATAAAACAAGCCATTCTGTATTGGCGGAAAATTATTTGAAAAACTGTACGATGTATAGTTGAATTTAGAGTATAATAATCTGATCACTTTTTTAAATAATTTGTTTTCGATTATTAAATTCCCAAATATTATATTTTCGTAATATTTAAAATAATCTTTGCCAACTACGGTTTTCTGTGTTGATAACACTGAATCCTGGAAGATTGAATCGGTTGATTTGAAAGTATGTTTATTGCAGATTTCAACTGCGTTTAAATAAGAATCATTGCTCTTATCTGCGAACCTGAAGCCGTATGACGGGTCAACAACATACCATTTTTTATTTTTACTGGAGTAGACTTCACATATTACATGCTGGGGATAACCAATATAATCATAATAACCCTTTTGATCTATATCACCTCCCTGAAGCCATACAAGTCTGCAAGGCAGGTCGAATTTATCACATATTTTTTTAAATATTATACAATTTGTACCGCACTCGGCCAAACCTAAAGTATCTTTATTATCATTAAAGTATCTAAATACTGAATTTATCAAGGTATCATTATTCAGTAAAATATTTTCAGGTACTAAATTATCATAATTAATACGGAATTTTGAAACATCACTGCTAAACTTATTCAGATTATTTATAGTAATTGTACTGAAAAAAATCTGTTTATAATATAAACTTTGGTCATATGATTTAGAGATCACTAAAAAAATTGAATCGACGGAATGAGATTTCTCGAATTCAAGATATATTTTATTGAGCAGCTCAAAACTGTTAGCCGGGTAATTAATGCTGACAGTATCGTAAAAATTAAAAGAAGACTTATTATTTTCTAAAATCCTGAACTTGGTGTTTCCTTCTATTTCAACTCTATTTTTAGAAATCAATCTTAAATTGATTTTTTCAATATTATCATACTGCTGAGGAGGATTGTAAACATCATTAATATTTGTAATAGGAATTGAAGTATCACTTTCCCATAATTTATCAAATATTTTACTGGATACGAAAATCACAGCTATTACCAAAACTGTAATTATTGAAAGTACTCTGAAGGAATATGAACTTAAAACAAACTTGAACAAGTTTTATAATATTATTTGTTGTAAATATTAATTTAATTACTATGCAAATTTACAAAGTTATTGTTTGTAAATTGATTCAGAAAATATTCTAAACTGAGCAATCTCCATATTTCCCAACTGAAATCTTTTTTACCCGAAAAATGGTCAGTAAGATTTATCCGGAGCCTGTTAATATTAATATATTTGCATATTTGTGAATCCGGATTCAGTAAATTATCCGAAATCATTTCTTTTAATATTCCTCTTGTCCAGCTTGAAAATGGAGTTGGAAATCCAAGCTTATCTTTTCTTGTAACTATTTCAGCGGGTAAATATTTCTCCAGTGCATTTCTGTATAATGGACGTGATAAACCTTTATATGATAAATGGTCGGGCTTTAAATTAATACCCAGCTCAACCAGTCTGTAATCTAAAAAAGGAACTCTGCTTTCAATGGAATGAGCCATTGATGACCTGTCTTCGTAATGAAGTAAAGATGGTAGGGTTTGCAAATATATAAACTGGTAAGAAACATTATTTAAAAAATTATTATATTTTCCGGCCGGATTTTCCGGTTTTAATAATTCTGTTAATTCATTTTCATTAAAGTTATCCTGATTTAAAATCCGGAATTTATTACTATATTTTGATCTGTTTAAACTTAGGTATTGATTTGGAAATATCCAGCTTAAAAATGAATGAATACCGTTTTTCATAAAAAACCGGAAAAATTTATCAGGACTAGTAACAGTTCTGAAAATCCTTTTGTCTTTCACAAGACTCCTTAAGTAATGTCCCGTCAAAAAATAACCACCGAATACTTCATCACCACCCTGACCATCCAGTAATACTTTGACTTTAGAACTTGCTTCCTGCATTACGTACCATTGAGGATACAAACCCGGGCCTTCAGTCGGAATTTCCTGGTAATAATTCAAATTATTAAATATTCCTTCAAATTCTTCAGCTTTTGGTTTGATTTTGTGCGGTATACATCCATACTCTTTGTTTACTATATCTATATATACTGATTCATCACAATTTCTTTCATCCCAAACAGCAGAAAATGTGTTTAAATTATTACCGCTGATATTTTTAGATAGCGATACAATGCTTGATGAATCAAAGCCACCGCTTAAACATGCTCCAACTGCAACATCACTTCTGTATCTTAACTTGATAGAATCTGATAAAATATCAACAATTTTATGCTTAAGTTCTTCTTCGCTATCACTTTGCAGGTTGTTAACGGGTAAATCATAATACCTTTTTACGTTTATCCTGTTATCCTTAAAGACGAGGTAATGAGAAGCAGGTAAAGAATGTATATTTTTAAAATATGTTTCATCAGTATTCAGCCTGTTACCATATATAATATAAAAAGGTATCTTTTCCCGGTTTACTTGCGGAGCATTTTGAGAAAAATAAAGTAATGGTTTTAGTTCAGAAGAAAAAGCAAACGAACTTTCTGAGGTACTGTAGTAAAGTGGTTTAACCCCGAATCTATCACGGGCTAAAAATAACTCTTTTTTATTGCTGTCCCATATTGCAAAAGCCCACATACCATTGAATTTATTTAAACATTCAATTCCCCAGAATTTATACGAATTGATTATGACTTCAGTATCTGTTTTAGTTCTGAAAATGAAACCGTTTTGTTCTAATTCAGTACGTAGTTCAATATAATTGTATATTTCACCGTTATAAGTGATCCATAACTGATTATCTGCACATCCCATGGGTCCATGACCGTTTTCGGATAGATCAATGATTGAAAGTCTCCTGTGTGCCAGAATTACATCAAATGGGTCAAAGTTAATTAAACCGATATTTTTGAATTTTTCTTTAACATAAGAGATTGAATCATTGCCGCTGCAGTGTTCAAAATGATTCGTTTTGGAATTAATAAGTACATAACCCTCATCATCAGGTCCCCGGTGTTTAACCAGGTCATTCATTTTCGTTATCCTGTGTTTAGAATTTTCATCGTTAGTTACAATTCCATTAATTCCGCACATTAATATTTATCTGTTAATTGGATAAAATTAGAGAATAAAATACTCACCCTAAAAGAAGTTTAATTAATTGAATTATAGCAAAGTTTCAGGGTGTTAGATGAATCAGATATAAGAAGTATATCCTTATTATTTCTTATAGCTTCAATTTCAAAGCCCATTTTTAAATAAAGGATCAATGCACCATTGTTGTTATTTTGACAATACAATTCTAATTTATTAATATTATTTTCATATGCGGTTATTGCAGTTTTTAAAAGCATGAATTTTGAAAGTCCTGATTTGCGGTATTCTTTTTTTACTAATACAGTGTGCAGATGTATCCGGTTACTATACCTTGAATTTATACTTATCATGCATATATTTCCTTTATTGTTCAGTATAGCATAACTGTATTTCCATTTATCAACGAGGGGATTTAAAAAATACTCATCATTTTCTTCTTCCCATCCATATATTGTATTGAATTCTTTTCGAATAGTATTAACAAACAGCTTAACAGCAGTTAAATTTTCACTCATGTAATCTTTGTCAACTAATACGATCTTAAATCCGTTTAAAGCCAGTTTGCTTTCAACGAATTTATGGTAATCGAAATTAATATTTGTCATAATTTATCAAACTGGGAAGAATAACTATGAGCCGAAATTTTTCAGCAAAACCTGCCTGATGATATATGCGGATGCAACAACTAAAATTATATAAAATATCAAGGTTATGAATGAATATTTATTAACGCTGTATTTTAACAGCATCCCCCTCCAGCCGCACTCCCTGCATTTATACAGGTTCGCAACTCGGGATAGTTTAACTGATGATTCGAAGAAATTTTTTGTCCTGCTTCTCCGTATAGTTCCAATTTTTCCACAGGAAGGACACTTTGAAGTTTCAGGAAAAGTTTTGAAAAATATCCTTAACTGCAAATTAATTAGGTTTAATTATCTTTTCTTTCTGGTTTCCTTTACTGCCGATTCCGTTCCCATTGGTTGAAGAACCGTTTGTACCTGATGCAGCATCTTTACCTTTTTCAGAGCCGTAATAATAATAATAATATTTATAATAGCTGCCGTAAGTTGCCTGGTAATCAAAATTATTTAGTATTACACCTATAAATGTATCATTTATTTTGTTTAATGTATCGATTGTATTTACTAAGAGGTCCAGCCTTGTTTTGCTTGCCAGACTCACTACAACAGTGCCATCAACATAAGAAGAAAGAAGCTCAGCATCTGTTACAGTTGCAAGCGGCGGAGAATCGATCAAAATGTAATCATACTTGGGTTTCATCATATTTAAGAAGGTTTGCATATGTTTTGATGCAATAAGTTCTGCAGGATTTGTTGGTATAGTACCGCAAGTCATAATATGCAGATTAGGGAATGAAGTCTCTCTTACCGCTTCTTCAATTGGTACAGTGCCGAATAAATAATCACATAATCCGGGATATCGTTTCATGTTGAAGATGTTGTGCATCCTGGGTTTCCTGAAGTCACAATCAAGTAATAAAACTCTAGAAGAAAGCGCAAAACTTGCCGCGAGATTTGAAGAAATAATAGTCTTACCTTCCCTGGGAATTGAGCTTGTTATAAGTATAGTTTTGATCGGTTCCGGTTCCAGTTTGGAAAATTGCAGCCTCGTTCTGAGGGTTCTGAATGCCTCTGCCGGAACTGAATCACTGTTATAAGCAAGGACAAGTTCCTGTTCAGTATGTGTATGCCTGCCTGCTTTTGGCTCGCGCATGAATGTAGGTACCCACCCGATAAGTGATATACCGATATTTTCCAGATCTTCCGGTGATTTAACTGATACATCAAGAATATTCCTGAGGAGGGCGAATCCATAACCAAGCCCAAGACCGATCAATAATCCAATTGTTATGATAAGAAAACGGTTCGGTTTGCTGGGAGCTTTCGGAACTTTTCCATAATCAATAATTTTTACATTATTTGGCTGTGATTCTTCGTTTATGAGCGCTTCCTGGTATTTTTCAAGCAGCATCAAATAAACTTTTTCATTGGCCATTCTTTCACGCTCTAAATTCGCGTATTCTATGCTTTGAGCGGGAAGTTTGTTGAATTTTTCCTGGTATTTGTTCAGGTAACCCTTTAAAAGGTTCTCCTGTATCCTGTTTTGATTATTAATAACTTTAGTTTCAAAATATTTATTAGTAAGGCTTCTTAGTTCATCTGGTGTATTGGATTTTGCGCCATCCATCATGATGGCAATTTTTTCATTTAGGTTCTTTTTTAGTTCAGCTATTTTGTTATTTGTTTCAATTAAAGATTTATTATTCTTTAAATATTGTTCATTGCCGGTTTTTGCCAGGTCACGCTGTATTTCAAGCTTAGCTATTTGCGATTGTAATTCACTTATATATGGGTCAGTGAATTTGCTTTCAAAATAATCAGTCGATTTTGGGTCGTATTTATCCAATTCATTTTTTATATCAGTTAATGCTTTGTTTGTAGACTGGAGCTCAATTAAAGCTGCATTATACGAACCTTCAATTCCCGAAAGCTGGTTAATTATTGAATTTGCCTGTGCATTAAGTTCTACAACATTTTCAGTTCTTAAAAAATTTGTTAGTTTATCTTCTGTCTGAAGCAGTGAATTGTATTTTTCCTGAACCTGTTTTTCAAGGAATTCGCGGTTTAATGTTAAATGGCCGCGGTTGAATTTGAGTGAATAATCTGCATATGCTTCAGCGTAGCAGTTTGAAATTAAAGCTGCTTCCTGAGGAGAAGGGCTTTCGGTCTTAATACTTACTATATCAAGACCTCTTTTTTGGGAAATTTCTGTTACAGTTTGAAGTACTGTTGCGATCTGGTTTTTGCTTTTGGGATCAACAGGGTTTTCGGGGTTAGCAACAAGCAAATAGAATTGCATTTTACCCTTTAAAACCTGGAATGAATCCAACAGTGAATTCGCAGTTTTTTCGCGGATTGCGAACGATTTTAAAATTTCTACTTCATTATTGATATACCTTTCAGGCAGCTCACCTTCAATATCGCTGAATATCTTATTTTCAAGGACATTTTCCTTAGGCTTTGAAAGCCTCATTGAAGATGCAGATGCATATATATCTACCTGTGAATAAGCATAAAAATATGAAACAACAAGTCCTACAGCAAGGCTTAACAGTATAGGCACCTTGTTACGCAAGATCAGATTGAAATAGAACCTAATACTATGTGATGATTTAATATTAGAATCTATTGTATTGAATTGTTTCCCGTTTGACTGTGATTCCATATGTTTTTATTTAAAAATTAATTACGCGATATTGTTACAAGCAGTGTTGCAATTGAAACCAGCGATGTAATAATAGGTATGTATATCTGCAGATAGTCCCGGAAAGTATACCGTTTTTCTCTTAATACAATAACTAAATCACCGGGCTGAAGAACTGGATTAGGTTTTGTTTTGGTTGATACCTGTTCTTCCCATAACAGATCTTCATAATTTATTTTCATGACTGTAGCTTTTTTGGTAGAGTCGTTCAGATTCCGCAAAATCCTGATATCCTCTAGATTAGAATCCTCGATGGGTCCCCCAGAAAATGTTAAAAGATCCAGAAATGTAGTATTGACAGGAACCCTGTATCTCCCCGGATATCTTACAAAACCCCACAGATTCACTTCCATATTAACTCCGGTCGGGTCGCTCAAATCGAACACAGAAACAGTTATGCTTTTTTGAGATAGACCAAGTATAAGGCTGCTGTCAATTTGCGACTTCGCTGTACCGGAAAATACTACTAAAAATGAAACAACAAATATCAGGCTCGTTAAAAATTTCATCAAATTTCGACTATATTTAAAAGAAAATTACAAATAAATATGTTATTTGCAATACTATATACCGTAATAAAATAATGATTTTTTGCCGTTTTTACAAAGTTATTATAAACCCCTTTTGTCATATACAACTCAAATATATCATAATAAATTCTCTTAATTTTTTTTAAAAATTAGATAATAAATACAATTTTTAACAAGTTAATCAGTTATCAGGCATTTGGATTTTGACATTTATCAATTTCGTGTATATTTGCATCATATGAGTACAGCATTTGTTTACCCGGGTCAAGGGTCCCAATATGTAGGGATGGGACAGGATTTATATGAAAATTACCCTGAAATCAAAGATCTATACATTCAGGCAAACGAAATACTTGGAATTGATATATCTTCAATTAGTTTTACGGGACCTGAAGAAAAATTAAAACAAACATTTATTACCCAACCGGCAATTGTTCTGCATTCAGTAGCTGCAACCAGGCTTGTTAAAAATAAAGAAGCGAATTACACTGCAGGTCATTCACTGGGCGAATTTTCTGCTTTAATTAAAGCCGGGGCTTTAAGTTTTGAAGATGGTTTAAAACTTGTGCAGCTTAGGGGTGAACTGATGCAGAAAGCCGGTGAAAAGAACAAGGGTACAATGGCTGCAATTATCGGGCTTGATACAATAAAAATAATTGAAGTCTGTCGTGATGCATCTGAATACGGAATTGTACAGGTTGCAAATTTCAACTCACCCGGGCAAATAGTAATTTCGGGTTCTATCGAAGGTGTTCAAAGAGCTATGGTTATTGCCAAAGAGCGCGGTGCAAAGATGGCAAAAGAATTGGTCGTTCACGGCGCATTTCATTCACCGCTGATGGAATCAGCCAGGGAAGACTTTGAAGTTGCCCTGGATTATACGGAATTTAAAAAAGTTCAGATACCTGTTTACACCAATGTTCATGCAACCCCCATTACTAAAGATACCGAACTTGAGTTTATTAAACGAACTTTGTATGACCAGCTTACTTCTTCAGTTCGCTGGGATGAAAGTGTAATGAATATGATAAATGACGGGGCAAAAGAGTTCATAGAACTTGGTCCCGGTAAGGTACTGCAGGGCTTGATAAAAAGAATTAACAATACAGTTGTTATCAAAGGTGTAGATAAAGCAGAAGATTTAAATAAATTATAATATAACCGGAGTATAGAAATGGGAAATTTGCTGCAAAATAAAAACGCAATTATTACCGGCGGTGCCAGGGGAATAGGACGCGCAATTGCCGAAGATTTTATTGCTGAAGGCGCTGATATTGTAATTCTTGATAAATTCTTCCCGGATGATTTTGAAAGCTGGGTACAAAGCAAAGCATCAAGCGGCAGAAAAATATTATCACGCTCGCTGGATGTGACCAGTACTGCTGAAACCGAACAGGTTTGCACAGAGCTTGCCAGAGAATTAGGCAGAATTGATATACTGGTTAATAATGCCGGTATTACAAGAGATAAGCTCATTATGCGTATGGCTGAAGAAGATTGGGATGCGGTTCTTACGGTTAATCTAAAAGGGTCATTTAACATGATGAAGGCTCTTTCTTCTATTATGGTGAAACAAAAAGGCGGTAAAATAATTAATATAAGTTCTGTAGTCGGCTTAACCGGAAATGCAGGGCAATCCAATTACTCTGCTTCTAAAGCGGGACTCATCGGGCTTTCCAAATCAATTGCCAAGGAGCTTGCATCACGAAACATTAATGTGAACTGTGTAGCACCCGGTTTTGTTGAAACAGAAATGACTGCTAAACTGAATGCTGATCAAAGAACTGCAATGCTGAGCGTTGTACCTTTAAAAAGAACATCCCAGCCTTCAGAAATTGCCGGGGTTGTAACATTTCTTGCTTCTGATAAGGCTAATTATATTACCGGGCAGGTTATAGCTGTTGATGGCGGAATGGTAATGTAGCCGGTCCATTTCATTGAATCTCAATTTTAGGAAGTCTCTTCGGAACTTCCTTTTTTATTAACCTTTTCTTTATGCTCCTTATTTGTTTTAACAATTTCGACAGGTCAATTCCATGAAAAACCCCGGGAAATTTCATGAGTTTTTCTTCTGCTTTTGTTAACTGAATAACTGTACCTTTGAAATTATTTTTCTTTGTAAGATGGTAAAAGCCTACTGCTATGTGAAGCAACCCCTGGTAAAGACCCCTGGTGCTGCCACGAACATCGAACCAAATATCTTCAAGAATTTCGTGGCACTCAAAATAATCTTTCCGGTTGAATTTATTTATTGCTGCCAACAATCTAGAGCGGTTATAGTCACTCATAGGATTGTTATTAAGGATTGATCTTTTCTTCTTCTTTAACCTCAGTTGACGGTTCCACAATTACTTCAGCAGTAATTGTTTTCGTTTCTGAAAGATTATTTTTATCGATCGGTTCAATTACATTCTTTTTCTTCCTGCGGTCAAGCAGTGCGTCAAAACTGATTATTCCGGCACCTGCAAACAAGGTGGTTAAGAAACAAACCAGGAACAGCATATCTTTATTGAAGGGGATACCTTCAGTGGGGAATAAGCCGCGGGAAGCCATTTTCATTATGGAAACCAATGCAAGAGTGAAGCTTGTCAGCGGAGTAAAAAACCCCATGATGTAAAGTCCGCCAAAGATTATCAGCAAAAAAGGTGTAATGAAACCAATAATGAAAGCAGTGTTTTCACTGAAGAACTGGAGCGCTTTAACTTTATTGATGTAATCTTCGATGTTGCTTGCCTGCATGATGCCAAGGGACATTGTGTAACTGCCGACAACTAACCGGATAAGAAGTAATCCGATGGATGGTTTTCCGTGGGCCTTAAAAAATAAACTCATAATTTGCAGAGTTTAGTTTATGGAATATTTTTACTGAACGGTGAAACAAAAACCTGAGGCGACGATCGGATTCGAACCGATGAATAAAAGTTTTGCAGACTTTCCCCTTAAGCCACTTGGGTACGTCGCCTTAATGATGATAAAATTAAATGAACAATTTTTTGAAACTCAACTAATATTGGCGGAATTTCCCCTTTGCCGGTCATGTCCCGCTGAAAGCGGGATGGGTACGTCGCCTTATAAAAAGTACATTTTTGAGCTAAAAAAAGCCTTAAATAGCATTCAAGGCTTTCAATTGAGCGGGAAACGAGGCTCGAACTCGCGACCTCAACCTTGGCAAGGTTGCGCTCTACCAACTGAGCTATTCCCGCTTGTTATGAATGCAATAATAGCATTTTTACTCATTTATTTCAAGGAACACATTTTTCCACAAATAATATTGTTTTTCTGCGGTATTTTAAAAATCCCATCCAAAAAAGAACTGCTGAAATATCCCGCTCTGGAAATTTTTAAAATTATTTTCAATTCTTTTACCGATATCATAACGCAAAGCAATAATATAAAACAAATTTATACGCATGCCAATTCCAACACTCCCTTTGGTTTCTCCGTATTCTTTATCCCACGCATTGCCTGCATCAAAGAATGCAGCACCGCGGATATAAGGGAAAAAGAAATTGATACCGAATGGGAAACGGACATCCACAAGATCAACAAGAGGGAAGCGCAGTTCATTGCTTACTATCAAAGCCTTCTTACCCCGCAAACCGAAGCGCGGCCAGCCGCGCAGGTCCCAGCTGCCGCCAATTGCCCAGCGGCGTGCTTCATCGCCCTCATTCATCAAATACGCAAACCGTGAACCGACTGCGACGGTATTGCTTAGACGTGTATACCTTCTGTAATCAAAAATGAAAGTAAAATAATTAACATTGCCGAACTGAATATCTGTGGTGTAACCCAAAGTAATATTCAGCCTGCTGCCATCAAGCGGACCGGTTGGACCCCAAATGGCATTATCTTTTGTATAAGCTATTGAGTTAGTTAAAAGCAGCGCCCGGCGGTTCACTTTTTCTTCAGTCACGCTGCGTTTGCTGTTTGCCAGAGATATGCTTGCATCTATACGCCTGAAATATGAGAGCGGGTAACTTAAGGCAAAATAACCGCCAAAAGTTCTTTCGTAATAAGAAAACGCATCGCCGTAGTCATACCTTCTGCCGGATAAATGAAAAATTCCGTATGCGTAATTCAAACGTTGACCCCGTGAAACTTTGGATATAGCAACATTAAAGCTTTTAAAGAATTCCTCACCCGTTTCTGAATTATTGTATACCAGGAAATAATACTGGTCATTGCCAAGAAGGTCGCTCATTGCAAGTATTCCGCCTGCAGTAGCCCCAAACACAGGGTCAGCGGAGATATTTGTCGTAGCTATATCGAGTGAATATTCTTTTTTATATTTCAGATCGTTCTTTTTACCGAGACCTTTAATTTTATTAAATGTCCAAAGGTCATTGGCATCACCAAATGTTAGTATTCTGGTGGTAACCGGTGTATCAATTAATTTCGGCACATCGTTAAGCAATCTAACCGATATACCGCCTTTTTCGTAAGAAGCGAAAACCAGCTTATCATCTCCTGCCCACTTGGGGTCAAATGATGCAGTTGTATAGTTGGTTAATTTTTCAGTACGGCTGCTATCTGCGGTGATAATTACGCTGCCATCTGCATCAGTTGTGCGGATAAGTTTTGTGAGCCAAATATTCTGCAGGCCGCCTGAAGTTGAAGTGTAAACAACTTTATTGCCATCCGGCGAAAACTGCGGCGAAAAATCGACCTGTTTACCCGAAGTTAAGTAATTTATAGTTTTTTTATCAATATCGTAAATGAAAAGATTATACATATTGTTCACACCTTCTGATGTTCTATCAGATGAGAAGACTATGTATTTTCCGTCTGCTGATATATCCGGGTCACGGTCATCGTAATAATCATTGGTAAGGCGCGTTAAGTTCTTATCGGTTAAACTGAAAATGTAAAGGTCACTCTTACCGCCTTTATCCAGCGCAGGGAAAACCAGGCTGTTCCCGTCAGCGGTAAATGCAGGCGAGCCAATCTGGACTAAGTTATCAAAATGAAAACTTGTTATCAGCTTATTGGTTTTTACATCAAACAGATGCAGTGCATCGGATTCACCTGATTTTGTTGCGAATGCAAGCACTCCTTTTGATGATATATCCAGACCCGTTCTGAAGAAATGGAATTCCTCAAAATCTTCAGTACGCTCTCCTTCAATTACTGTAATTAATTTGCTGCGCTTCTTCAGGTTTACTTTAAATATACTTGTATATCCTGATTCATTACCTATGAAATAAACCTCTTCCGTATCACCATTCTTATAATATGCCGGTTTATGACCGAAGCCGCCGGAATAAACAGCGGTTGTTTTCACCGATGCCGCATCTTCTGTTGAGAGCTCAGGGTAATATTGTTTCTTAAGGGCGTAAAGATACTCCCTGTCAAATTCTTCGTAACCTTTGCCGATGGTTTTTTCCATCACCACAGAAAAATCATCATTCATCCAGATATTTTCTATAAGCAGTAATATTTTTTCGGGTCCGTATTTATTGCCGATATATGTAAGAACATTCTGTCCGAACTTGTACATAAAAAATGTTCCGTAAAAGCGTTCCCAGTCATCAAGCCCGACCATATAGTCATTAAGAACTGCATCTTTAATTACCATCTCGGCTGTGGCGTCCCAGTCATTAGACCAGTATTCAGCAAGTCCTTCGGTGAACCATAGCGGCATCTGCCGCTCCGCCGGCTGGCGGTGCAGCCGCAGGATATTTGCTACTTTGGCTGTCATGAACACATGGCAAAGCTCATGTCTTATTACATGCTTAAAGTTACCCAATGAGCCGTCAAAGGGAATAACAACTCTTCCTTTTATGAACTCAAAAAAACCGCCGACACCATCGGGAATCAGCCCGGGAGTTGTATTTGTTTCCCTGAAGTGGGTAGGGGATGAATAGAAAATTATGGGAACGGTATCAATTAACGAATAGTCAAAATTCTGCTGGTGGATGCGGTACGATTCTTCCGCATATGCGGCGCCAATTTCGGCAAGCTCTTTCATTTCAGGGTAATAGTATATCTTGAAGTGCTCGGTTGAAAGTGTGTGCCAGTCAAAATCGTTATACTGTACTTTATTCCGCCCAAAACCAACATACTGCGCATGAGTTATGCTGCAAACGAATATAATTAAAGCGAACAGGATCCTGGTAAATTTTACAATCTGCATATCTATAAAATATTGTTTCAAATGATGAAAATCAACGGAAAAGTTAGAAATTATTAAAAAAACAAAATGTCAAATTTCAAACTCTTAATGTCAAAAAAGTAAGGAATCTTCCTTGCTCCAACTTAGCTGAATTAAAACGCGGCAATTAGTGCTGTAAAGCGGTACGTAAATCTACAAAAATAAAAGCCCTGCAGGTTTGAATTGTTTTGAAGCTGAATTTTTACTTGTCTCTGCTCCTTGCCGGCAAACTGAACACCCGGAATTTCCAAAAATTCAGATGTTTTTTTTTTAATGTTGACCGATTGGAATGGGAATTCTGTGCTGTTTTGCAGGGAATTCCAGTCTTCTCATGATTTTGGAAATGCTATTTCCAGTCGTTGAACGATTGGAAAATCTAATCAACTTTCATAACTTTATTGCTTTTTATAAACCGCACAACATCTTCGCGGGTTGTGTTGGGCGAAAAATGACTGACCGCCATGTGAATATCATCAAGGTTATAACCGCCTTTTGATTTATTTTTTTCGTTTTCGGGCGAAGTTTCCGCAAGGCTTTTACGCACAGATTCAAGCTGTTTTATCCAGCCGGGTGCAATATATACTCCTCGTCTGTACATATCTGATTCATTTAGAAGGATGGTCTCCATGTTGAACCGGAAGATCTCATCCTTGCTTTTACCGCCTGTTTCACCGGATGCAGCCATGATATCAAAAAAGCTTTTTATTAGACCTTTGTTCACGGGGAAAACATTGCCTTCCATATCAATCCTGATGGTTCTATCCTTACTAATATTTGCAATATGTGAAAGCCTGTAAAAGAACTTTCGTATGTTGCCTTTGAACTTTACAGGCTCTTTGAGGTTTTGCTTTGCAGGCAATTCCCCGTTTCCTTCGGAGTTAACATCGGTTTCGTCCTCATTAAGTATTAACGGGTTTAAAGGTTTACCGTTAGAGCTGAGTATATATTTAACTTTGTTAAGCCTTATTGTTGAATAACTGAAACCAAGCTCAACTGTCATATGGTTCTTGATGAAATCAATTGTTTTACCCGCTTTAAGGAGCTCATTTACAGCATCAACTTCTTTGCGGCTGATCTCTACAGTGCGGCCTTTGGATTCATAATCTTTGTACGAGCCGGGTACTTCTTTGGAAAGCTCATTATAAAGTGTGGATCTTGAAATTCCGTGGAACTGCATAATACCGTTTAATACCTTTGTGTATCCGGAGGTTCCTTTGGCATGTGCAATTGATTTGAGCAGAAGAATATCTTTGTGAAGCTTTTTATTGAAAGGTTTTTGCATGGTTTTTCAGGGTTATTTTGTAAAAGTGTATGCCCTCAAGTATGCTTAGGGCATTTACGCAAATATAATATATGCAAAATGCATATGCAAGGGGTGAAATAGTTGTCTTTTAGGCAGAATATAGCGTTTTTACCTGCTAAAGGGGATTTTTAATGCTTATATACTTAACAATGGTGCGTATTTCTGATAACTGATATTGCCTTTATCTGCAATATTATCCTTCCAGCCTGTCTCGTTATGACTTAGGTCTATCAATTCCTGTGTTTTCTTAAACTTGAAGTCTTTACTTATTTGTTTTAATATTTCTATTTCATCATTGCTGAATAATGTACTGTCAAAATCTCTTATTGGAACAAACTTATCTACTTCTTTATCACCAAGATTACAAGTTTTATTCTCTACGTATTCTTCCTCCCACAATTCGCCAAACAATCTTTTATAATTATCCAGGACAGGTCCATTTTCTATCGCGCTATATGAATAACCGCTTATTGGACTGCCCAGTAATTTAAAACTAAGAAAATCTGAATAGAATAAATATTTATTTAATCTTACAGTAAAAGCTCTTTCGTTTTCTTTTAAAAAGAAGACGATCATGTTCGCCAATTTTGCAAAATGACGAAATGAATATCCAGTAAACTGATCTATTTCGTTGCTGTAATTCCTTAATAAACTCTTTAGGATTTCTTTTTCGCTTTTATTTTGAATGCCTACTCCAATAAATTTAAGATCATTTATTTCTCTATCAGAAAAAAGTTTGGATTTTTCTGCAAGATCAATGAAGTTATCGGGATTTGTAATCAAATCTAATGTCTTTGCATTTGATTTGCTTGGTATTTCACCTTTTTCATAATTTCTGTAAACATTTTCGCCAAAGCCTAATACTTCACTCATTTTTACGGGAGTAATACCATACTGTTCACGCAATTGTTTTATCTGTTCAGGAAATAAAATATTGTTTTTTTCCCTGTATTGGTTATACAATTGTTTTAATGTCAGGTCAGTTGCATCCGCAGTTGTGAATTCTTTTTTCGTTTCATCGCAAACATAATAATAATCATATACATCAAATTCTTCTTTACGGAATGACATTTTTTTAGGTGTAACATGCAGCACCGCATTGCAGTTTGCAAACGGACTTTCTATAGTCTTTTTCATTTTGTTGCTTTCTTTATTTGTCCTTTTTTTTGAGCAGTATTGAACCTATGCCAGTGGGAATTTCATTTCATATTCAGCAAAATGAAATGAAATTAAAATACACGGTTTACCCGATAAACCATAATTTATTTTAATGTAAATCTGTTTAGAGGATATTTCTGTACCGAACTCCCAATAATCGCCGCTATTTTGAGCATCAGTAACCGGACCTCTAAAATAATTTTTGTATGTTAACTTGTTAATTTCATCAATATAAAAGGATTTAGAGCTCAGGATCTCCAGCTCAGCCAGTGTTTCAAGATTCTTTTCTCTTCTTTCAATTACCATATCAAATGTAGTGATCTTAGTTTTCAAATCACTTAAAAATCTCTCAACCTCATCTGCCGTAGCCATATACCTCCTGATACTATTGATACAATAATACACTATTTAACATAATTTGTCAAGAGAAAAGTGGGAAAAATTCAAAAAGGATGATTATTTAACGGAATATCACACTTTATAGTGTTAATATAGGCTTATTTTGATACACGGTGGAGAGAATGCGATGCGGAATTATTTTACGGGTAAACTGAAGGGGTGCAGTTGAGGCTCTGCCAAAGCATACGTAGCCAACTAAGGCGACAAGAAACTTATGAATTCTATTTCTCATTCTGAATCTTTATATTTTTCATTCAATTTATCCAATATTTTTGATACTAATGGGTAATTGACTATTTTTTTTTCTGATATCCTTACAATCAAATCATCTTTCAGTTTATCTTGTCTTAATAAACAATCTTGAAGTTTTGTTTGGAAATCAGCGTTTAAGACAAATGCTTTATATTTTGTTTCCCATTCCCCGTATGATTTCAAGATCAGACATATAATCTCATTAATCATACCAAGTATATCTCTGGTATAATCATGAATGTAATTATCAAATACTTGGGTCTTTATTCTGCCATCTATAATACTTACATTATATCTAGTTGAAAATATGTTGCCATGGGAGTAATATGCATTTATTATTTGCTTATAGCCTTCCACAATCTTTGATTTTTCAGGGTATTCTGATTTAAAAAAGACATATGCCTTATCAGCCAATAAGTTACTATCGAAATCTACAATATCATTCTCTTCGCGGATTATTTTGTATTCCTTTTCTTTTGGGTGTACCAATGAATATGCAAAAAGCACAAAATTCTCTAAAGCATGTCTTAATAAAAGGTGTGTAACTAAAGTATGGCGACGTATACAATTTAGAATTATCAAATGAAAATCTTTAAATATCTGAGTTTCAAAATAGTAACAAACTTCATGGTTAACTGAAAAGGAGTTAATAGATTGGAGCAATTTTAACAAATCAAGGGACAAATAATAATTGTCTCCGAGCTCAAATTTAGCTTTATCGGTAAGTTTGTTTTCTTGTTCTATTATCCAATTAAGATCTATCATCAATTGATTTCCTCTATTTTGATTTCATTTTTAAGCATTGTCTTTTCATCATCATTCCAAAAACCAGTAAATTCCATCTTGTACCTTCTGCTAATAGGTTTTCCGTTTTCACAGCCTGCAGTTACTTCAAAAGTATAACAACCGCTTTTTAGGATATGTCTTTTATCATTTGTCTTCCAATATACATTAAAAGCAAATAAACATTCGTATTCTTCTAAAACAAAATCTTGGTTATCTTCTCCAGGATTCATTCTTCTAAATTCCGGTTCCATGATATAGCCCAAATTACAGTATTGATAAGTATTTGGAGAAATACTTTTCCAATACATCCTTGGTACATAATTTCCACTTTCGGTCAGAAAGAGGGTACTCCACTCTAGATTATCTAATGGTAAGTTTATACTTTCTCCAGTTTCTTTATGCACATCTTTTAATATTAACTCTACATTTTTTGCGCTAATTCTACCATTATTTAAAATTTGAAATCTAAAATAATATGTCTGCCACTTTTTTATATGTCGATTTTTGAATCTATCTTCAATAACCTGCAAAGAGGTAGCACGATGACAATGGGGAGGTTCAACTGTCATTTTTATATCTAATTTTGGTCCTCTAATTTTTTCTCGTATGCTATCTTGAAAAGCAGCTACAATCGCTAATAGAATTGTAGCAATTGTCAATCCTGCTGTCCACCAAACCATTGCCCAATCAGCTGACATTTTTACACCCCTTCCACAATCTTTATTTCTTCATCCGTCAAACCGTACAACTCATACACCAATGCGTCAATTTTTTTATCGGTGTAGGTTATGCGCTGCTTTAACCGTTCCTGCTCCTCGCCGGGTTTTGACTTTTGCAACTCTTTGTTCAGCTCAAGCATCGTTTCAACATGTTTAACTATTTCATCATGTTTTTTCTTTTCTGACAGATTGGTGAAGTCGATTGTGCGAATTGGTAAATTAGATATTTGGACTCCTTTAATTTTGGGAAAAGTGGTTTTTCTATCTGAAAAGACTTTACTGAAATAATAGAACATCAAGCGTGAATTTATTAAACCTAAAATGTACTTCAATGTGAGATCCTTTCGTAAAGGCAACAATATGTATACACTCTGATCTACATAATATTGATTTTCGTCATAAGTGCCATAAATTTTTGTCTTACCCATTACTTGGCGTACTAACAGCTTTTGAGGCGCTACAAAAATTGATTCGTCTCTAAATGCTTGATTTGTAAACTTAATTTCTAGTTTTTTATCATAACAAACCCACTTATTATAATAATCAATTGCAAAGGGTTTTACACTAGCACCCAATAGAAATCTCTTATAAAAATTATTCACCTTTTTATTGGTGACAAAATCTTTACGTACTTTCATACCATTTTTAATAACGCAGCATTCCTCTAATTTCAATGAATTTTTCAAAATAGTGTCAAACATAGAAATGCTAGTGGTATCTAAATTAGTATTGAAGTTATAATCCTGTATATTGAATAACTGTGATTGTGTAATAATATTTGAAGGCGTAATGACAGTTCGCAAGATTTTGCTGGGTACTTCACCGATAGATATTCTTTGATTAAGGATTTGTTTTAAATCCATTTCCCGTCTTAGAATAAATATTGATGTATCAACGGAGGCTCCTTCAAAAACATTATCCTTTAGGTCAGCTATTACTTCAATTGCTGTGTTTTCTAAAACATATTTGCGCAATCTAGAATAATACGTATTTGTTAATATTCCATTAGGTATTATAAAACCCAAACAACCTTGGTTTCTAAGCAAAAGAATACCCTTATTAAGAAAGAACGCAAACGTATCTGGTTGATAAGAAGCTGATTCATATTTGTTAACTAAATAATTTTTAATATTATCTTCCAAGTGTTGACTTCTTATATACGGTGGATTACCAATTACGCAATCAAATCCACCCTGTTTAAAAACTTCAGGGAATGCGGCTTGCCAGTTGAAAGGCTTAATTTTTCGTTCTGTACCTGCAAATTCAAGCTCACCTTCATAAAAATCCAGGTCAATCAGTGAATTACCGCTTTTGATATTATTTTCAAGCGTTGGTAAAATACGCTCATGCATAAAGCTCATTGTTTGCTGGACTGATGCAAGTGTTTCACCTTCCATGCACTTTAACAGCAGGCTAAGTTTTGTAACTTCCGTTGCCTGTGTATCAATATCAACACCGTATATGTTATTGATGAGTATTTTTTTCTTCTCAGCGGTTGTTAGCCTGCCATCTGGGGTTAAGGTTTTTTCTTTTCCTCCCTTACCCATGTAATAACTCAAATGCCAGTCAAGCAAGTATTGGTATGCACCTATAAGAAAGCTTCCGCTTCCGCAGGCAGGGTCAACAATTTTTATCTTCTCTACTTCTTTCGGTGTTTTACCTTCAATAAGTTTGCCAACTGTATTTTTTACAATGTAATCAACAATGTATTGCGGAGTGTAATATACTCCTCCTGCTTTTCTTACCTCCGGCTTTTCTTCAATCTTGGCTTTATGGCTTGGTGTAAGCCTGATGACTTTGCCCAGAAATTGCTCATAAGCTGAGCCGAGTATTTCAACGGATAAAACTGAAAATTCATAAGGAGAAACGGGGTAATACAGCTCTTCGATAATTTTCTTTAATACTTTGTTGTCAATATTCAGTTTACTTGTGGTATTATCCTTGGCAAGATCAAATAGACCTGAATTATATTTTTTATCTGCTTCTTCGAAATATACAAAGAGATTTTTGTACACACCCCATTCCTTTAGCGGGCCATTTAAGCAATATTTTAGTTTTTCATATGGCTCAACGCCTCTATCTTCGCATATCCTTAAGAAAATAATTCTGTCGAGTGTCTGCTGTACCGCATAGTTAAGCTGGTCTTCATTCAGCTTTACATTATTTATGCTTATTGTTTCAGCCAGTAGTTTACGCCACTCGTTAAGTGATTCCAAAAATTCCTTATCGACAGTTGCTGTTCCTTTTTTGCCGGTATCACTTAATACGAACTTATCAAAGCTGCCTTTTAAAACCCGCTCTTTTGAAAATGTATCCCACAGGAAATCAAATTCAGTAATGTATTCTTTGTAATTCAGGTATTTTATTCTTGCAGCAGATGCTTTATCGGTGGCTTTGGGTTTTTTGGTGCAGTCATA
>JAUQWQ010000228.1 GCA_030835085.1 Ignavibacteria bacterium
GTTTTTAGATAAATTAGCGGGTGAGCTTCTTGGTAAACACGGGAATGATATTTCCGCGCTGCAGATTGTATTTCCTTCACGCAGGGCGGGACTTTATTTTAAAAAGTACCTTTCGGAAAAGATCAATACGCCTGTATGGTCTCCTGTTACCTGCGGTATAAGTGAATACATCAGGGATAACTCAGATCAGTTAATTGCAGATGACCTTACATTGATATTCGAGCTTTATGAAGTGTACAAAGAGTATGCAGAAGAAGTTACATTTGATAAGTTTTACCCGTGGGGAGAAATTATCCTGCGTGACTTTGATGAGATCGACAAAAATCTTGCCGAAGCTGATTACCTTTTCAGGATATTAAAAGAGCATAAAAAAGTTGAAGAAGATTTTGAATTCAATGTTGCCGATGTGGATGAATTCTACCGGTTCTGGAACAGCTTTTCTGAAAAAGATATCACAGGGCTGCAGGATGAATTCATTAAAACGTGGGAAATACTGGGTAGGGTATACCATAAATTCCGCGCAAGGCTTTTAAACAAAAATATCTGCTATGAAGGTATGGCTTACCGCAAGCTCTTTGAAAAAGTTAAAACAAAATCATATACCACGGGTTATAAAAAGATAATTTTTGCCGGATTCAATCAACTGAACAAATGCGAAGAAGGCATAATTAAGGGTCTGCTTGAGCAGGGAATTGCTGAAGTATACTGGGATGCTGATAAATATTACATTAATGATAAATTACAGGAATCAGGTAAATTTCTGAGGGAAAATTTTGCAAACCTGGGAATAAGTGAACCAAACTGGATCGGAAATTCCCTTGCAGAATCCGCGATTAACATCAAAATGATCGGCTCACCCCTTGAAGTCTCACAGGCTAAAGTATTGGGCAGTGAGCTTGAAAAGCTCAGGCAGGCGGGTTCAGTTAAAACAGCAATCATATTGCCTGATGACAGTCTGCTGATGCCTGTTTTGCGCTCAATCCCGGGAAATATTGATGCGATCAATATCACTATGGGGTATTCATTCAAAAATTCATTGCTATACAGCCTGTTTGAATTACTGAGGGACCTTAACCTGAACAGCAGGGGAGAAGGCAAATCAAAGGAATTTTACCACAAGGATATAATAGGCGTTCTTCTTCATCCTTATATAAGAGAAACCGCCCCTGATGTAATAAATGATGCAGTTACTTCTATCAATAAAAGGAATGTTATTTACGCATCCGCAAAATATCTTAAGAGTTTTTTTAAGGAAGAAGTTGATGTTGCCGATAAGATTTTTGCTTCTGCACAAACAGCAAATGAGTCATACAGCTATCTTTCAGGTATAATTGTAAAACTTTCTGATTTAGTTAGCAAAAGCACTCATGGTAATATATACGAGACTGAATTTTTAAACAAAGCTTCTACCGAGCTGAACCGGATAAAGGATATTATCGATAAATACATTACCGAAATTGAAAGTGAAACTTTCTGGAATATCCTGCTCGAAAATTCCAAACGAATGAAAATTCCATTTTCAGGTGAACCGCTTGAAGGCATACAGATAATGGGTATGCTCGAGACAAGGTCGCTTGATTTTGATAATGTGTTCATACTTTCAGTGAATGAAGGCATTCTGCCCGCTGAAATGAGCAGCAGTTCTTTCATTCCGTATGCCCTTAAAAGGGCTTTCAAATTGCCAGTTAGCGAAGATACCGAAGCTGATTATGCGTATTACTTCTACAGGCTGCTGCAGAAAGCCAAAAATGTTACATTAATATATAACACAGAAACCGGGGTGATTTCTGCCGGGGAAAAGAGCAGATTTATTATGCAGGTTGAAAGCGAGCTAGCAGCCAAAAATAAGAATATTACTGTGCATAGCCTTTTACTGGAAGGTGATATTGAGCTTCCCAAAAGGAAAGAGATCACTATACAAAAATCCCCTGAAGTGCTGGAGCTGTTAAAGAACCAGAAGCAGTATTCAGCAACTACGCTAAGCACATATATCAATTGCCCGCTGCAGTTCTATTTTAAAAAGGCAGCTAGACTTAAAGAAGAGGAAGAAGTTGAAGAATATTTTTCCGCAGCGGCATTCGGTAATATTTTCCACCAGCTGATGGATATTTTATACAGGGAGGATGTTGGCAGGGAAGTAACCCCTGAAATAATGAGTAGTAAAATATCCTTCTTCGGCAGTAATTATGATGATCTTTGGAAGAAAGCATGCGAAGAGCTTACGGAGTATAAAGAATTCGCAAAAATTAAACAGGGAAAAAATCTTCTATATAAAAGTGTCATTAAAAAACTCATAAGCAGCGTATTAAGCAATGATAAAGCAGAAACTCCCTTTAAGATAATTGAGCTTGAAACTGCCGCTGAAAGAAAAGTCAGCTTAAATATAAACGGAGAAGTTACAGAAGTGACCTTGTTCGGAAGGTTAGACAGGGTTGAAATAAAAGACGGAATCACCCGGATAATTGATTACAAAACCGGAACGGTTGATTCCGCTAAGCAGAGCGCAAAAGTAAATGATGTTGACCATGTTAACAGGATATTTGCAGATATAAAACTTAAGGAAAATTTTCAGCAGCTTTTTTACGCTTCGTTATACCTGAATTCAAACAATAATTCAAAGCTTATAGTCGGAATTTATCCACTGAAGAAAATTTCAGGAGGTGTCTTCTGGTTTGAAGAAGAGCCGATCTCAGCGGATAAAAGGAAATTATTTGAAGATAATTTAATTGTACTGCTTAAGAAGATATTTGACAAAGAAACTCCTTTTACCCAAACAACTGATATTGAGCATTGTAAATACTGCCCTTATAAATCTATTTGTTACAGAGATTAACGCCGTTACATATGTAAATGATTGTAAAAGCGGGTATTTGCTTTAAACTTTTTAGTGATTTTGTTTGTCTTATATTTCAAGAGACGGATAAAGTCACTTTTTTTTAAATAAAACTTAAATAAATGAATAAACGAAATTTTTTAGAGAGAAGCATTGCAAAGTTTAATCTGTTAAGCCTCATGCTGTTACTGGCCGCGCTTTTATTTTCAGTCAGCAGCACATTTTCACAGCAGGATAACGGCGAAAAGAAACAGCGTAAAACACCCGAAGAACGCGCTCAAAAAAGAGCGGATAAGATGAAAGAGAAACTCTCGCTTACAGATGACCAGCATAAGCAGGTTTACGATATAATGCTTTCACAGGCTAATGAAATGAAAGCCGTATGGGAATCTTCAAAAGATGTGAAAGATAAGACCGCGATGAAAGAAAAGATGAAGGCAATACGCGAATCAGGAAAGACACAGATCAATTCTGTGCTGAGTGCTGACCAGCAAAAAATATGGGAAACACATAAAAAAGAGATGAAGGAAAAACACAAAGGGAAAAAGCATAAAGGTAAAAAACACAAAAGCGGAAACAAAGAATTAAAATAAAGCATCAATATCCAATAACTAAAAAAGCAGAGTGTGCCTCTGCTTTTTTTTATTCATATTCGGGTCGATCTTCAAAATCTTTTGGTTGTCTGGATTCCCAAACTGGAGTTTGGGAATCAGATGTTTGGGGATTTTTGGAATATGACAACAGACCCTGAAAGAAGTTCAGGGTGACAAAGAAATACTATTATGTCTTCAGTTAATCCCTGTTCTCAATCCGCTACAGCGGACCAGTTTGGGAAACGAAATAAATATTATGTTTTCAATTTTTTCTTTTTTGCTGCAGGGAAAAGTACATTATTTAATATCAGCCTGTAGCCTGGTGAATTTTTGTACAGCGATAGATCAGTTTTCGGGTCACCAACCGCATGCTGGTAATCTTCCGGGTCATGCCCGCCATACAGAGTAAACGTACCCCTGCCGAAATTTCCATGAACATATCTTACCCAATTGGTGCCGTCATTTTTCGCCAGAATAGTCATGTTCGGTTTTATAAGTTCTTCCCTGAAGCCTGATTCCTGTCCCAGGTAACCCTTTATAACGGCGGTATGGCACTGAATAAGCATTGTAGGCACCGGATCGATCTTTGCTGAAAAATCGAACAAGGTGAAGTAATCGTTATACTGTCCCGCCATTAATTCAGCGTCAGTTATATCAATATCTGAATATTCGTATACATATGGATTGAGCTGGATCTGGAAATTCTGAAATACCATGCATTCGGAGTAATCAAGCTTGCTGTTCGCATTTGGATCAATAGGGTCGCCGTCATACATCACATCGCATATATCTGTGTATTGCGATGCAAGAGCAATATCGGGAGTTGTGGTACCTGAGCACATTGTAAATAAAAATCCCCCGCCTGAAACATATTCCCTTAACTTTTTAACAACTGCAAGTTTAAGCTGTGATACTTTTGCAAACCCAAGTTTCTTTGCCATATCTTCGTTGGTTTGCTTTTGTGTCATATACCAGGCGGATGAACCGAATGCAGCGAAGAATTTTCCGTACTGCCCCGTGAAATCCTCATGGTGCAGATGTATCCAGTCATAATCTTTTAGTTTACCGTTCAATACTTCTTCATCCCATACTTTATCATACGGAATTTCTACATAATCCAGCGCAAGCTGAACAGCATCATCCCATGGCAAAGCATTTGGCGGAACGTAAACGGCAATTTTAGCCACCTTCTCAAGCCGCACAACATCCATATTGTTGTTCTCATCCTGCACTTCAGCGTAAACCTGTGCAGCCTGTGTACCGGAAAGCAATTCGTAGCTTACACCTTTTGCCATGCATTCAGCGGTAAGCTCGGATGTATAATCGAACATAAATGAACCCCCGCGGTAGTTCAGGAGCCAGTCAAGCTCCTTACCGCCCAGAAGATGCCTGTAGGCAATGCCATAGGCGCGCAGGTGGTCTGTTTGTGAATTAACATCCATAGGGATAAGAAGCTTTTGCTGTGCAAAAACCGCAGATGTGAAAATAAACAGTATTATTGCTAAAAATTTCTTCAATTCACGCAAATTATGGTAATTTGTTCAAGTAAACAATGTAACAATATATTAGTTTAAAGGAAAATTCAGGCTTATTTGTTTCAGTAAAAATTTGAGTATAAAAAACCCGGCTATATAATAAGCCGGGCCGAATGAAAAGATTTCTGAGTAGCTGCTTTTACGTCAAAGTATCTTGTGATTTATAATCTTCCCGGCTACTTTTTAGTAACCGTAATATTACCGGCTGAAGTTGTACACTTAAATGTTTCGCCGCCATTGTTGAATTTAGCCCGTATATACGAGGAAACGTGATTTTCTTTCTGAACTTTTGCGAAATCACAGGTGATCTTTCCGGCAAGTGTGCCGATATCCGCATCAGCGTCAAAATCACCCGGCAGCGAAGCATTGATATTTCCGCCAAGTGTGCTCATATCAACACCCATGTTCTTGCCTTCATAATCAAGCTTAATACTTCCGCCTGCTGTTGATGCGTCAATTTTGCCGTTCTTGCCTTCCAGTACAATATCACCTCCTGCTGTTGAGACATCGATGTTGCCGTTAAAGTCATTGACCGAGATCTTCCCCCCTGAAGTTGATACTTTAATATCACCGTATGATATTGAAATTGCTACGTTACCGCCGGCTGTATATGCTTCCAGGTTTCCTGAAGTATTTTCAATTTTGATGTTTCCTCCAGATGTATTGGTTTCAATTTTTCCCGTGATATCCTTTACAGAAAGATTACCGCCGGAGCTGTAGAGTTTCAGGTCGTAATTCTTGGGTACTACTATTTCAACACGAATGGTTAGATTCCTGAAGTTCTTGGAATCTTTTTGTTTACCTTCAACTTTTACACCAGTTGAAGTCTCTTCTGCTGAAAAGATTATTTTCTCTTCTGCTTCATCGTTACCGTAAACTTTTACGTTAACTTCGTTCTTATCCCATGTGGATATTTCTATACCCCCTGCAACCAGGCTGGTAATAAGCTCTTTACCTGATTCAGTAGAAATGGTCTTTTCAAAAAGAAGCCTTGCGTCATCCGCTGATGTTAGTTTTCCCATAAATAATATTGCCAGAAGGCTGAGAGTTAAAATTGCTGATAATTTCATAATTTACCTAAAAAATTGTTCATTTGTTACATATTTGATGACTTTCCCGCCGGATAGGTTTAGTTGGTATAATAAAAAAAAGCCGTAAAAAAATTACGGCTTATTGGGGGGAGTTTATGATAATATAATCAAGCAGATTATATACTTTTAATAAAAATCTTAAGTTTCCATGTATTTGGCTGAGGCAATATTGAGCAAATCATAGTATTTTTGCGAATATTCATCCCGTGCAGTTTTTGGTGCCCAATAGGCTGAATATTCGGTCCATTTTAACGGCGCTATGTTATTGCTTTCAAGAACTTTGGTATATTCCATAACTTCGTTATTGTTTGCAGGATCTTTACGGTAGTAGAATTGCGCATTCAGGTCAGCGAAGGTTTCAAGTGAACATGGCGGGTTACCGTTATTTTTCTTTTCAACAGCTTCCTCAAGCGCATTATTGTATTCCTGCTGAAGCGTGAGGTAATTTTCGGGTTTAAATAATTCTGCGTTCCATCCGTCTTTTACCGGCTGCCATGCGTCCCTGGAAAAACCTTCTTTTTCGATCGCCTGCCAGAACTCTTCTTCTGTAACCGTATCGGTTGTCGCGCAGATAAGCTCTGCGTATCTTTTTAATGTGACCCCGTTAATTTCCTGCATGTAAAAAAAATCTATTATTTAATTATGACCTTCAATTTCAATTCAAGTGATTTGCTTCCGTTTGTTACTGCTTCCGTTTCTGATACTACTTCCGTTTGTTCATAGCATCTTTCCAGTGTGCAACAAACCTGGATGCTGTTCTGCCCATATCCGAAGGGTCTGTTATCTTTTCCTGCCATGCTGAGTGTGCCGCTTCCCAGTCGTTTTTTGCTACTCCGTTTGAAACAGCTATTTTGATGCAAGCATGTTTATCGTTTATTACTTCATCCATATCTGCACAAAGCTCCGCATATCTTTTAATGCTTATCCCGTTTATAGGTTTCATGTATTATATCCCGTTAATTGGTAGGGTCAGTGTTTTTAAATTCCCAAATCCTTTTCCTGTTTCTCAGCCGGCTGCCTCCGGCTGAGAATTGGGTTCAGGATCTACTACTTATATTTATTTAATCTGCTTAACTTAAAATAATTATTATATTATTTCTACTTCACCGCTGCAAATAACATCACCGTTCTTTTTTAAACAGCTGACCTTATATTTTCCTTTTTCTTTGAATTCGACGTCATCAAAGTGGATATAATCCCAGCTTGATTGTACTGTGAACGGAAATGTATCAACAGCTTTGCCTGTAGCCGCATCAGTAACATTGATATCAACTTCTTTTTCTCCAATCGGATTCTGAAGTTTAACCATAACTGTTATTTTTCCGGGCTTGAATTTGGTATCTTCGCCAATTTCTTTTGTTACGTATTTTTCACAGAAATAAAGCCTGTCACCTGAAAATTTATCAGTGATCTGCTGGATCTGTTTTATTCTTCCGCACCCTGAAAATACAACCATTACTGCAAATAAAAGTAAAGCTATTTTTGTGAACCTCATCTTGTGAATTCCTCCTGTATTGTTATGTTTGAATTTTATATAACCAGTATCTGTGATGTATTAGCCGGGTTATATTTTATGTTAATTTTATCACCAACTCTTGGAATGGCAATTTTTGATACAGCAGTTTCAGCGGTAGCTTCAAAAGCCGGACCGAACTGCGGAGTTATCCTTAATTTCATTCTAACCACCGGGTTAAAATTAATTAATGCGCCTGTATCTTCAATGCTTAATACATCAGCTGTTCCGCCCATGCCTGTCTGGCTGAGATTGCTTGTATCGGTGTAATTTTTTGCCATGTTCAATGAAGCATTTGTCTGGTCAACAAAATCCTGCCCCATGAATGTTTTTGTTAAGAATCCTGATACCCCTGAATTGATAGCTTTATCAGCGTTTTCAAGTGCTTTTTTGGGGTCTTTTTCGATCTTTTTTCCGAATCCGAACATTGTTTTGATTCCTTTCTTGATTTATTAAAATGATTTGAATTTTTTCTTACCTTACAAAAATAGTCCTGTTTTGTATGCTATACAAAGAAATGATTTTATCTTTGTTTATAGTTTGTTTTGGCTCAGGTATGTTCTGTATTTCCAGCACTACAGTAAACTATTGTTATTACATTTGTTAAAGTTCGGAAATTATTATTTTGAAGTTTTGATACCTGGAATTTTGAAAGTTTTTAACCAATGTTTCAAAGAATTATGTCAGATATGCTTTATATTGAATATTTTGTCCCATTTTATCAATTTTCGTTGTGAATTTGTTTTCAAATTGCAGAATAAAGTCTCCTAATTTACAAGCAGCAATTTACGTGTATTTATGAAATTTTCAGTTTCGAATCTGTAAACATAAACTCCTGTAGACAGGCCGGATGCATCAATATTCACTTTGTACGTTCCGGCATTAACAACATCATTGATGAGTACTTTAACTGACTGACCAAACATATCCAGAATGACTACTCTGACATGCTGCTGCAGTGGCAGGCTGAAATAAATGCTGGCTGCCGGGTCAAACCGGTTAGGTACTTTTTGTCCGAGGTAATATCCCCCGGGTACAGCTGAAGAAGTTTGTTCCAGTGGTGAGATCATGTTTCCGGTTTTCGAAAATCTGAATATAGGTACTGAACCCGAATTTTCCGTATGGCTTTCCTTTTTTATTTCCGCAGGACTCATATTGCTGCTACTTTCTATGTTTCCTTCAGGCGGATAGTTTGAATCATTGATAAAGAGCATATGTGAAAAGATCTGTGATGAAAAAATTGTCAATAGAATTAATGCTTTCATTGCGGCGATTTTATAATTTTTAATTGATACAAATTTAAATATTTAAATGTGGCAGCACAAAGAAATGATTTGAGGTAAGTTGATATAAATACCCGTTAATTAATGCGTTCCATTGTTCTGCAAAATTGTAACTGAGTTATTTATATAGCAGGTAGCTTCGGAAAGTTATTTTTGGATTGTTGTTTTAAACATATGACGGAATAGTAAATCCCAATGTTTTTAAAAATCAATACAATTTCAGTGCGTAAATCATTAAAATTGCTAAAAATGATTGTTAAAATGCGTTTTATATACCAAAAAAGTACCTTATATTGTTTCAAATTTCCCGCAAATATTTAATGATAAGCGCGACACTTCTTGGAATATTGAGTAAGTTTACCCCGAAAGAATATAAAGAATTCGGAGATTTTGTTAAATCACCATTTTTTAACAAAAATATTCATGTTAAGCACCTGTATGATTATCTGAAGAAATTCTATCCGGATTTCAAAGATAAGAAACTGGATAAAGAAGTTGTGTTTGAAAATCTTTTTGAAGGGAAGAAATATAACGATGGTTTTCTCAGGACAGTAATATACAATCTTGGAAAACTTGCTGAAGATTACCTTGCATATGTGAATTTCAGGAAAAATGATCTAAACAGGGGAATTAATCTGCTTAAAGAACTAAACAAAAGAAAACTAGAAAAGGTCTTTTTGAAATATTATTCTGAAATTGAAGAGGATATTAATTCAGTTACTTACCACGACCCGGACTATTATTTCATGAAATATGAACTTCAGAACCAGAAAGAGATATACATGGACTGGAGCAAGTTCAAACAAAAGGATTTTAAGAATTATACAACAAACACAGTTACCTACATAGAAGATGAATTAACCAGCTTCTATCTTATTAAGGCTCTTAATCACTACCGGTTTATGCTTGATAAAAGCATGTATGAGCAGATAGAGCATAAATTTGATTTTATAGAACACATAATGGACTTTCTGCTTTCAAAAGATACCTACTTTAAAGAAAAGCTTAAGATAAAACTTCACCTGAATGAAGTACTGCTCATTAAAGATAAGAAAGAGGAAAATTACAGGGTACTGAAAGAAATACTAATTACCAGTTCAGACAAACTTTCACAAAGTGACAGGTACAGCCTGCATAACATACTTCAGAGTTACTGCGTTTACCAGGGTTATAATAACTCTCCTGTTTCCGACGGGAAACCCTTCACCCAGGAAAGATTTGAGCTGTATAAAGTCTGTCTGGAGCAGAAACTCTATGCTGCTGAAGAGCATATTTACTTTGATGATCTTATGTTCGGAAACATAGTGGGTACCGGTATTTCAGTGAAACAATTTGAGTGGACTGAAAAATTCATAAAACAATACAAAGATACCATATCTCCGGAAAACAGCGATGTTGTAATTAACTACTGCTATGCCCGGCTGGCCTTCAATAAAGGAGAATTTGAAAAAGCTCTGTGGCATCTGAATTCAATTAAAACAATACGGCATATACAGTATAAGCTTCCGGTCAGGGATCTTACACTGATGACATTTTATGAGCTTGATATGCTTAACCAGTCAGCTTACCAGATAGATTCATACCGTCATTTTTTAAATAATAATAAAGGTTCCCTTTCTGAAGAACGGTTTACAAGAATACTGAATTTTCTTAAATTCTATACTCGGCTGGTAAAGTTAAAAGAAAAACGAAGCTTGAAAGAAATTATCAGATTAAAAGAAGATATTGAAAGCACAGGCAACACCCTTGAAAAGTTCTGGCTGATAAATAAAACCGGAGAGTTAACAGATGAATAAAAGCAGTTTAATCGAAGCTATCAGAACATTTACACCTAAAGAGATGAAGGAATTTTCAGAGTTCGTTTCATCGCCGTTCTTTAATAAAAACGTGAATGTTATAAAACTGTTTGAATTGATAAAAAAGAATTATCCGGAGCTGGATCCCGTAAAAATAGAAAAGGAAAAGATATTTGCGAAAATATTCCCGGGGAAAGCTTTTAAAGACTCTACCTTGAGGCTGTTGATGTATTATCTGTACGAGCTGGTAGAAAAATTCCTTGCCTACAATCGGTTCAGCGGTGATACTTTCAGGTCAAAAGATATATTACTTAAGGAGCTTTTTGCAAGGAAATTATTCAAAGATTTTGAACGTATTATTGATGAAGCAAACAAAGAACTGGATAAATTTTCAGTGAGGGATAGTTATTATTACGAAAATATGTATCTTTTCGCGGAGCATAAATTGACATACCTTGCAGAGATATATATGGGTAAATATGAAAAATACCTCACCAAAGATAATATCCAGCTCTTTTCGGATAACATCACGAAGTTTTACCTCATTAGTGTTTTAAAGTATTATGCTATAACTTTAAATACAACTTACCTGTATAATATAAAGATAGATACGGCTATCATTGAAAATATGATCAGGAATTTCAACGCTGAGCAGTTCAGCGGGGTACCTCTGATACTTATCTATTACCGGGTAATTAAGCTGTTTATTGAACCTGATAACGAAGAGAATTACTATCTTTTAAAGGAACTGATCCTTAAGCATGATGATGAATTAGGCGATACTATTGGTGACCTGTTCATTAATCTTGAAAACTACTGTGTTAGACAGCTTAGAACAGGGAAGCATAAATTCCTTCTTGAATCATTTATGATATACGAGCTTGAATTAAAAAAAGACACTTATAAAACTCACGGTTACATGCCTAATTCCTTTTATTCAAGTACAGTGGTAACGGCATCAAGACTCAGGAAATTTGACTGGCTGCGAAAATTTATAAATGATTACAGAAATGAACTGCACGAAGGTTCACGAGAAGCTTATTATTATTACGGGATGGCATATCTTGAAAATGAAGAAGGAAATTATGAAAAAGCGCTGGAGTACCTTGCGAAAAGCAAACCCGAAGAGGTTTATCTGAAAATGGACCTGAGGATACTGCAAAGCCGGATATACTATTCACTTGAATGGACCATCCCTTTGCAGTCACTGCTTGATACATTTAAAAAGACAGTGCAGAATAATAAATTCATGACAGATATGCGCAAGAACCAGTACCTTAAATTCATCAAATATACCAACCAGTTAAATAACGTCAGGCACAAAGAGGATAAAATTGCTGCGGAAGAATTGTGTATGGACCTTGAAAAGGATGAATTCTTTGCTTATAAGCTTTGGATAGTTGAAGAAGCAGGCAAACTTGCAAAATAAGCTTAGGGAGTTTTTTCACTTATATATTTCTGTTGTTTTCTCAGCCGTGAAAGTAATATTTATTCAGACTTTCACGGTATTAATAAAATTCTTGTTGTTTTATTATAAAAATAACCCGCGGGATATTTGGGGACCTGCGGGCTATAGTTCAATTAATGTAATGCATGCATTACGGAGAACAATGCCGTTAAATAACTGCGTTACTTAACCAGCCTTAGAAACAAGGTTTCAAAAGTAATTACATTACTTTATCAACCTTAGAAACAAGGCGGTGAAATAATTGTGTTATTTCACCAGCGTCATTTTCTTGACGTCAGTAAAACCTTCTGCTTCTATTTTATAGAAATACACACCTGATGATAATTGAGCCGCATCGAAATCCGCTTTATATGAACCGGCATTATAATTTCCGTTAACCAGCTCAGTTACCTGTTTGCCCTGCACATCAAAGACTACAAGTTTAACTGATCCTGATCTTGGAATGCTGAATTTGATATTGGTTACCGGGTTAAACGGGTTCGGATAATTCTGCTCAAGTGAAAATCCTTTCGGTATTTCATTTGAAATATTCTGAATACCAACGGGATTACCTGTCGGGTCACGTTTATAATATATCTCAGAGTTTCCATCCCGCATGTCTGACCATACTATATGAACAGTTTGACCGGATATTGCCACAGATGGATAGTATGAACTGTTAGTGCTGTTCGTCAGCCGTGTATCTGCACCCCAGCTTGAACCGCCATCTATTGAACGCTTATAGTATAATTCAGGATTACCATCACGACTGTCATTCCATACAGCATGAACAACTTGACCGGAGACAGAGACAGCAGGATACTCTGATAATGAAGAGTTATTCGTTAGCCGTGTATCTGCTTCCCAGCTTAAACCTCCATCTGTAGAGCGTTTGTTATATATCTCATAGTTTCCATCACGATTATCATGCCATAGAACATGCACAAATTGGCCTGATATTGACACAGAAGGACGTCCTGAAATAAGAGCGTTATTAGTTAGCCGCATATCTGCTCCCCAGCTTGAGCCTCCATCAGTTGAACGTTTGTAGTATATCTCATAGTTTCCATCACGATTATCATAAAACACAATATGTATCACTTGACCGGATACTGATACACAAGGATCCTCTGATAATGAAGAGTTATTCGTCAGCCGTGTATCCGCTCCCCAGCTTGAACCTCCGTCAGTAGAGCGTTTGTAATATATCTCACTATTCCCATCACGACTATCAACCCATACTACATGTGCGGTTTGACCTGATACTGAAACGGAAGGATACTCGGATAATAAAGAGCTATTCGTTAGCCGTGTATCTGCCTCCCAGCTTGAACCTCCATTTATAGAGCGTTTGTAATATATCTCAGTATTGCCATCACGATCGTCAAGCCATATAACATGAACAACCTGACCTGATACTGATACTGAAGAATACCCTGAATAAAAGGAGTTATTTGTCAGCCGTGTATCAGCTCCCCAGCTTGAACCTCCATCAGTAGAGAGTTTGTAATATATCTCATAGTTTCCGTCACGATTATCATGCCATACAACATGCACAGAATCACCGCTTGATGCTATGCACCTTGCATTATTATGAGATGTTAAAGAAACAGAGGGGTTATTGGTCAGCCTGAGATCCGGCTGCCACTGAGCAAAAGTCCGGGCAATGATAAATAAAAATAAAATTGTTAAAATTTTCATAGTGATTTTCTGTTTAAAACAACCCGCAGGTATTGGGAACCCGCGGGTTATAGTTCAATTAATGTAATGCATGCATTACGGAGAACAATGCCGGTAAATAACTGCGTTACTTAACCAGCATCATTTTCTTGACGTCAGTGAAACCTTCTGTTTCTATTTTATAGAAATACACACCTGATGATAATGCTGCTGCGTCGAAATCCACTTTATATGAACCGGCATTATAATTTCCGTTAACCAGCTCTGTTACCACTCTGCCCTGAACATCGAATACAACAAGTTTAACTGATCCTGATCTTGGAATGCTGAAATTGATATTGGTTACAGGATTAAACGGGTTAGGATAATTCTGGCTTAATTCAAATTTATCAGGTAAGTTATTGCCTATAGGTTCAATGCCTGTAATAAGCTGTTCAGCGTTAAAATATATGTTAGATGGGCCAAACCCGGAATATGCAAATGCTGAGTATTTGGTTGTTCCGACCTTGTATATTGCAGTAGATGGAGCAATAACACCTGAAGACTGGTTGGAATTCCTTTTGTAGTATGCATATGTAGTACTTGGCGGAATTGTGAGCTGTTTAACGTTAACTGAATCACCGTCATCGGTAACAAAACCCATAATTGCGTACTGTCCGCCGCTTGTTAACGAATCACTGTTGCAGTTAGTGAAATCTGCTGTAACGGTGCTGCTTGTACCCATAAGCTGGTCTATCACCCAGGTTGTACCGCTGTTAGCAGAATAATGATAACGCGGGTTTCTGTTTCGTGTGCTTGTAACAAGAATTTTCCTGGGAATATTAATGTTTTGCTGAACTATTGTAATTGCAGGCTTTTCATATTTCACACCTGATACAGCACTTGTAATATAAAATACTCTGAAATTTGTAGTAGGAATTTCGTGTGTTGCAATAATGCGAAGTTCATATTCCGTTGCGCTTAATCTTCTTTCTACCGCAATGTATATCGAGTCATTGGTTCCGTTTTCACGTGAAAAAGCAGCGCTTGGATAAAAATCGTCATAGGTAGTATTTATTTGAGATACTGAATGAGTTAATCCCCAGTTAGTAGTTCTGTAATGCCTTAAACCCACCTGTACACCGGCATTCGTAGCTTCTCTTACAATTGCATGCATATAAGTTGGAGCAGCGTAATACATTCCGTCGCTGCAAGCGCTTACATATTCAAGCTTGTTTCCGGCTGAGGGATTTCCTACGGGAAGAATCACACCGCCGCTTCCGCTTCTTAATACATTTAAAACGTAAAGAGAAGCATTATCAAGATTTGAACTTCCTGAAAAAGTAAAGTACACAAGTATTCGTGTAGAGTCGGGGTTTGAATTACTACGACTTTCAAGAAGCATTGAAATACTGCCTATATAACCTGAACCGGTATTATATGTAATTAGATATGGCCATGTTGCGCCTCCATTGGTTGAGCGGTAAATATTAAATGCACCGGGTGATCCGGGTCTTTTTACTACAGTGTATAAATTTCCGTCTTCGGCCTGGTTAAGTTCAACATTTCTATAAGAAGTTGCAGGTGATAAAGAACCGGAGAAAATCTGCACATCTGTTGTATACCAATCTTGCTGAAACGGAGGATTATTGAAGTTTGTGGTTATTACAGATGTTTTTGTAATTCCGAATTTATCCTCAGGCTGCTCTGCTCCAAGCACCCTGTCAATTTCTGTATGAAGCTGCATTCTCTGTTCAGGATTCTTATTTACTTCGGGATCATTTAACCGCTGAAGCAGTTGCTGCGAAAGTTTCTCAGGTTGATTAACGGGGTCTTTTTCCCTGCTGTCTTTACCCCAGTCACCGGGTACTTCCTGCGAAATTGAAATTGAAGAAATCAGCAATAGGATCATTGCGTTAATTAAAAAAAGCGTTTTAAATTGTTTCATTTTGTTCTCCTGTTTGTTTGTTGATTTATGATTTTTAATTTTTGAATTATACTTTTCTTTTAATTGCATACTCTGTTTTAGAATTATCTTATTCTGACCCCGGTTATCTTCCGGACCTTTGATCATTTTGACCCTCTAGGTAATTCTTTTCTTTACTGTTTCGCTCCATGGACCCTGTTTCTTTGAATTTACTGCTGCAACTCTGAATGAATAAGTTTTATTCGGCTTTAGTCCTTTTATTGTGTATTTTGATTCATTGGTAATATCTACCAGGATCCATTGATTTTTGGGTCCACCATTTGTAAATTCGATTACGTACGAGTCGGCAATTTCAATTCCATCCCAGTTCAGATCAATTTCTCCTTTTATATCACCATTTGCCGCGCTCATCGAACTTATCGTTAAATTATTCATGTTTGTTTTCATTTTGATATGCAAAGATAGATTCTGAAAAAGCAGTATAAAAAGAATGTTTTGAAATAATGTTAATGGAAGTTGTATCAAAACAGAACTAAAAATCTTCTATTTTTTAAGATTTTTTGTTCTATTCGGCATTTTCCCTGATCTTATTTGTTACCGGATTTTGCGTTGTGGAATTTAAATGCAGATTGTTTCTGAAAACAGCATAACTGAAAACGTTAATTTTGTTATACGGCAGATATACTAAAGGACTTTTAGTGATAGGTAAGTTAAATTATGGAGGCAGAAGTTATATTTATAGGGATGAAAGTAAAAAAAAAGAGTACCATCCGGTACTCTTAAAATCATAATTATTTAAGGCGCTAATCTTTCAATTTTCCAACCTGCTTTACTTTTTGAGTATCTCACCCTGTCATGCAGCCGGTTTGGCCTGCCCTGCCAGAATTCAAATGTTTCAGGCAGCAGCCTGTAGCCGCCCCATACATCAGGAAGCGGAACGTGAGTTTTGAATTTCATCATGTATTTAAGGAATTCTTTTACAATTACAGAACGGCTTTCAATTACAGTGCTTTGTTTTGATGCCCATGCGCCAACCCTGCTTTTATACGGGCGGGTATTAAAATACTCTTCACTTTCTTTACTTGATACTTTTTCTATCGTTCCTTCAATTCTTATTTGCCGCTCAAGCTTATCCCAGTAAAATAGTAAACATCCGTAAGGATTCTCTTCAATATCTTTGCCTTTTTTGCTTTTGTAATTGGTGTAGAATACAAAACCGCCGTCGTGAATTCCTTTAAGCAATACAACCCTGGCCGAAGGCTTGCCTGTTTTGGAGGCTGTTGCTAATGTCATAGCGTTAGGCTCTAAAAAACCTGAGTTCATTACATCCTGGAACCATTTTTCGAATTGTTTGAAAGGGTCTTTGCTGACACTGCTTACCGATAAGGTGCTTTTGGAATACTGTCTTCTTAAACTCTGAATTTCTTTATCATCCATATTACAAATTTACCAAATGAATGATAAATTTAACACACTATAATATCACTCTGTTTTTAGTAACCTATTTTTTGCGGTAAATTATATATGCATTACCGGCTTTTTCAAAACCTATCTTTGGATAGTATTCCATTGCTTCGGGTGCTGATAGCAGTACAAGGTTTGATTCATCGCCGATCAATTTCTGAATTTCGTTCACAAGTTCATGACCGATTCCCTGGTTTTGATATTCCTTATCTACTGCCAGGTCAGAAAGGTAACAGCAGTACGAAAAATCACTGAGTGCTCTTGCAATACCAACAAGCTTTTCGCCATCCCAGGCTGTTACCAGCAGATTGGAATTATCTATCATGTTCTTTACCCTGTTCAGGTCTTCAACCGGGCGTTTGATGCCGGAAGCCTTAAACAGGTCCGATAGTTCATGTGCTTCTAATTTAGCATTTGTTTTATAGGTTATTACCATAAACTCAATTTAATTTGCTGAAATATGATCTATAAACCGGTTTTCTGTAAAAAAACTGAATAAAAAACGCCGGAAACAGCAGAAAATCAATTAAAATACTGCCTGATTGGTACGTAATATCATCAATAATTATACTACTATCAACAGAATTTTCTATTATGTGCTTATGTTTCCAGTACTTTAATGGTTTTGGCAAAATTGTGCCTTCATCTATAAAAAAGATCTCATGTTCGTTCTGTACCTGCTCTGTAATAACTGAAGTCCAGTTCTGTTTAAATCCCAATAAATTTATTTCTACCTGAACAACATCTCCTTTAGCACATCCATCAAACCTCTTTACGTTTAAACCAATGAAAGGCGGTTTAAGTTTCATAAATAGGTTAATATCAAAGCCTTGGAAAACCTTTCTGTAATTTTGAGCTACTTTTGTCTTTATTATTATACGCATATTAAACAAAAACGGCTCTGCAATATTTTATTGAAGAGCCGTTTAGAGTGTTTACTTTAGTTTAGCTTAAGCTGTGAAACCGTTTTCACCGTCAAAGGTGTAAAGATTTTCAGTCTTAATGAAATCATATCCCTCTGCACGGAATTTATCAAGCTGTGCAATTAATTTTTCATGTGTTGTAGTTCCGCTATCAACCTGGAAACGGCATCTCCAGTGATCAACACAGAAAGTTTCTTTCATTCCGCCCGGATAAACTTTCACTCCGCGGTTTGTTATTGCTGTCAGCTTTAATCCGTCAACCGCAATATTCTTCAGTTTATTGCCAAGCTCTTCGGCTGTACCTTCTGTCCAGTGTAAAAATACATCAACACCTACAAGATCTTTTTTTGCTTTCTTAATTGTTCTGTAATCATAATGCGGCTGCATTTTTACTTCAAAATCATGGTACTCAACCGGTTTCAGTGTAGTAGGTTTCTGCCCTAGCCTTGCGATAACTGCCTGCGCGAATTCTTTTGTGCCTACTTTTTCTTTGCTTACGCCTTCCCTGAATATATCATATGTATTAACACCGTCTTCAAGGGTTTTAAGCCATGCATTGTGAACCTTTGTCGCAACTTCGGACTGGTTGATGTGAGCGAGCATTAACACCGCGCCTAAGAGCAGCCCTGATGGGTTTGCTGCATTCTGGCCTGCGCGCCTGGGTGCTGAGCCGTGGATGGCTTCGAACATTGCGCATTTATCGCCGATATTAGCTGAGCCTGCTAGTCCTACTGAACCTGTCATCTGTGCAGTAACATCAGAAAGAATATCACCGTATAGATTTTCCATAACAACAACATCAAATGATTCCGGTGAAGTAGCAAGTTTTGCCGCGCCGATATCAACTATCCAGCTTTCCTTTTCAATATCAGGATACTCTTCGCCAACCTGGTCAAATATCTTATGGAAAAGACCATCGGTGAACTTCATGATATTATCCTTCATGAAACATGTAACTTTTTTTCTGCCGTTGGCTTTTGCATATTCAAAAGCATATCGGATAATTTTTTCTGAGCCCGGTGAAGAAATAAGTTTCAATCCCTGCATCACCTGGTCAGTTTGTCTGTACTCAATTCCGGCATAAAGATCTTCTTCGTTTTCTCTCATTATAACAACATCCATTACGGGGTGTTTGGTTTGTATATAAGGCGCGTATGATACGCACGGGCGAATGTTTGCGTAAAGACCAAGTGTTTTCCTGGTTGCAACATTCAGGCTTTTAAATCCGCCGCCCTGCGGTGTTGTTATGGGTGCTTTCAGGAAGACTTTTGTTCTCAATAATGAGGTCCATGCGCTGGGCTCGATGCCTTCGGCAATACCTCTGCCGTAGACTTTTTCGCCGATTTCGATAACTTCAATATCTAATTTTGCGCCCGCAGCCTGAATTATATCAAGTGTTGCCTGCATTATCTCGGGTCCGATGCCATCGCCATACGCTACTGTAATTGGAGTATTTTCAGACATTTATAAATCCTTTCTTAAACATGTTATGATTTTATATAAAATAATTTCGGTGTGATAGTGCAATTTACGAATATTAAGGGTAAAATTAAATGTAGATTGACCGGACTATTTCACAAGATACAGGTTCAGTAAAAAATTGATGCAAATTGGTAAAATATGAATAAATTCAATGGTTCTTTTCACTTTACTTTATTGAGTTGTTTATCTATCCAAAACAAATATTCATTGTACGAAAAAGTTCTTCTTTCATATGGGTCCTTTTTCAGTTTCAGCATGTCTTTTTTTAGAATGACCAAGTTTTCCATAAAGTCGTTCACACTTTTTATATCGGGAATTTTTTTTAAGAAAGTCAAAATTCTTTTTTCAGTTTTATGCAGCAATTTCCTCTTAATCAGGTACAGGTAAGTTGATTTTATCAAATGTTGAAGCAAATCATAGTTTTTGAGTTCATAATGAGCAATAAGGAAGAATATTCTGGTTCTGAATTCCACATCAGGTCTTAATTTCAGCCTGGGGTTGTTTAAGAGAAAATTTAAACATTTCAGGCATTCGTTGTATTTTTCATTTACCAGATAAATTGTAGAAAAGTTATTATAGAGCAGCATTTCCAGGTCATATTCAATTTTTCCCTGATATTTTTCGAATTCAGATTCTATTTCTTTAATGAGCGCCAGCCCTTCTGTCCATTTTTTATTAATGAAGACCTTTTGCATCCTGTAAGCTGATTCAATAAGGAAGTAAGAAATTCTGTCGTTAAGTGTTGGCCTTGTGTTTCTTTTTAAGAATTTAAAATATGAATCTATTTTTTCACTTTTATTAAGTCTTATTGAATTCAAAATTACATAGAATAATATATCGTGAAAGTAATTCAGTCCGCGGCCTTCAAAAGGCAGCGGATTCTTCTTAATCAAATTTAGCCTTGCGGTGCTGTATTTAAGGATCTTTCCGCAATTTACTTTGGTATCTTCTATCAGCTGTAAGGCGTATAACCTCAGTTCCCTCGCTCTTTCCGAAAGTGCAGATCTTTCATTTTTCAATAATAAACAATTCTCTTTATTATTTAAAAAGCTCAGGTCTTCTTTGCTTCTTACAACACCTCTTTCCCTGTAGTTCTTTTCCAATGATGATACGATCTTATAATATTCATTCAGATTGTTTATTTTTTTTAAAATTTCTTCTTCTGTTTTAAAGATCGTTTCTGTATCTTCGTTCCTGTATAACTTTCTGTATATCCATATTTTCTCAAGTTCCAGAAATTTAAGTACCGCTTCAAATCTTTCATATTTTTTACTTAATAATATTCCTAAGGAAGTGGTGCGTTTAAAATCACTGTAAAGAGCTTTATCAAACAGAATTTGTGCTTTAAAAACCAGATTATTCAGCCTGAGATCAATTGATTTTTCTGAGTTATAATTCAAAAGACTTTTTAAGATTTGTTTTTGAAGATAGTATTTGGTGAATGTAAGTTGTTTTAAGAATTTTTGACCGGCGAATTTTTTTCTGATCTCAGGTTCGTTGTAAATTCCCTGCGAATCAATTTCGTTGAACAGATTCAGATAGTTCTTATTTCTGCTTCCGGATGATGAAAATATCCTGAAGTGTCTTTTTTCTGTTTGAGATAGTGATTTGATCAGCCTATGAAGATCTTCTTTTGACCGCATTATAAAACCTATGAATAATTTTAGAAATTACAGCTTTATTACTGAAATTTAACTGTTTTTGACTATAAAAAGTAGATATAATTAATTTAAATACTATGAATATTCATTAATTTGAATTGGCAACTAAACATTATTCAGAATACCTTTGTAATATGATGAAAATACTAATAATTTTGGCCCTCTTTATCTCCGCTGTATCAATTAAGACACAGAATTTTGTGAAAATTACAGATCTTTCGAATCCAATTGTCAGCGATGCCGGTTCTCTTCCCGGCTCATATGCTGGAGCTACATGGGTTGATTATGATAATGACGGGTTACTGGATCTGTTCATTAACCGTCAGAATAATTCTGCTTTTCCGTTATACAGGAATCTGGGCAACGGGAATTTCCAACGGATCACACCAAACCCGATAACATTTCCGGGTTCATCCAAAGGCAACTCATGGGCAGATTATAATAATGATGGTAATATTGACCTGTTCATAACAGGTGATTCCCCAAGGGGTTCTTTTCTGTATAAGAATAACGGGAACGGTACGTTCAGTAAAATTATTTCAGGAGCAATTGGTGACAGTGTTGGTAACTCAGGATGGGCTTGTGCATGGGGAGATTATAATAAGGATGGTTATACTGACTTAATAATTACTTACCCCGATGGTTTTTTGAATCCTCCGTCACATCCCAACAGGTTATTCCTGAATAATGGTAACGGAACATTCACAAGGATCGATACTTCTTCAGTTTCAAATACTATAGCTCCATTTACCATCCCTTCATGGTCCGATTACGATTTGGATGCAGATCTTGATCTGTTCATTGGTTCAGGTCCCATAAACTTTGCTGCGCCCGATTACCTTTATAAAAATAATTTGACAGAAACTTCTGTTCCATTTTTCAGCAGGATCACAACCAGCCCTATTGCGACAGACAGTATTGACGGACAGCAATGGAACTGGATTGATTATGATAATGATGGTGATCTGGATGGTTTTGTTACTAACTGGGGACTTGGTATTAAGAACAGGTTATATAAAAATAATAATGGATCTTATGAAAGAATGACACAGGCAACAGCAGGTGATATTGTTGCTGAAGACGGAGAGTTTCTTGCGAATACATGGGGCGATTTTGATAATGACGGGGATCAGGATTGTTTTATCACTTTAGACGGACCGGAGCCGGGACCACCTTCCAGGTACTATAACAACAATGGTAACGGTACATTTACAAGAGTGTTAAATACTCCAATTGCAGCAAATGCGGGTCCAAATTACGGAGCAACAAGCGGTGATTATGATAATGACGGCGATCTAGATCTATATGTTTCGGGTACAACAAATTCCAAAGGACTATACAGAAATGATCTTGTAAACGGAAATTCCTGGATAAACATCTTATGTAAGGGTTCCGGAGCACCAAATGGCTCTAATAAATCAGGTATTGGAGTTAAGGTAAGGATAAAAGCTGTTATAAACGGGAATTCTGTATGGCAATTAAGGGAAATTTCGGCTCAAAACAGCTTTGACTGCCATAATATGCTTAATGTGCATTTTGGACTTGGCAACGCTGTTGTTATTGATTCACTAATAATTGCCTGGCCAGGAGGAATTCATGATGTTTATACAAATGTTTTACTTAATAATCATTACATAGCAAATGAAGGGGAAAGTATTGATCCGATTGGAATTTTGCAGCTGAATAATAATATACCTGCTGATTTTGTTATTGAGCAGAATTATCCAAATCCATTTAATCCAACAACAAAGTTCAGATTCAGCATTCCCTCTTTTTCAGACGTAAACATTACGATATATGATGTGACGGGCAAAGAAGTTTCAGTGCCGCTTAATGGTAAGCTAAAACCTGGAATTTATGAATTCAACTGGAATGCCGGGGCTTTATCCAGTGGAGTATATTTCTACAGCATCACTGCGGGTGAGTTTAAACAAACAAGAAAGATGGTTTTACTGAAATAATTACTCCTGGCATTAAACTCATTTGATCACTTTAACTATCCGGCTTAATGTAAAAATAATACTATGAAGAAATTGATTTCTTGTTTTAAAAAGTTATACCTGATCGTTCTTTTGCTTTCTTTGAATGATTCTGTTACGTTCTCACAGCCTGTATTCACAAAAATAACAAACATAACAAATCCTGTTGTGACCGATACAATGGAAAGTACCGGTGTATGCTGGGTTGATTTCGACAACGATGGGTTTTTAGATCTGTTTGTATCAAACGGAAATGTTGTAAGCCAAAACAACTCACTGTACCTAAACAACAAAAGCGGCGGATTTGTAAAAATTACAACCGGCAATGTTGTTAATGATGGAGGTACTTCAATAGGCGGTACGTGGGGTGATTATAATAACGACGGGAATCTTGATCTGTTCGTAACTAACCGCAATAATTTCGGGAATTTCCTTTACATTGGCAATGGTGATACAACCTTTACAAAGGTTACCACGGGCAGTATTGTTACTGATATGCCAAACAGCAACAGCAGCGGGTGGACTGATGTAAACCGTGACGGACTTGTTGACCTGTTTATGATAAACTTCACTCAAAACGATCTGCTGTACTTAAACAACGGACTTCCAAACTTCACCTTCACAAAAATCGATACTGCGGCATTCCTGAATGATGGGGGGAATTTTTCAATTGACGGCCAGTGGGCAGATTATAACAATGACAGGTTTCCCGATTTTTTTGTTGGTAATGCAGGCACACAAAATGATTTTGTGTACAAAAATAACGGGAATCTTACGTTCACTAAAACTACGCTGAATGACGCACGTGCCACATTGGGTGCAAGCTGGGGTGATTTTAATAATGACGGTTATCTTGACCTGTTTACTTCAGGATATCTTAACCAGAAAAGCAGGCTGTATTTGAACAGTGGTCCGCCGAATTATGATTTATTGTCCATTGATACAGGAATTGTATCAAACGATCCTGCGAATTCTGTTGGAAGCTGCTGGGGAGATTTTGATAATGACGGAGACCTTGACCTCTTTGTAGCTAATGATGGAACCTTAAGCGGCTTTTTGTACCTGAACAGCGGCTTTCCGAACTATGCATTCACAAAAGTTACAACAGGTACAATTGCAGGAAGTATTGCCAACTCTTTTGGCTGCGCGGCGGGTGATATTGATAACGACGGCCAACTGGATATTTATGTTGCAAACAGGCTGAATCAAAAAAATTTCCTTTTCCACAATGATGGCAATAACAATAAATGGATTACCATAAGTTGTACTGGTATTACATCGAATAAGGCTGCTATAGGAACAAAAGTGCGGGTAAAAGCAATAATTAACGGAAATGCCATTTGGCAGATGCAGGAAATAACCCCGCAATCAGGCTACAACAGTCAGAATTTATGGTTGCATTTCGGTTTAGGCAGCGCCGTGGTTATTGATTCAATAAAAATTGAGTGGATAAACGGTCTGACCCATCATTTCACAAATGTTCAGCCAAATGATCATATCACAATTTCCGAATCGGGTAATATTATTGGTATATCACAAAACAACAATGAGATACCTGAAGATTTCAGTTTGCAGCAAAACTATCCTAATCCGTTCAATCCTGTTACAATAATCAAATTTAACATTCAACGTAAAAGCAGGGTAAGCATTACTATATATGATTTAACAGGAAAATTGATCGAAACTATTGCTGAAAGCGAAATGTCGGCGGGTTCATATGAAGCAGTTTGGGATGGTTCGCGATTTGCAAGCGGAGTTTATTTTTATTCAATACAAGCGGGCAGTTATTCATTAACAAAAAAAATGATATTACTTAAATGAAAAATCTATTCATAATAAGTACAATAAGTTTATTTATCTTCGTAAATGTTTTGGCGAACTCAGAAGCGCTTGCGCAAAACGGCTGGCAGCAGCAAACAAGCGGAACTGCCTCAACTCTGCTTGGCGTAGTTATGACAGACCAGGTAACGGCATACACGTGCGGAATTAACGGTATCGTGCTGAAATCAACAAACGGCGGTACGAACTGGATTGCATTAGCAACCGGAACGAACAGATTCCTGAGAAGCATAACATACGTTAACTCTGAAATCACTTTCGCAGCAGGAGAGCTTGGAACAATAATTAGAACTACCAATGGCGGAGCGAACTGGATTACTCTTAACAGCGGAACGAATAATACTTTTGTGAATATACATTTTTCCGATACGCAAAACGGAACGGCAGTTGGCTTGAACGGTACAATTGCGAGAACAAACAACGCCGGTGATACATGGCAGGTGCAGCAAAGCGGTGTAAATGTTGAACTGACCGGTGTTTTCTTTTCTGATGCCGCTACAGGCTATGTAACCGGGTTTGGAGGGGTAGTATTGAAAACCACAAATAACGGCGTAAACTGGAATCAATTGAATACTAACGTAACAAATGACATGAGGGCAGTTTATTTTACAGATATTAATAACGGTGTTGCCTGCGGAATGGGCGGAAGGGTAATAAAAACTACCGACGCAGGCGCAACATGGAGCAATATTGAAAGCGGCACAACTAACGGTTTGTATTCAGTAAATTTTTCAGGTAATTCTACAGGCTACATTTGCGGAACAGGCAGAATCCTGAAAACATCAAACAACGGGTTAAACTGGCAGAACCAGCCAATCAGCATAACCGGCGATCTTTACAGTATTGATTTTTCGGATGAATTGAACGGTCTAGCCGTAGGGCAAAATGGTATAATACTAAAAACCATTAGCGGGGGGATCGGTATCATACAGATCTCAAATGAAGTTCCTGTAAAATTTGCTTTGCATCAAAATTATCCAAACCCGTTTAATCCTTCAACAAATATAACCATTGACCTTCCCGGCTCTTCTCATGTTAAAATATCTGTATTTGATGTGACCGGCAGGCTTGTTGAAATAATTGCTGATGAATTTCTTCGAGCAGGGAAATACAAAACAGAATGGAATCCGGGGGAACTGCCAAGCGGATTATATATAGGCAGAATTGAAACCGAAAAGTTCAATTCCTCAATAAAGATGATATTTCTGAAATAAGCAGAAATTTGCTCCGGTATATGGAACCTTCTTAACCTTAAAACCATCTAAATAAAAAGCTCTCCTAATTTATTTAATCTCAAATATCATGACAAGAAATACATTCTTCCGTATCTTTACGGCAATAATGCTGTTTATTGCCGTTTCTTCCGTATTTTCACAACATGTTTCCGGCAATAAAACAGCTCAAAATAAAATATCGGAAGATAAATGGGGCGAGGATTTAAACTATTTAATGAAAGAAATGCCAAAAATTCATATTGACCCGTACAATCATACTTCAAAAGAAAATTTTGAATTATTTGCTGAAGTGCTGAAAAGCAAGCTTAAAAATATGAGTGATAACGAAGTACTTTGCCAGGTAGCGAAACTTACAGCCATGATAGGTGATGGCCACACAGCGCTGAATATTTTTAATTTTCATAATTCCAATAATAATACGGCATACAGGTTCCACATATTTCCTATAATGATGTATCAATTTTCTGATGGTATGTTCATAACCGGTTCTTCTCCGCAATACAATGAACTAAAAGGCTGTAAAGTAATAAAAATTAACGGGAAAGCAATTGAAGAAGTTATTGAAACGGTTAAACCAATTGTTCCGCGTGATAATGAATACTCACTTAAATTTAACCTCCCTTATTACATGGTGATCGCAGAGTTCATGAACGGGCTTGGAATAACCAATAACCCGGATGAAATGGAGATCACTGTAATAAACAAAAGCGGCAATGAATTAACAACAAAACTGATTGCAACTGAAATAAGTAATATGCAGCATAACTCAGGAGCTTCGGATGATAACGGTCTGCCGCTTTATATGAAAAATGAAGCGAAGAATTACTGGTTTGAATACCTGAAAGATAATAAAACTCTTTACATAAATTACAAAAGAGTGTTAAATGATCCCGCGGACAGCCTTAAATATTTCTGCAAAAGACTGGATGAGTTTATTAACTCAAATGATATTGAAAGAACTGTAATAGATATCAGGAATAACGGCGGCGGCAATAATGCAACGTGCCAGCCATTTGTTAATTTGATAAGCAATAATAAGAAAGTTAATCAAAAAGGTAAGCTGTTCATTATTATCGGCAGGCAGACTTTTTCGGCTGCTTCTTATTTAACAACAAAGCTTGAATTCAATACCAAGGCGATATTTGCAGGTGAACCAACCGGCGCTTCTCCTAATCATTACGGTGATAACAGGCCGCTTATACTTCCGAACTCTAAGGTGGAAGTAAGGTTATCATCCATTTTCTGGCAAAACAGTTTTCCCGTTGATAAAAGAAAATCAACCGACCCGCAGATAAAGGTTGAGCTTAGCTCAGCGGATTATTTTGCTGGTAAAGATCCTGTACTGGAAGCTGTTCTGAATTACAAATATGAAGGAAACAATAATGGAAATATAAATAACAGTGTTAAGGGAGTGTACTTATACAGTCCCATACAAAGCCTTGAAATAACCGAAGAATCAGGCATGCTGAAAATGAAGGTAATGCAGATGGATTTTGTCGGCAGAAATGTAAGTTTTATCACAACCGGCCTGTATCCTGAAGCAGGCGGTTCATTTGGTACCGATATTGCAGGATTAAAAATTATCCCCGTGAACAGTGACTTGAAAATAAACTACATGGGAAGCGAATGGGTGGTAAAAAGATCTGAGGGCGATTTTAAAACTCCGCAGCAATTGCTTGATGAAGGAAGGAACAATGAAGCTGCTGACCTGCTTAAGGAGACAAAACTTACAAACCCTTCTTACCAGGGATTAAATGAAAATACGATTAATGGAATAGGTTATTATGCACTTGGCAAAAAGAATTTTGACGGTGCAATTGCAATTTTCAGCTTGAATTGCGATCTGTATCCTGAATCATGGAATGTTTATGACAGCCTTGGAGAAGCTTATTTAATGGCAGGTAATACAATGATGGCAGTTGAAAATTATAAGAAGTCGGTTGAACTGAATCCGGAAAACAAAAACGGAAAGAAGATACTTGATAATCTGACCAAATAATATAATTGGATTTAATGGTTCGTTAATGTTTGGAAGCTGTCTCCAGCAATTTTTTACCTTTTTCATAAAGCCAGCTTCCAAGCCCAACGTTTTTAATGGGTTCCATCTGCATTAAATAATATTCATTTTCAGTTCTGTCATAGTTTTGAGTCAGTTTAAGAAGGCTTTCATAGATCTTTATGAACTTCTGGTATCCTGACTTCAGATATACCGGTATATCTTTATGTTTCCTCAAATAGTCTTTAAGCCGGGCAGTTTCTGAATACGAACTTTCAATATCTTTTATTTCATAAAAAATTATCAGTTTATAAACGCTCGTATCAAGGTATTGCAGGTATCTTTTTCTTTTCACTTTTTTAAGATAGTTTAATGCACTGACAAAATCTTTTTCATAGGTTTTTAAAATTCCTGTATTAAGATTTACCTCATCATCCCGTATATCATTGGGCAGTTCCTTTGAGTGGTTCTGAATAAATTTATTAACCCATTCAAATTTATCCAGCCTTAATGCGGCAAAAATAAAATTCCTGAAATTGTTAGTTTGTGAATTTACAACGTTCAGGTCCTTAAATAACCCTTCATCAATAATACTGTTATTAAGATTGAAGATCTCGTTATAATAGCTGAATTCCCCTTTATTGGTTTTATCGATGCAGTAATTCCGCAAATACTGGTATACTTCATTTTTGAATTCCATTGCGAACATGCTCTTATTCTTCAGGAACATGTCTCTTGCAGAGAGATAAAACTCTGAGCCGTCAGTTTCTTTGAAAGCCCAGTAAAGCAAATAATATATTTCAGCTGGAATTGAAACCACTGGAAGATTCAGCTTGACAAGTGCAAGCAGTTTTTCTTTATCTATGCATTCCAGTAATTCATTTGACAGACCGGATGAGATATTTATATTATTTTTTTTCTGAAGCTCGGTATCCAGAAGCTGTTTGAACAAAATTATCAGAAAATGCAGCAGCCAGTATTCTGACTGCAGTTTATAATATTTCGCTGATTCTGAAAAGTTGTTCTGCTCGGAAAAATACGCGCTTATCTTCTTATATAGATTATGAACAGAAAAATAAGTATCACTTTCTATTTTTTCATTAAGTATGTCGGTTTTTGCAGGTGTGATCTGCAGCCGGAATATTTCATTCATTTTCCTTTGTGAAAATTCTTCCATCAAAATATTATTCTTCAGGAGCCTTTTGTTATCAGTATTGGCAACAATCAGGTAACTCTCGGCTATTTTTGTCAGTTCTGAAAGCCTGTTCCATAATGCTCTTCTGTTAATATTTAAAGAAGTTTGAAGAATTTCACTAATATTATAGTCTGAATCTTTA
>JAUQWQ010000229.1 GCA_030835085.1 Ignavibacteria bacterium
GACCTTGATGAAGGTGAACTTGAAATGGGCCAGTCAAGCGGACTTGTAAACGATATCCCGCCGGTAAAAACTGTTGTCCAAAATCTGCTGAATGAGTATAGTGAAGCGGTTTCAAAAATTTGATTTACCGGAAATTATGATTTTTATCCCGATTAAACCCTTGTAATAGTATTGACTTATTAAATTAAATAGATTAGTTTTTGATATTCTATTCTTCCTGATTCATATAATTAAAAAACTCACCAACTAAATTATACAGGAGGTTTCAAATGAAAAAGCTATTCTTAATCACACTTCTTGCTGTAATCTCAATTTTCTTTATGTATGCTTCAGGTGATGGTCCCGGTACGTGGACTCAATCGCTCAGCAGTGCCGGACAGATCTGGGGTGTAGCGGTAGCACCTTCAAATCCTCAGGTAATTTATGCTGCCAGCAATTCTACCGGCATGTGGAAAAGCACAAACTCCGGTGCAAACTGGGTGCAGATAAATACGGGTTTGTCAAATCTCATTCTGCAGTGTGTTGCGGTCAGCCCAACTAACGCCAATGTTGTGATGTGCGGTTCAACTAACACGGGTACAAATCCCGGAGTTTACCGCTCTTCAGATGGCGGAGCTAACTGGACAAGAGTCGTAACCGGTATCACAGAAACAAACATCAATATTCAGGCGCTTGCTATTGATCCGGTAAATCCTAATACAGCTTATTGCACGCTTTTTGACGGAACAACAAATTCAACCAACGGCATTTATAAAACTACCAATGGCGGAACTCTCTGGGTTCCGGTTACAACGGGAATTGGCACAATAAAGAACTTTCTTGCAGTCGCCGTAAATCCGCTGAATGCTAATGTTGTTTATGCCGGTACCTCATTCGACCCGTTAACTTCTACGGGACCATCGAAAGTGTATAAGTCAGTCAATGGCGGCACTTCGTGGACAGAAATCAGCAACGGTTTGCCATCTCTTTCAACAGATGTTAAGCCTATAAGGCAGATAAGCATCAGCCGTTTGGATACTGCGGTAGTACTGCTTGGGCAGTTCATTAATACTGATACTCTTGGCGGAGGAATGTATGTTACTACAAACGGCGGTGGTCTGTGGCAGAAAAGAAATTCAGGTCTGCCGGTTGCAGTCGGTTTGCTGCCAAGGTCATGCTTTGTAAGACCCGGAAGTTCAACGGAATTCTATGTCGGTCTTGGTAATTCCACTAACACAACAATCGGTGTTTATCGTACAACCAACCAGGGGATAAGCTGGCAGGAATTCAATGGCGGATCGATGCTGAATACTTATACAGTACGCGGTCTGGATATGAAAGCCGGACCCGACTCAACTTTATTTGCTGCTGTTGCACATCCAACAATAGCAACCGGTCAGGGTGTTTTTGAGTATTCATTACCTCTTGTTGGCATCAGCGATCCTTTTCCGATGCCTCCGCAGTCATACAACCTGTTTCAGAATTATCCGAACCCGTTCAATCCCGTTACAAAGATCTACTACCAGGTTGTTAAACCCGGGGTGAATGTGAAGATAGTTGTGTACGATGTGAACGGAAAACAGGTTGCTGTATTAACTGATAAGATAATGCAGTCATTCGGTGAAACTGTTGAATTCAATTCAGCCGGCTTAAGCAGCGGAATCTATTTCTATTCAATAACTGTAACTGACCCCGAATTGGGCAGCACAGCTGTTTACACTGATACTAAGAAAATGATTCTCATTAAATAATTTTGCTTCACCGATCACGTTTTTGCAATGATCCCCTCTCTAGCTGGAGAGGGGATTTTTAATTTTATATCTCATCTTTTTTTGGTAAATTTGTATAAATTTATTAAAAATACAGATTAAACAGAGCGTATTTAATGAGAGATACTATAAAAATAGCTTCAGGGCAGGGATTTTGGGGTGACCTTATCGATGCTCCCGTTCACCAGGCATCAAAAGGAGATATCGATTACCTGATGATGGATTACCTTGCCGAGGTAACGATGTCAATTCTGCAGAAACAGAAATTAAAGAATCCCGCTTTCGGATACGCGCGCGATATTCCCCCCCTTATGGAAAGATTACTTCCATTGTTAAAAGAAAAGAAATTCAAAGTCATTACCAACGGCGGCGGTGTAAATCCGCTGGCATGCCGTGATGCAATTTTTGAAGTCGCCAAAAAAATTGGTATCAGCGGAATAAAAATTGGTGTAGTAATGGGTGATAACATCCTTGACGACATTGATTCTTTGTTAAAAGAAGGTGTTCTGCTTAAGAATATGGAAACCGGCGAGAGCGCGGAAACCATCAAAGATAAAATTCTGAGCGCTAATGTTTATTTTGGAGCATTACCGGTAGTAAAGGCATTGCAGCAGGGCGCAGATATTGTAATTACTGGCAGGGTTACAGATACAGGTTTAACTCTTGCCCCGATGATATATGAATTCGGATGGGATATGAATGATTTTGATAAAATGTCAGCCGGTACTATTGCGGGTCATATTATTGAGTGCGGCGGACAGGCCTCAGGTGGGAATTTCCTGGGTGACTGGGAATCAGTGCCGGACCTTGCGAGAATCGGTTTCCCGATCGTTGAAGCTCATAAGGACGGTACGTTTTTCATCACAAAACACGATGGTACAGGCGGACTTGTATCCACGGAAACCGTCAGCGAACAGCTTTTGTATGAGATCGGCGATCCTACCGATTACATTACACCTGATTGTGTGGCTGATTTTACTTCCATTCATCTTGAACAGGATGGCAGGGATAGAGTTAAAGTATTTGGCATCACCGGAAAACCTGCAACGGAGTTTTACAAAGTATCAATGTCATACGATGACGGTTTCAGCGCGTTTTCCACATTGACATATTCAGCTCCCGATGCACTGAAAAAAGCTGAAGCAGGTGATAAGATCCTGCGCACAAGGCTTGATGACCTTGGATTGAAGTTTGATGAGATAAGAACTGAATTCCTTGGTTATAACAGCTGCCACGGGCCGCTGGTTAAAAGACATGAGGACCTGAGCGAAGTTGTGTTAAGAATTGGCGTTCGCGCAAAAGATAAGGCAACAATCGAAAGGTTCAGCAAAGAGATTGCGCCGCTTATTTTAACGGGACCTCCAAGCGTAACGGGTTTTGCAGGCGGCAGACCAAAGGCAAGCGACGTTGTTGCATATTGGCCGGCACTTATCCCCAAAACAAAGGTAACACCAAAAGTGATTGTTGAAGGCATCTGAGTTATAAGCGTTCTAAAAGAAATTAATTAATGTCAGAAGATACTAATCCCGGCACTGAGACAAAGATAAATAAGGGCAGGGATACATTGTGGATCATAGGCGCTTTTGGGCTGATGATAATTGCAATTTTCACAATATGGCAGTTCCTGCTGAAAGGGAGATACGAAGAAGAACGCTCATTGCTTAAAGATACTGTTATTCAGGTTAAAACAGATACTGTAAGGCTGAAAGACAGCGTAAAGTTAAAACAGGAAGAAAGCAATCATACAAATACTTCTGGCGATGAAAGAAATGAGAATAAAACGGATACATCAAAGATCAAAAGTAAAATTGAAAACCTTACAGATGATGACAAAGCCCGGATAAAAGACAGATTTGAAGACCTCCCGAAAAAGAAACAGGATAAAATAAAGAAAAAACTTAGAACATCCCTTAGCAAATGATGAATATTAACTCTGAAATATGGAAACTGGTCAAAGAGCTTAACACGCAAAATGTGAAGTTTGTAATTTGCGGAAGCTTTGCATGTATTTTACAGGGAGTTCAAAAGGAGACCAATGATCTGGATATCTATTTGCATCCTGAAATGGAAAACACCGAAAAGCTGCTGAAGGCAATTAAGATACTTGAGCTTCAGCCGGCAGTACCATATCCTGTGGAAGAGCTCCCGAGGCTGATACTTAATTCCAAATGGCAGCCAGAATACGGTGCAATGATGTACAGGTTTTCGATGCCGGGTACACATACCCGGCTGCACATATTGCTTACATACCCTCTTCCTTTTTATGATCTCTATTTGCGTGCCAATATTATGCATGTTAACGGATTAAATATTGCAGTTTCATCAAAAGAAGATCTGATACATGCAAAATCTATGATATTTCCTCCCCGTGAATCAGATCTGGCCGACAGAGCTGCACTGGAGAAACTATGTGATTTTAAACAGAATCTGTTTGCGTAGAATTAAAGAATAATGAGTTTACCGATTTTTCAGCATTTCAAAATTCAATAAACAAAGATCAAAAGATAAAAGAAAATGAGTAAAACTATTGTTATCGGAGCATCCGGACAAATTGGCTCTGACCTGACCCTTGAGCTTAGAAAACGTTTCGGAAATGATAATGTAATTGCAAGTGATATTAAAAATGCGGCAGATGATGTAATGTCTTCGGGTCCGTTTGAAACACTTGATGTAATGGATGAAGGCGGCGTAGCCGCGGTGTTTAAAAAACACGATATTTCAAAAGTCTACCTGCTTGCTGCAATGTTATCAGGCAGCGCTGAGAAAAATCCAAAAAAGGCATGGGACCTAAACATGAAAAGCCTGCTGAGCATACTTGATATGGCTAAAGAAGGCCTGATAAAAAAAGTATTCTGGCCAAGCTCAATTGCTGTTTTCGGACCGACCACTCCGAAAGAAAATACACCACAGCTTACAATTATGGAGCCTTCAACAGTATACGGCATAAGCAAGCTTGCCGGCGAAAGATGGTGTGAGTATTACTTCAAAAAGTACGGAGTTGATGTACGCGGAGTGCGTTACCCGGGACTTATCAGCTATAAAACTGAAGCCGGCGGAGGAACAACCGATTACGCTGTGGAAATATTCTATGAGGCGATAAGGGCAGGGAAGTATGAATGCTTCTTATCTGAAAATACATTGCTTCCCATGATGTTCATGCCTGATGCAATCAGGGCTACTATTGATCTGGTGGAAGCTCCCGCAGAAAAGGTTAAGATAAGATCAAGCTACAATCTCAGCGGAATAAGCTTCGACCCGAAAGGTCTTGCCGCTGAAATTAAAAAACATATTCCTGAGTTCACGATTACCTATAAACCTGATTTCCGCCAGCAGATAGCTGAATCATGGCCGGGAAGTATTGATGATGCCGAAGCCAGGGCTGATTGGGGCTGGAAACATGAATATGATATTGTAAAGATGACTGATATAATGCTTAAGGAAATTAAAAAGAAACTCTCATAATTTTCTGCAGTAAATGCTGCAGTAAAATGTACTAAATAAAAAAAAGCAATCTTAATCTGATTAAGATTGCTTTTTAGTTAAATTTCAAGATATATTACCCCTGCTTCTTTTCGTAACTCTTCATAAACTCAAGTATGGCTGCATTGAATTCATCAGGATTTTCCATGTTCGGAAGGTGAGCGGCATTGGATATCAGCTTCAGGTCTGAATTCCTGGTCTTGCCGTAAATAATTTTGCTGAATTCAGGGGGAGTGAGCTTATCTTCTTTTCCTGCTAATATCAGCATCCTGATATCAAATCTGTCAAGACCGTCTGTTGTATCTGTCCTTGCTGCAAGAGTTAAAAGTGCGCCTGTTATGGCTTCATTCTTCTGCCAGCCTATCATTTCTTTCAGGAATGCAACAAGTTCGGGTTTTTCAGTGAAATTAGTTTCGCTGAGCGCTGCCTTTATGAAGTTGTCTGTGAACTGCTCGCGCTGACCGTTCTTTATCATTTTCATCTGCTCAGCCCTGGCATGTTTGGTTGGATTATTATCGCCTTCGGCTTTCGAATCAGCTACAATTGCGCCTTTGAATTTGCTCTGGTAAAGCTCAAGCGTTCTTAAAGTAATGTATCCTCCCATTGATAGTCCGCATACAACAGGTTTTTCAAGTTTTAAGCTATCTACTATTGAAATAAGATCGCTCACATGGGAATCAATAGTAAAGTGCCCGTCACCCAGCTCGCTGTGGCCAAAGCTTCTCAGATCATATACCACAACCCTGTATTTATCCTTCAGTGCTTCAACCTGTTTATCCCACATCCTGCTGCACATCGGGAAGGCATGCACAAAAATTATCGCCTGCTTGTTCTCTTCGCCGGACTCAATTACGTTTAATCCTCTTATATTATGCTTTGTCATTTTCTGTATTATTACCGTTTAATAGTTCACTGAATATCTGTTTCAAATATGGTAGCTCGTTTGATCCTGTTCTGCTGCTCAGAATGAAATTTATGTTCTTTAAAGCGTAAGGAATACTCTCCAAAAATCTTTTCTTTCCCTTCACAATTCCCAAAAAACCATATGCACCCATTGCCTGAAGAATCCTTATCATTGCGAAGTACCAGAAATACTGTCTCATTTTCCCGGAATCTGTACTTACATAAGCGTTTATTGTCTCCAGGTAATATTCCAGCAGTTCCTCGCGTATTGGCTGGGGAATATCAGCCTTTGCGTCATACAGCAATGAAGCAATATCGTAAAGCAAAGCGCCCTTTCTGCCGGACTGGAAGTCGATAAAAAACGGTACTTCGTTTTTTATCATTATGTTCCTTGACTGAAAGTCGCGGTATAAAAAATATTCCCTTGGGAATTCAAGGATCTTTTCTTTTATATATGCCAGGTCCCTATCCAGAAGCTCAGTATCAATTTCACCTTTGTGAAAATTCTTCAGAAAACGCTGCTTGAAGTAATCAAGGTCGTAATCTATGTTCTCATTTCCGAATTCTTTATACTGGTAGCAGAATGAATAATCTATCTCTTTACATCCTGTAATCTGGAATTTCGGGAGCTCGCTTATTACTCTTTTATACAGCTCAATCTTTTCGGGATTAAACTCATCTCCATCGAGAACTCTCTTAAGCAGTGTTTCATCACCTAAGTCATCAAGTATATAGCTGTCTTCCGATGCTGATACTATATGAATTTCCGGTACATTTAAACCTGATTGCTTAAAATGTCTGCCAAAATTTATGAATGCTCTGTTCTCTTCCAGATGGCGGTTAACAATACCGATGGAACTTGTGCTGTCATCGGCAATCAATCTTATTATCAGTCTTTCTGAGCCATGCGAAAGAAGCGGTTCATATTTTTCAACTTGTTTATTGCACCACTTAACATGCAGGTGCAATAGATTTGTATAATGCGCTTTTAACTCAATTGGAGATAGCTCCATACTTAAGATACCTTCTCCATATTTACGGTAAATGAACCATTATTTTTCGTAAGTACCCTTTGCAACTTTCTTAAGTATCCAGCCTTCTTTATCTATTAATACTTCTTTGGGGGTTGAGTCAACCGTTAGCAATATCGATTGTTCCTTCTGGTCATTAAATACAGTAAACTCTTTATCACCCGCTTCAGTCACAACTGTAATCTTAACAGGCATCTTATAGACTTCAATTTCTTCTTCTTTCTGAACCTGTTTAAGGTTCAATCTGACAGTGTATGCTCCCGAGCCTTTTTGCCCCTGGAAATCCTCGAATTTCCAAGAGTATTCATACTTGGGTCTGCCGGTACCTTTGTAAACCCACTGGTTGAAAAAGTATTCAAGACTCGATCCATGATACTCTTCCATTATTGCAACCAGGTCAGATGTTTCTGCGTTTGAGTACTTGTACTTTTCGTAATACGCTTTAACAGCAGCAAAGAATTTTTCATCGCCCATTACACCGCGCAGCATGTGAATTACCCATGCACCTTTTTGGTATATGGTGGCGTATATTGCGGGATTATCAATGAACCCTTTGGGGTCATAAACCGTACCGCTGAAATAGCCGTAATCAAAACCTTTCATGTGTGCAAAGTAAGCTGACATTCCGCCCGTATGCTCCATCCACAATGCTTCACAGTATGATGCGAAGCCTTCGTTCAGCCAGATATTCTTCCAGTCCTTAAGTGTTACCGCATCTCCAAACCAATGGTGGGCAAGCTCGTGAGCGTTCACAAAGTCATACCTGTTATCTCCGGTTACAAGCAGGTAACCGTATGATGTGATTGTCTGGTGCTCCATTGCTCCTGAGGTCCACCCGAACTGAGCGAGTCCGTATTTTTCATCAATAAAAGGGTACTCGCCGAATGTTTCGGAATAATATTTAATCATCTCAGGGGTCGGTTTCCAGTCAATCCTTGCCTTTGCGGAATCTTTAGGAAATGCATAATATACTACAGGCATTGTTTTATTACCGTCAACCGATGTATATGTATCCTCCCAATATGCCATCTTGCCGACTACAATACTTACCAGGTAAGTAGCAATAGGGTAGGAGCTGTGCCAGTTAAAAGTTGTTGTGCCATCGGAATTCTGTACAGTATCCGTAAGCAGTCCGTTTGATATTCCTTTCATACCGGTTGGAACGTTCAAATGCATTTTCATTGTAGCCTTATCATCCGGGAAATCTTTTGATGGCCACCATACAGGTCCCCATGTTGGTTCGCTTAATGTATACACATACATATTGCCGTATAGCTCTTTAAATGAAAATGAATCAAATCCTTTTTTAACCGGTTTGCCGGAGTATTCAATTTTTAATGCAATGTTATCGCCCTTCATGGGTCTATCTTCATCCTTTAGGGTGACAATAAGGTAATTTGAATTCTGCGTGAAAGTTACATCATACCAATCAGGCATATCCTTTGGCTCGCGGTAATTGATGCCCGTGCGCATCATGTTCTGAAAACCTACTTTGTTCACTTTCAGATTATCGTAGATATTAATGTATATAGTGCGGAGCGTATCGGTTTCCGCGCGCATCCTCATATAGTTTACGCCGCTTATTGATTTATTCGGCATATCAAAGGATATTGTAAGATCATAATCAATTGCATCATATTGCGCCAGCATTTTCTTTGTCTGCTCTGAGTCATCCCTGACATCTCCTGAAGATCCTTTGTAAAAGCCATATAGTTTTTCAACAACATACATGCCTTTTTCTTTTGAAAGCTCGACCAGCTCCTTGCCGTTGGCAGTACCGCGGGTTGTTAAAACGGAAGCTCCCAGGAACAACAATGCTGAAATAAACAGGTTAAAAATCACGCCGGCACTGAACAATATAGCGCCTTTTCTGTATTTTTGAGGATTATTCATAGTTTTTTGGATAAGTTACAATGATAAGCTAAATTTAATTAAAGATAAATTTATTAATTATTGGACTTTATTGTCCTTTCTTTAAGGAATTTCCGGCTCAGATTGTTCCAATAAATCGAAAATAAAAACAAAAGCCGGCAAAACCGGCTTATTGTTAATTACTGATTGTTAATCGATAATTGTCTTAATAATTGTCAATCTGCGCTCTTTGCAGTTTGCCTGAATAATCAATATAAACTGCCTTCCACTCCGTATAGAAGTCATACACAGTCCAGCCGCCTTCGCGGTGACCGTTACCGGTCTGCTTAACTCCGCCAAAAGGCATATGAGCTTCCGCGCCGATAGTCGCACCGTTCACATAAGTAATACCGGCTTTTATATCGCGTACTGCGGTAAACGCATCATTAACATTATTTGTGAATATTGATGATGATAAGCCGTACTTTGTGTTATTCAGTATGTTAATTGCATCTTCAAGTCCTGTGGTTTTTATAACTGAAAGTACCGGCCCGAAAATTTCTTCTTTTGCGATCCTCATTTCCGGGGTTACATCAACAAATATTGTTGGTTTGTAGAACCATCCTTTTGAAAGGGTGCCATCGGTTGCGAACTCACCGCCAAGAACAAGTTTTGCTTTATCTTCATTCTTGCCTATCTGTACATATTCGTTTACGCTGTTACGCTGGCTTTCACTTACACATGGTCCCACATCAACGCCTTTATCGTTACCATAGCCAAGTCTAAGTTTACCTGCTTTTGCAACAAGCTTCTTTATAAATTCGTCGTAAATTTTTTCATGTAATATCAATCTTGATGTTGCTGTACATCTCTGACCTGTTGTTCCGAATGCTCCCCATAAAACCGCTTCAAGTGCAAGATCCTGGTTAGCATCATCCATAACTATCTGCGCATTCTTGCCGCCAAGCTCAAGTGATACTCTTTTCAGCGAAGCGCCCGCAACTGCATTAATGCGTTTGCCAACATCAGTTGAGCCTGTGAATGAGATTAGGTCAATATCTTCGTGGTTTGTGATAGCTTCACCCACAACACTGCCTTTTCCGTGGACTAAATTTATCACACCCGGGATATAATCTTTTCCTAAAACTTCGCGCATTGCTGCGTCAATTATTTCAACAAGTGTATGAGCTGTTTTCGGTGTAAGCTCAGCAGGTTTGAATACTGCTGTATTTCCGCAAACAAGAGCAGGGAAGAGTTTCCATGTCGGTATTGCCATTGGGAAGTTCCAGGGGCAGATGAATCCGCCAACGCCAATCGGTACGCGGAAGCTTAAATTCATTTTATTTGGTAATTCACTTGGTGCATTCAGACCGAATAATCTTCTGCCTTCCGATGCTGCGTAATATGCTGTATCAATACCTTCCTGTGTATCGCCCTTCGTTTCAGCAAACACCTTGCCCATTTCGCGTGTCATCTGGAATGAAATATCATCTTTCTGCGCGAGCATCATATCACCAACTATTTTTAATACATCGCCGCGCTTTGGCGCGGGAATCAAACGCCATTTTTCAAATGCTATCTTTGCCGCTGCAACAGCTTTGTTTACGTCTACTTCTGATGAAGCAGGGAATAGTCCGATTAGATCATCTTTATCCGCGGGATTGCGGTTTTCTATATACTTTCCGGTTGATGGTTCAACCCACTCACCGTTTATCAGGTTTAAATATTTTTCTGCCATGTATGTGTTTTGTTATATGGAAATTTAAAATTATTTACAAAAATACTCAAAATTTACAACTCTTAATATGAATAATTCTTTCTCAAATTACTATAAAATATTACGTTTAAAGCATTTAAACTGAATATTGTTATGGTACCCTCGTGCCACGAATAGAATGTTCGTCCAACCTGGAAAAGTAGATTATTCTTAAATGCATGTAAGTGCTATAGAAACTAAAATCGTGGAGCGGGAAAACGAGGATTGAAAAAATTGTAGGCGGCATGGCTCGCCTGCCGTCATTAAAAACCGTCAG